>JANZYW010000075.1 GCA_026413325.1 Bacteroidia bacterium | reverse complement strand
GGATAAGCCCCAGCCCTCTACGCCTGATGCGGCTGCGCGATTGACGGGCGGGAGTAGCCGAACTTGGCGCTTACAGACGCTGTCCGTACGAGGAAGCAGCCAGCCTATCCCTGCTTGTCGGGCAGATGACCGGTGGACTTTTCGCAGTGATGGTAGCGTATCCCTTCAAAATACCACGCCGTGTGATGTCAGCGACCCAGATGATCCGACACCGGGAGCCTCTGCCCGCTGGCGCTTTACAAATGGGGACCGTTTCTTAATCATAGAGGGGCAAGGATTTTTTCTCAATAGGGAAGTTATCCAGCTTACGGAAAACGTCCTTGTATGGGAATATACTGGGGCGGGAGGAGAGCTCTTTCAGGAAACGTGGGTTCCGTAAGATGAGAGAAACAACTTTTCTGCCTTGTAATGCCTGATTCGGGGAGTAAGTACTGGGAGCAAAAGGTGCGGCTAAGGGGAGGGAGGGTTCTTAAAACCTATGGGGTGGGAAGCGGGCGTTCCATCCAAGCTTCTCTTTCGGGTCCGGTAGAAATACCCCAGACAGAGACGCCCGTCTCTGCTTCTATGAACTGGATAAAAGCTTCGAAAGTGGGGTCGCTGAGTTGTTCCCACCCTGGAAGGGTGGCATAGGTGGGGGCTGTGTCCGTTCCCCCTGTGCGGACCTTTATCTCTGGGAGTCCGCATAGAACATCCGCTTTCGTCAAGGCGAGGCGGGTAACTCCATTGAGACGGATGGCATATCGAAGGGCTACCAAGTCTAACCAGCCGCATCGGCGAAGCCTGCCGGTTGTAGATCCCCTTTCTCCCCCTCTTGTTTGAATCCACTGAGCGAGTTCTCCTGTGATTTCGGTAGGGAAAGGGCCTTCTCCCACTCGAGTGGCATAGGCCTTGGTGACGCCATATACTTCTCCAATAGCTTGGGGGGGAATGCTCAAGCCAGAGAGTACGCCTGCCACCGTCGTGTGGGAGGAGGTAACGTAGGGGTAGGTGCCAGCGAAGATGTCTAACATCGTGCCTTGCGAGCCCTCCGCAAGGACCCGCGAATAGTTTCCAAGCCATTCTGCGATTTTTACTCGAGGGAGTTCTCGAAGGAGGTCTACTCCCTCCCAGAAGGTCTGGTCAAGGGGAGGCGGCGTATGCGCTGGGAAACGGGCTGCGTGATAAGCAGTAAGGGCCTGAACGAGCTCGGGAAAATTCTTTCTCTGTATGGATGCTACGGGTAGCCCCCGACGAGCATAGCGGTCTGCATAGGCGGGACCTATCCCTCTGCGGGTAGTACCGATTTTTTCGCCTTCAGCAGATACTTCCTCGACCCATCGGTGAACAGGGAGGATCAGGTGGGCATTTTCCCCGATGAGAATGCGCTTCGTGGGGGATAGCCCCAGTTTCTGTAAGCCTTGTATTTCTCTCTGGAGTATCTCAGGGTCGAGGACTACCCCATCTCCGATGAGGCAGAGAACATTCGGGTGAAAAATGCCAGAGGGTATTTGATGAAGAACGACTTTTTGTCCCTGGTAGTATAAGGTGTGACCGGCATTCGGTCCTCCTTGAAACCGAGCAACGATAGGATACTCTCCTGCTAACGTATCTACGATTTTGCCCTTTCCCTCATCTCCCCACTGAAGCCCTAAGACTACGTCGACACGCAGTCTCACTTCCCGAGACTTTGCAGAGCTTCTGCCACCGTTTCTTTTATCGAAAAAACAGTATCTAAGCGGGTAATATGAAGGAGGTTTCTTACGTTTATGGGAACAGCTGCTAAAATGAAATCTCCCCCAGCAGACCGGGTACGGGAAAAAAGTGTTATCAGTGAGCCTAATCCTGAGCTATTGACATTCCGAACGGCTGACAGATCCAGTACAAATCGTTTATGACCCCCATCCAGAAGCTTGAGGAGGGTATCCTTGAACTGCTGCTGGGTGGTATCGCCCATTAGGCTGCCTTCTAAGCGAAAGAGAATGACGTCTTCATGATTTTCCTGTGCGTAAGTCATATGAAGGTCAGGATTGAAACTCATTTTGTGGCAAAGGTAGAGTTTTCTGAACGATGGGGGCAACCTTCTACTTGACAGTGTGCATACACCACCAAATCATGGTGAACGGGATTCATGTGAAAAAGCCGGCCTACCCCTTCAACTACCAGGCCAAGCTGGGGGTCGCAAAATTCTTGGATGTGCCCACATTCTATGCAAATGAGATGGTCATGTTGGCGCCTTCCTACGCTCCTCTCATATAAGGTACGTCCCTCTGCGAACGCATACCTTTTCACTAAACCGCAAGAGACAAATAGGTCTAACGTATTGTAGATAGTCGCGCGACTAATCCGAAGTCCTCTCTCTAAGAGATGTCGGTGGAGGCTATCTGCATCAAAATGGGTGAGCTCTTCATATATAGTGCGCAAGACTTCTAATCGTTCTTCCGTACGACGAAGACCCCGCTCTAAAAGATATTTTTCTAATATCTCCTGGGCATGAGATAGGGCTTCAGAGGAAGTCATTCAACAAAAATAGCTATCATTTTTCACATTGATCTAAAAGAGGCCGCCATGCATGAGATGCGAAAGGAGGTTAAGAACTTTCTTGCTTGATTGCGAGCCGCTGTGGTTGTAGACCTGCCTTTATTTTCTTGAGCGATAAGCACGAGAAGAAAGCTGCTTCCTACAATATCAATATCTTGACTCTGCGTACCTCAGTGAAGCCGCTGTTTCTTAGGAGCTCTGCTATGTTTTGGCTGTGTAAGCGGAGCTCCTGTCGAAGCAAGGGGTCTTTGAGGTGTACAGTGAGGGTACCTTTTCGGAGGGAGAGTGCCTCTGTGGCAGTGGCGATCTCAGGACCGAGAAGCCTTTCCCAGGCTTCTCGTAATCTTCCTTCTACGGGGCTCTGGTTGCCGAGCCTCCCAGCAAAGAAAGCCTGGAGAAGTTCTCCGATGGGTTTAGACATGCTGGAGGTGTTCTTGGAGCTGTTTGGCTCGCTGCTTCCCGACGAGACGAGCGAGAGCCTCCAGCGGGACTTCTCGAAGTCTTTGCAGAGATCCAAACTCGCTTAGAAGTTTTTCGGCGAGTTTTTCTCCGATACCGGGTACAGACAAGAGTAGGCTTCGCAAGGCGGCACTATCTCGTCGCTGTCTGTGGAAACCCACTGCTGTGGCGTGTGTTTCATCTCGGATATGCTGGAGAAGCTTCAGTACAGGGCTCCGTCTGTCGATATACAAAGGCTCTCCTCGTCCAGGGGCAAAGAGCTCTTCTTTTTTCTTGGCGAGAGCGAAGAGGGGGAGAGAGAGGTCAAGCTCTTGTAGAGCGAGGAATGCCGCCGAGAGTTGCCCTTTTCCTCCATCGATGAGCAGGAGGTCGGGCAGCGGCATCCCTTCTCGGAGGCGTTTCCCGTATCTCCGCTGGATGACAGCCCGCATAGCTGCGAAGTCATCTCCCACGGGGATCCCCTCGAGGATATATCGTCTGTATTCACTTCGACGGGGTGTTCCGTCGATAAAAACGGCGACACCTGCGACCAAATGAGCGCCTTGAAGGTGCGAATTGTCTATACATTCTATCCGATGGGGAAATTTGGGTAAGTGAAGGGCTTCTTGTAAGTTTTGGAGTAAGCTTTTGGATGGAGGGTTTTTCTCTGTGAGAAATGCATTTTTCTGCTCTGCGAGTGTCAAGGCTGTTTTGCGACAGAGAGTGGCGAGCTCTGTCCATTCCTCCGCGTCAGGAGATAGGAAGGTGTACTCGTCGCTTTCCGGGAAGGGTAGGGTAGGGGGCCACCCGTCTACCAAGATAGTAGAGGCCATACGTTGCTGGTCAGCTGCCAGTTCGCCGAGTACACTTTCCAGCACCTCCACTGGTGCTTCCCTCCATGCCTTTGGGGGAAACTGCCACGTGTGGCTGGCCACGATGCGTCCTTCTTGAACGGAGAGGTGGTGGGCTACCCCTGCACGCACCCCCACGACGAAGCTTAGTGCTTCTACGTCGCCCAGGGTGGCATCAGCGACGATGCTTCGCTGGCGATAAGAGCGAAGCTGCTCTAATCGCTTCTTAAGCTCGTGGGCCCGCTCAAACTCGAGGGCATGGACAGCTTCCTCTCGCTGCCGATCGATTTCTTCCAAGACTGCATTCCATTCTCCCTCTAAGAGGCGCTGGATTTCTTGCACAGCGGCTACGTAGCTTTCATGAGACTGCTTGCCGATACAAGGAGCGGAGCACGAACCGATGTGGTACTTGACGCAGGCGCGAAATCGTCCAGCAGCTACCCCCTCTGGCGTAAGCTTGAGGTCACAATCTCGGATTTTATAGAGTCCTCGCAGCAGTTCCATCAGAGTCCGAAGCATGCCGCCTCCTGGAAAGGGGCCGTAGTATTTTGCATGGGGGTAGGTTTTTTGACGCAAGAAAAGGAGACGGGGGTATGGCTCATCTGTAATGCAGAGGTAGGGATAGGTCTTCCCATCTTTTAGGAGTACATTGAAACGGGGTTTATAATGCTTGATGAGATTGTTTTCGAGCAGGAGGGCATTCCATTCGCTATCCGTGACGATCCACTCAATCTGGGCGGTGTACTGTACTAAGGTGCGGGTCTTGTAATCACATGCTGGGTCCTCTGCTCGAGTAAAATAACTGAGTACTCGTTTCCGTAGATTACGGGCTTTCCCCACGTATATTACTTCCCCTCGAGTATTGAGGAACTTATATACCCCAGGCAGATCGGGGAGTGCCTCTTTGGCCGCGGAGATTTCCACCCGAGCAAAGATAACCATCTGAAAATTCCTTTAGAAGTATCGCTCTCGAAAGGAGAAGGATTTTGGGTAGGAAAAAGACCTTTAGCCCTGAAGCTGCTTAGCCTGAAAACGGGATTTTTATTAAGCGAAAATGCTATATGCATTTTGGTGGACCCCATAATTTGTTCTAACTTTGCATTATATGCATTATTTCACTCTCTGTATTGGCTTGCTGGGGCTCATCTATGCTACCCACTTGATGGGAGGGGAGATCACGCTGGAATGTCTCAATGCGGGCACCAGCCCCCCTACCTATCGGATTCGGGTGCGGGTGTATCGGGACTGTGCGGGCATCTCGCAGCCCAGTTCGATTAGTATACGTCGTCAGTCTACTTCTTGTAATGTCAATACTACTTTCACTCTTAATCGGGTGAGCGTCACGGATATTACACCTGTGTGCCCGGGGCAGCAGAGCAACTGCAATGGAGGATCAGGTCCCTATGGATGGGAAGAGCATGTATATGAGGGCACAATCCAACTCCAAAACTGCAATGATTGGATCCTCTCCTATACAGATTGTTGTCGGAACTCTGCTATCACGACTGGCTCCAATGATGAGGATTATTTCATCTATATTCGGGTGAACACCTTAGATGCACCTTGTAACAACACCCCTCGCTATACGAATCCCCCGACTGCATTGGCTTGCAATGGTCAGAGCTTTTGCTTCAACCCCGGCATGTCCGATCCCGATGGCGATCGTTTGGAAGTCAGCCTCACCAACTGTCGCTCTACCGACGTAAATACCAGTGTTACCTATAATGCAACCTGCCCGGGCGGTTGTAGTGGTTCTAATCCCCTCCCTGCCACCGCTCCTCCTACGGTCAACACGACCAATGGGACGGTCTGCCTCACTCCCAATGCGGCGGCGGTAGGGCCTATATGCATCCTCGTGCGAGAGTATCGAGGAGCCACGCTCATCGGGGAGTACCTGCGCGATATGCAGGTTCGGGTTATCAGCTGTACGGGTGCGCCTCCGCAGGCCAGCGCTGTGAATGGGACTCTCCCCGCCAATCCATACGATCCCAACAATCCAGGCACCTATACCGCCTACTTCTGTCCAGGGGTAAATCAATGCTTTAATCTACAGTTTCGGGATCCAGATAACCAGCCGGTAACGGTCACATGGACGAACCTTCCTCCCGGAGCGAGCTTCACCGTGACAGGGAACAATACAATTACCCCGAATGCACAGTTTTGTTGGAATCCTCCTTCGAATGGCACTTTTACTTTTTACGTCACGCTTCAGGACAATAACTGTCCTGTACGCAACACAGCTACCTATGGGTATACCGTGGTCGTGAATAATCAGGTTCCCCAGCCGACCTCGTTTACCTATAACTGTGGAGCCAATACCGTTATCGTCAATTTCAATGCACCCATCAACTGCAGCTCTATCGCCGCTAATGGGAGTGACTTCCAGTTCGTTGCTCCCGCAGGGTCCCCTACGATCACAGGCGCTACAGGTATCGGGTGTGGTACCTCTGCGCAGCAGGTTCAGCTAACCCTCTCGGGCCCGTTGACACCCGGTACTACTTACACTTTGCGTATCCGCACGGGTACAGATGGCAACACCCTCTGTAGTCCATGTGGGAGCTGTGTGCCCAATAATACAGACTTCAATATTCCCGTACAGGCTATTTCAGGGAGTGTCTCCATCTCACCTAATAATCCTACTATTTGCCGAGGCTCTTGGGTTACCCTCACAGCCAACACTTCGGGGCCCACTCCCACTAACTATATCTGGTATGCCAATGGGAGCTGTACAGGAGCTCCTATCTCCAGCGGTGCCACTGCGAATCAGATAACCGTGAATCCGACTTCTAATACGACGTATTGTGTGCGGGTGCAGTATGGCGGCGGCTGTCCTGATGCCACAGCGACCACTACCGTGACAGTAAATCGGGCTCCGACGGCTTGCTTTACCGTGTCTCCCGCTGCCTTCTGCGCAGGACAGACAGTTACGCTTAATCCATCCTGCTCTCAGTATGTACGTTCCTGTGGAGGGTCATGTCTCGTTCCGTGTGATAACAATGCACAGTGTCCCTGGCCCATTACGTGTCAATCCGCTGCATGCGGACATTTTTCATATTGGCTTTTGAGTTTTCCGCCCTACTTCCAGCCGCAAGGGCTCGGAGCCAGCTCTCTGAATAGCCTGAATGTCACCTTCCCCGCCCCGGGCGAATATACTGTGGAGTTTACGCTTTGTGAACCTTTTCAGAGCTGCTGCCACACGGTGCGGCAGCGGTTTACCGTGAGCTGTGTGCTCTCCGCCTGGGATGTCCAGCTGCAAGCTCGACGAAAAGATGCTTCACAGGTAGCCCTTTCCTGGGCAGTAAATGCGCGGGACCCGTATCAGCGATTTCACGTGATGCGCAGAACAGAACAGCAAGATTGGCAGGTCGTTGCTTCCCGAGAAGGGGAGGTATACAGCTGCACAGATGAAGGGCTCCTCCCAGGGCGGTATTTTTATCAGGTCTCACAGGTTCTCCCGACGGGGAGTGTGCTGATGAGCAATATAGCAGAAGTGGTACTCCTACCAGAAGGGAGTGTCGTGGCCGTAGAGACTCGCCCTCGCTCGATCGGAGAAGGGGTAGAGGTCTTCTGGAGTCTGGCAGAGAGGGAAGAAGGGGGAGACATAGTTTTCTACGATGTAGCGGGCCGTCGGTTGTATCAAGTGCCCCTTGCGGGGTCGGAGGGGTCTCTCACTATCCCCAGTCCGGAGGCGGCGGGTGTGTACTTGCTGCGGGTAGAAACTCCGACTCGCACGCAGGTGTTTCGCTTGGTTTGGCAGTAAAGAATGGGGGGTGGGGGGCCAGCGCCGTAGGCGCTGGCCCCCCACCCAATGGACTTGTGCGATTGACCCTTAACGCTGGGACTTAGGTACCAAAAAGAGTTTCTTCCACCAGCTGGCAGACAGTGTGGCCGATGAGCATGTGGGCTTCTTGGATCCGTGGCGTATCTGATGACGGAACTCGAATGAGATAGTCACACCTTCCGACCATCTTCCCACCGCTCTCCCCCGTAAGCCCGACCGTAATAAGACCGAGTTCTCGGGCGGTATCCAGCGCCCGCAGGATATTGGGGGAGTTACCAGAGGTGCTCATCGCCCACAGGAGATCCCCTGGGCGTCCCCAGCCCCGAAGGAGCCGAGCGAAAGTTTCCTCATAGCTGTAGTCATTGGCTACTGCGGTGAGAAACGAAGTATTGACATGTAGGGCCTCGGCCGGCAATGGAGGACGGTCTTTGTAATATCGCCCTGTTAGCTCGGCGGCGAGATGCTGCGCATCGGCAGCACTGCCGCCATTCCCACAGAAATACACCCGACCGCCCCCTCGCAAGACAGCGATCATCCGCTCCGCCACCGCTTGGATAAGCTCCTGTATCTCAGCCGACGCAGCTAATCGTTGTTTCACCTGGAGTGCATCCTGGAAGGCTTTCTGGATGGAGGATTGCATGAGGTAAAAGTACATCTATTCGAACTTTGTTTTGGTCCTCACCGCTTGGGCCTTATGACAGTCGTTCTCTTCCGCTCTCCATGCAGAACCTGAGCTAACCTGCCATTTTGTGACCATCGACCCAGCAGGGGTGGCGCTCCTGAGCATACAAGCCCTCGCAGACCGGGTAGAAGCCCAGGAGAGGCGGATCCAGACGCTGGAGTGGCAGCTTAGGCATCTCCTCGGTATCATGGACTCTCTCCAAACAGAGAATGCATACCTTCGGGAGAAGGTTTCTGTTTCTCACAGGCCCGATAACCTCTCAGCGCACATAGTACTTGCGGAGCAGGTACCCTTCTGCGGTATAACGTTACCCCTCTATTAGCACTCATCTCTATTGCTCCCTACTGGGAATATCTCAGAGTTCTCTTTCACCCGCCAGTGGGCCCTCATGTTAGAGGCGGATCCACACTCTTTCTTTCGCCCGCGACTTTTACAATAACTGCTTGTATCCGTTTCAGCCCCAGCAGTCTTCAATGGAGCATAAAGGGGTACTCCTGGTAGGTTCTCCATAAAGAGTAGAGATGCTCACAGGGGATTATCTCAATGCCTTCCGTAGCAATCTTCGCCATGCGATTTGGCTTGGATCCTGATGAGAAGAGCATTCTCTTTGATGATCGGTACGAAGCTGGGATGCTTTGGTTCATGAATGGAGAGCACTATGTACCCATATGCGGGCGGATTTGGCCATCGAAAAAGCGAGTATACTCAAAAAAAGGACTCATTTTATGTCTTCCAGATCCTACTCCTTGCTATTGTTTGTATTTCTCAAGTCGTCGAGGCTGGAGTGAAGCGTATGGAAAACTCAGTACCCCTTACCCTGATAGAAGATAAAATCCGCAGGGGAGCACACTATGTCGTTATAAGGAAATGCTACCCTGGTTTCCCCTCAGCATCCTATTTGGAACTATGTAGCGGATACCCTGTATCAAAAGGGGCTGTCGCTCATCCTTCGGCTCAAAAAGGTATAAGGGCTTTCTGCCAAAATGGCAGCGGTCCGTCCTTTGCCCTCTTTCTCTCCATGAACTGGAACCAATTTACTGTCCGAGCGCAAGAGGTGCTCCAGCAAGCGGTGGAGCTGGCGCAGGGCCATGCACACAGTACGGTCTGTCTC
>JANZYW010000074.1 GCA_026413325.1 Bacteroidia bacterium | reverse complement strand
CCTGCAGGCATCCCGCTGAAAGCTTATAGTGGTGGCTTGATCACAGCACCACCACCACCCCTGAGAAGAGGCTACTAAGGTCAATCCATCCGCTACGGTAGAATCGACAACCCCGGGAAATGCAGTAGGGGGGTCATCACTCTCATATACAGCGAAGGCCGGCTGTGCCCCTGTACCAGGAGTCCTCGGATATACACTTACGTGGACCCGTACATTCCCTCCCGCTACGAAAGTATACCATATATTCCGACGTCTGTCTGGCAGCGGAGTAGGAGGGGTAGCAGACCCTGGAACGGGGTTTACTACCCCCAAAGGACAGTTTGCAGCCGGATCAGAGCTGAAAGCCTCCGTAGTACAAAAGATAAAGTCAGTACTCCCGGGACGTCCATACGGTCCTAACGGATCGCCCGGCCGGGTCCTGTACTCGGTATTATCAGGAGGGAGGGTACCAAAGTCATACGCATGGATAGCATAGTTGTACTGAGAGTAGCCCACGGAATCCACATAAATCGTCGGAGTATACGTAGTACCAACACATCCATCCCCTGCAAAAGTCACGAGGGTATACGTCCCTGGAGGTATCCAGCACACCCGTCCCGTACCGGAAAAGCAGTCGTGAATAACGGCATACGGAGGCGCATTTGCCGTAATATCTCCTTGATAGAGGCGAGAGGAGCTGTAACAGCCGTCCTGATATACGACCAGATAGCTGGGACGCGTTACAGAAAACACTCGATAGCTGATCCGATTTTGTCCACTTCCACAAGGTGTAATACCTGGAGGAAAAGGAATGTTATTTGCACATGACCAAAACTCCCAGTCCAAGGTATAGCTACGATGTTGATTCGGCGCGTAGACGTAATGGGGCACCCAATCGAGATTGCCCGGACGGTCCGCTGTAGAGAATGTACCATATTTCTGTACCCGTGGATCTCGGGAGATCGTAAACCAGATGCGATTCCCAATCGCTCCCCCTCTCCCACTGGTATAGGCAGGGCTGGTGTACGTTCCACCTACCGCATATACAACGAAAGTATACCACCCCGGCTCCATACAAGCAGTGTATCCCCCATGGCAATCTCTGTAGAGCGAGGTCAGTGAGTTATCACTAATGCGTCCCCTAAAAGTACGCCAACCTGTCACGCCCAGCTCCGGCCAGGCTATGTATGCATATTGTGGAGAAAAAGTAATCAAGCTCGGCTCCGCTATATACACCTCCCAGTAAAACTGCTTAGTAGCGCCCCCACACGGAGCGTACCCTAAAATCGTCAACGGATTATCCTGACAAGTAACCCGTGTCCATGTAGCCGTGAGAGCATGGGTAGAACCTCCGATCGTGCCTACTTCCTCTACATTAGGGCGAGGATCCGGCTGGGAAGGAAGACTCACTGGAGAAGTGGGCGTATAAAATCTACGTTCTCCCGAAGGAAACACATGAAAGAGAAACCAAGGCCTGTCACGCTCTCCGATGTCCGTATCGTCTCCGAAGCTCACCAATGTGTACGTGCCGGGTGTCACACATACTTTTACGGGATAGTAGAGGTCCTGACATCCAACTTGGTCTATCAGATTTTGAATCCGTCCACCTATTAAGGGCTCCACTCGGGCATCGCCTCTATACAATCTATAGCGAAACCGCCACCAATTACCCCCCCCTATCTCTAAAATCCCATCCTGATTGACGCGCAGGATTCGATAAATAGCTCGATTGTTCCCACTGCCACACACATCCCCTGCAGGTAAGACTGTGGAGCGGCAGTCTAAGGTATCTTCTCGAGCATAGTAAGTCACTCCAGGTGTGAGGGCACTGCCATTATTGATAGAATCGGCTTCCTGGGGACGATTGTGCAGACCAAAAAGCTGCTGCGGCGTCGAACCCAGCTGCACATGGAAGCTCACAGGAAGGCCCAACGCAGTATGAGGCGACCAACAGGGAGCCCAGAGTGCAGAGCGATTGATACGGGCCAGTACTTGTACAGTATAGGTACCCGCTGTCAAGCAGTTTATCCAACCATCATTATCCACAACCGCCCGCAAGGGAAGGACGCACCCATCTACAGGAGGGCTTCCCTGAAAGACTCGAAATCTCACCGTCCCCATACAGTAATACCACCACCACGGGTTACTATGCCACAGGCGAACATGGGCTGCCCCGCTCAAGGTAAACGTGTAATAAAGCGCCAAATCGAAATCCCCTATAGTGTCGTCTGGCGTGACGGTACTCCCCAAAGTTCCACAGGGGTTTGGGGTTATACGGCTTTGACAGCTCCAGAAGTCGCCCACTGTATAGGTAGGTCCAAACGCGAGCGTCCCCAGCTGGTGAGTAGCGGGAATGCCCACGGGGTTGTATGAAAGGGCTGTCTGGCTACCTCGCTCATAGAGGCGCAGCCGCACGCGATTGGCATAATCGGTCCGACCCAGTATTTTGATGGAATAGTACGTGTTAGGCTGGAGTTGGCACAGCCAATCATATCGGGCGGCTGTGCTACTATTGTTCTGGACGAGCGGAATGCACCCTTGCAAGAGGAGGAGCCCCGCTGCAGAATCTGTCAGGGCATTCCCTTGATAGAGAAACAGTCGCCACTCCCGGGGAGCAGCATTAGAGCTATTCCAGGGATCCTCTGAGAGTTCTAAGCCGAGCCAATCGATATGTCCGTCCGTTCGGAAAACATGCCATGTAGACTTACTCCAGCTTGAGTCTCCCTCACATATAGCTTCCCCTGGACTGACCGACTGACAGGCATAATCAAAAGTGACATCTCGCACGAGTACAGAACTGGAGGAGGTGTTTAGGACCCCCAAGTTCTGCGCGGTGGCCATGTGGTCATACTCTGCTTCCGCACCTGCGTCTATTCGAGGAGCGGAAACAATAAGCTCCATATAAATCTGACCGCTGGCTGCCAAGTTCGCACCCACTTGGATCATATACCACCCTCGCTGCAAGCAGGCATGGGTATACCCCTCCATGAGGACTATCGGAGGGTCCACACGCTGGGCCGCTCCGGGTAAGCAGATATTTCCTCTATACAGTGTCCATCCTGCATGGGTAGGGTCTATGGTAGTTCCCACCTGCCTAAGTACGATCCGAACCGTCCGGGTAGTAGGCAGGTAGAAGCGATACCACACCGACTTTCCATTCGGTACCCCCGGAGGGACATACTCACCGACCTGAAGGGTGGCATTCGTGATATCAACCGTATTGCTGTAAAAGGTGCCTACTTGATACGGATCATGAGGAGTCCCGAACGGTATAAAACTGGCATTTGCACAGTTATCGTTGGCGGGGGATTGCGCAAGAAGGATGCATGCCCAGCTCGCTACCCATAGCCAGCGCATAAGAATCAGGCTTTTAGAGCCTTTTTAGCGGGCACCTCGACCGCCGTGGTGCTCGTGCCTATGATTCGGGTTGCGTGTATTACCGCATGTATGGCCAGGAAAGGAGCAGTTTCGGGCAGATACCCGATGGTCTCGCCAGTCATTTCCCCAGGAGCCCCCTCGGAATCCATATCCAGCTGGGTTCCCCAAGGGCCATGTGGCTTGATTAGCCGTGCCCGTCGTCCAGTCCAAAATGCCATCCCCCCAGTTACCCGTATAAGCAGGAGAGCCTACCGTACCATCAGGAGCAGCTACCATCACCACCATCTCCCACACATTCCCGCTCATGTCCATCACCCCATAATAGGAGGCGCCACTGGCTTCTCTGGTGGGTGAACCTGGCCTAGCATGGATGCCCACCCGCACTGGACCTTGCCCCCCATCTCCTCCCGTATAGTTACCCCCTATCCACCCCGTACAGTTTGCATTCGAAGGAGCACTGAAAACCTCCGTACCATTCTCCGGTGTGAGACTAAGCGTAGTACCAAAGTTTATATTCGTTGTACCCCACGCATATTCCCCTCTCACTTCGGCCAGAACCCCTCTACACACTTTTTCGTACTCCATCTCCGTGATAGGACGCAAAGCCGCCCAGTCCAAATAGGCACACACATCATGCCAGCATAAATAGTTCTGGGCCCGGTCTTCGCGATCTGAATAAAATTGATTGGGATAAGAACCACTATTCACCAGCCTATTGCGCTGATTGTTGAAGAATCCCGTATACCGGAGAGAGGCCGCACCAGAAGGAAGGGTATTAAGAAAGGCTGCATATTGCCCCTGGGATATTTCATACTTCATAATGTGAAAGGCTTTGAACCCTTTTGGAAAGGTAGAAGGAACATTGATAGAGGTCGCACCTGAGCCTGCCCACCGCAGGGTGATAGCCGCTTCAGAAGTAATGCTATACGGGACGTGGGGATTCCCGTTGTTTCCATTCTGATCAAAGGCACGAGCCGCTTCATTCGTCCAATCATGCCATCCATCCAGGGTACCCAAAGTGTAGGCCCCTTCTGGGATAAATACCATCTCTATGCCAAAAATCCGAAAGTCGTACTGTCCAGAAGTGGGAAGATTGGTGATTCGAAGGGTTACAGCATGCGGACCAAAGGTCGCATAGGTACCCGCCGCTGCTGGCCGAAGCATGATACCCAGGTTATTCGGAGCCGGGTCTACCCCTACCCCACTCCCATCGGCCAGAACAGCCTCCAACGCAGTAGGTATCGTATGATCTCCGAGCGTAGTACTGACGACCCCATGCGTCCACGGCTGCGTAAAATCATTACATGCTCGAAACTTAACGAAGATCCAAACCGCATCCCAGTTGTTGGGAGGGGTATTTAGCCGCCATGCATTCTGCCAGCTGACTTGAAAGGAAACCGTTTGATTGGCTTGATCTACAGTAAAATTCGTAATCTGGAGGTTGTTCGCCCATAAGAAGAGCCCCCCAAGTACTCCGATACAGCTGTATTGAATCCACCGTGTCATACCGAAAGTAAAGGTAATACAGAGATTGGGGCCTTGAGAACCTGTGCGTCTAATCAAGTCAACATTCAAAAAAGCATAAATTTGCCTGTGCCTATCACAGCTTTTATATTCTGGTAAACAATGGGACGCCTGCAACGATACTTGAGACGGCTCACCGAGAAAGAATGGAATACTCTTCACCAGGCAGCCCAGCGAGAACTACACGGAGTAAAAATGCTCACCCTCCTACAGCGACTGCGCAAAACAGGTATCCCCCAAACCCTGACGCCCTCTGAAAAAGAACTGGCTAAACGGCTCGAGCGTTGGATATGGAAACGTGCCTACATCGCCGAACAAGAAGCGCATCCGATTTATCTACCTGCTCCCGCAGAATGGCAAAACAAAGGAGCCCTTCTCTATCACAAGAAGGGGCTCTCCGACGAGGGCCTCGCCCTCCTGAAACAAATACCCCAGCATCCTTCTCAGCACTTAGCTACGCTTTCTTTGAAACTACGACTCCAGCTGGAGCGAGGCTCTAATCGAGAAGCATACGCAACCCTAAAACAGATAGAGCGCTTCGCAAAAAATCTTAGGACCTCGGTGGAGCGAAGCCAGCTCCAACTAATAATCGATAGACTCCTTCGGGAATACGGAGGCTCTTATACAGAAATAGGCCAACGTTTCCTTCGAAGGCTCGAAAGACACCCCTATTGGAAACAGCCCCTCTCCTCCGCTGGAGAGGAACTCTCAGCAGATGTCAACCTCCATGTGATTTATGCTCTCGCCCGCGGCCGCCCCGAAGAAGCCCATCAAATATGCCTCTACGCAGAGGTACGAGACCATCCGAGCATCCTGCTCAACCGATGGATGTGTAGCCTTCTCCTTCGACACACAACGCAGAAATACCTCCTCTACGGAAGTTTATTCAGCCAAAATCTCTCCGAGTATCAGAAGGCGATCTTACTCAACCGGTTACTGCTAACCATTCTACTCTACGGTCCTCCTCAGTTTGTAGAAGATCGACTCCCCCTTTTGGAAAAATGGTATGTCCACTCCGTTTCTCTCCCCGAAAATCAATATGTCTGGGCTCAACTTCTGTGGCTGGTGGGACGAAAAGCAGAAGCCGCAAGCACCTTAGAAGCCCTTCTGGCAAGGGTAAAGAAGAAACCCTTTGCCTACCTCCAGGGGGCCCTCATCCTCTTACTCGTCTATACCGATGCACACGCCTGGCATAAAGCCGTGAGGCATCTGCGACATTTCCTTCCCTGGCTTCACAAAGCGGAAAGGGTCATCGCTTCCGCGGCTATCTTGTCAGAACTCATACGAAGACTCTATGAAGCCCGCCTCCGTCCTCAGGTACTCTCCTCCGTAGCAGAAAGCTGGCAACGGCATCTTACGGCTTACCCCACCGAGCGATACTTCTGGGATATTACGCTCCTGCCCGACTGGATAGCTTCCCAGCTCAGCCACCGCAGCCTGTATGCATACCGACTGGCACAGGCAAAAAATCACCCTACCGACTTAGACACGCTTCTCGACCAGGCAGCAAAAGGATTCACCTAAACAACCACC
The DNA here is from genome assembly GCA_026413325.1 of Bacteroidia bacterium. Classification (GTDB taxonomy): domain Bacteria; phylum Bacteroidota; class Bacteroidia; order SpSt-205; family SpSt-205; genus SpSt-205. Next base: position 3,346 of record JANZYW010000074.1, on the reverse strand, counting down.
ACCTCCTACAAAATTTGCTCTTCCGCCTGCGTGGGAAGGGTGCCCTCCTCTACGAAAAGACCCTCTTCAGAGGAATAGGTATAGCCCTCAAGGAGCTCGTAAACCCTAAGTTGTCTCTGCAACCATCGAAACAAAGGGTCTTCCGCCAAAAGGCCTACCTCCTCTGCTCGTATTTCTGGACTTTTTCTCAATCGAATGTCCCCTCTCGATAAAGAAACAAGGTAAAAAGGTACTCCTACGATAAAACGAGCCTCTATCTCTTGCTTCCAGCCCCCATATAGCTTCTGTCGCACCTTCGGGTCAGAAAGCTCTCTCTCCTTGAACTTCGAAACCCATCCTCGGATGGCTTCTTTACAGCTTTCCCAGGAGGTGTGAGGCAGGACAGGTACCTGCACCAGCTGCCGAAAAAGGCGTTGCGCTTCTTCCCGACCTTCAGCTACGATACCCGCTCGTGCCGCCTGAAGCATCTCTTGAAACGCTCTCAGATAAGGGCTTCCCAGCTGGAGGGCTCCATACACCGCCTCCACCCAATGCTGCTTAGCCCGCTCGGTGATATCGAAAGATTCCTCGGGTAAAGTGAAACCCCCAGGCAATCGGCTCCTACTTTTGCTTCCTTCATCAGAAAGGGTAGGCTTTTGGATATCCGCTACAAGATTAGTGGAGCCTTCTGCTAAAAGCTTCAATCCCAAAAGCGTCAGCTCTAAAAGCTCTTTTTCATAGATTTTACCCTGACCAGAGGCGAGAGAAGAGGATAAAGCTGCTTCATCTCCTTTTTCTTTTGGCACCCAGATGAATACATTGGGACTTTGAGGAGGCCGCACCGTCGGGTCATCAGCTCGGAAACGGCGAGCGATGCGTCCCATCCGTTGTACCAGCGCATCCGCCGGTGCCAGTTCCGTAAAAAGATAATCCGCATCTATATCCAAAGCCGCCTCCACCACCTGCGTTGCAACTAAAATTTCTACAGCCTTTCTCGGCTCTCCGCTCTGGATAGCCCAGCGCTGACGCAGCTCCTCTTCTTTACGCTGACGATCCCCATATGTAAAAAGAGAATGCAAAAGCTTGACCTCTACCAGACAGGTATTGGATTTTGACGGGGATTTCTTCGAAGCTTTAGAAGCGTTACCTGATAAGCTGCCGAACTCCTTCTGGAGTACTTTGTATATCTCTTGAGCCAAGCTCACAGTATTGACCACTATGAGCACTCGTGCCTTGCGAGGTTCAGAGGGGGCATAAGGCAAAGTGGAAGATTGGCAGACTATCCTTTCTATTTCTTCTTTCAAGCTTTCAGCCAGCTTCTTGGAGGGATATAGCCGAACCTCTACCTTATGACGGCAAATAGCAGGGAGAGTTTCATAATAGTTAACGATATCTCCTTCCTCTATGATGCCTCTGCATAGCTCTTCCTTTATAAAGGGCGGTAAAGTAGCTGTAATCAGCAAAAACTGACCTCCCAGGCTTACGATGTCTTCTATGAGTTTGACGACCAGCGCGGCAGCCCGAGGGTCGTAAGCTTGGACCTCATCTATGATTAGCCTCCCTGTAAGGAGAGAAAAATAGATGCGCTCATAGCCGAGGGGACGCATAGCATAGGGGAAAATCTGGTCACCTGTGGCGATAACACCCGCATGAGATAGGTGGCGAGCCATCTCATGGCTCTCTCGGGCTGAGACTTCTTCGGCTCGGCTCTGGAGTAGGTACAAGGCCGCATCCCCATGTAAGAGGGCGATCGGCTCTGAGTCTTCTGAACCCTTCGCAAAAATTTCTCCGGCCCTCTCGTATGTCTGATGGACGGCAGCCCGCAGAGGTAAGGTATAGATAAACCGCCCCGGCGTCGCCCACAAAAAGGCAAACTCAGTCTTCCCCAGCCCTGTCGGAGCGATGAGAACAGCATTTTTGTCTCTCAGCTCCGAGGCGAGAGGGAGCTGCCAAGCGGCAGGATTTTTGCCCCTGAGGAACTCCTCAGGAGCTCTCTCCGAGAGGGGCGACTGAAGAGGCTTTTCTAACGAAGCAGAAATGCCGCTTTCTACCGCAGAGGCAAAGTGATCGCACCACAGCAGGGCTCCTGAGAGCAGGATCCATACCTTCGCCTCCTCGGGAGAGAACCCCAGGCGCTGGGGAAGCCATTCATTCAGATAAGGAGGCGGCGCATACCGATAGAGCGCCACCCCACGCGCCAGTCCCTCTGCAACTTCGCTATTCCACCCGATCACCCTCACCCAGCCGTTCAGCGCCCCAAGCTCTTTCTGGAGAAGGTGCAACAGCTTCTCTCGATTGTCTTCCTCGAGAACCTCCTTATACAATAGACAAAGCCCCCGGCCCAGCGCTACTTCCTCCTGGACAGAATCGCGCCAGTGGTGATACGCCACCACGGACAAAAGGATCTGCTTGGCTTTTTTCACCTGCTCCTGCTGCGATGCGGAACCAGAACGCAAGTACGGGGCGAGCTGCTGGGCCAGCTTCTCCCATTCATCAGGGGCTATCCACGCCAGAGAAAAAAGTGCATGCGGGATCGTTTCTTCTATTTCGGGAAACGCCAGAGAGGAAAAAGGCAGCCCTGCTTGCCGATATAAGCGGGCCTGGAAGCCAGGCTGCACCTTCCCCAGGTCATGCCATACGATGAGGGAGGGCAAAAAGGGCTTTAGCACCTCAGAAAACGTGGGGAGCTGGGATAGGAGGTGCTCAGCCACCTGCAGCACATCGCGGGTGTGCTCATAGAGCGAGAGAGGTGGATCGCTCTTCGCCAGGAGGCTCATAGAAGATGCAAAAAAACGGGGAGCTTTTTTTCGCCGTCCCAGTAGACGGGGAGCCTGTATGGGGCCTCTCCCTCCCAGAGGATCACCTCTGTCGATGTCACGCGGCGGCCTGTAAGCGTATCCTCTCCTTTGAGACTAATCCGATAGATAAGCCCTTCCATATCAAGCTGCTTCGCCTCGGTATAGGGCACCCAGAAGCTATATGGATAGCGGCCAGGGGGCACTTCTTTTCTTTCCAGAGGGACGGTCCCCACTTCTTCCAAGATAATCATATCCTCTGCCCGGCCTAAGTGCGGGATCTCCCGAGGAGTAGGCTCTAAGAGGGCTTGCCGCAGCTTCTCCAGTACCCTCTCCTCCGCTTGGAGATAAATGAGTAGCTCCACTTCTTGAAGGGTGTCTGTCACGACGGGAATCTGTCCTCCGGGATGCTCAGGCAGTCCATAGGCTCGATACCGTCCCTCAGATGGAAAGAGAGAGCCAGCTGAGACTGCGCCGTACTCGATGTCGAGTTTCGGTTCCTTCAGCGGGGGAAAGGTGCCAAAAGCCCCTTTGTGTGCATCGCTGCTCAAGCTGCGTAACCAGGTGTACTC
>JANZYW010000073.1 GCA_026413325.1 Bacteroidia bacterium | reverse complement strand
GTTCGTCCATGTGCTGCCTCCATTTGTAGACCACTGCAAGGTGTACTGAGGAGCACTGGCACCGGCGGCACTAACAGTAACTGCTTGGCCGAAGAGGACTGTATCGGGGGCTGCGCTGAGCGTGCCTGCTGTGGGAGTGGGAGGGCAGAGGATATCAATGGTATCTCGGGCGGTGTCGGGCGCTAACGGAGGACAACCCGGTATGCTTCCAGCTATGAGTTCTACGTAGAAAGGAGTAGGGAAAGAAGGAGCAGAAGGAGCTGCAATGGTGTAGGGAAACTGAGAAGGCAAGACCGAGACGGTGGTCCAGGAAGTCCCATTCGTCGACCATCGCAAACTAAGAATTCCTGTTAGATTAGCGGAGTTGGCTACTGAGACAGTAATATTTTGCCCAGCGGTGGCAGGATCGGGAGTGACGCTGATAGCATCTGCGTCTAATGCAGAAGGGCAAACGAATGGCGTTCCGTCCAACTCATCCGCTCCTATATCGGGAGCAGTTCCAGGGTCTCCATTCACCCCGGGTCCAGGATTGGGGAGAGGGCGAGTTTCCCCATCGAAATCTTGTGTCCCGTTGAATGCAGATGAGGCTGCATTAACCACACGGGTAGCATTCGTGGGATCTAAATGCAAGTCTATGTTGCTGAGAAATGGAGCAGGGAAAAATAACTCGAGTCCATTTGCTTCAGGAGTGAAGGGAGCACCTTGCCATGCAGAGAAGGTGGAATAATCTGTACCCCCTGCCCTCCCTATATAGTTTGTTGCTCCTGTGGCTTGGATTCGGTAGGCATTGTAATTGATATTGACGCTTGTAGGAGCGGATGTGCTGAAGAATACGATACCATACGCCACTTTATCCGTTGCTTGAGAAGTGCGAAGGGTATTTTGGAGAATGTTACCCGAAATATTCACCCCCCCGGTGACGTTCGAGCCGATGCCGATCGCAGTTGAACCACCCCCAGTATATGAAGAGTTTGTGTTATTTCCGAAGAGATGTATAGAGTTGTGGTAGAGGTTAATCCGGGCATTTGCTAAGGTGGCAGTAGCCGTTACGAAGATACCACTGACAAACCCTGTCCCAGCAGTGGAGGGCCATGCATCACCCAAAATATCGGCTATCATATTGTTGGCTATTGTTTGAGCGGGAGTGCCGAGGTAAGAGCTCGGTAGATTGATGAAAATTCCATATTCTCCCCACCCTCCGTTCCCGACATACCGGATGCCATAGATCCAGTTTCGAGTGATGGAGAAGCTTTCGCAGCTGTCTAAGCGGATACCTGCGACTTGGTATATACTCCCTGTTGTTTCGGCTCCCGTGATGACATTTTGGGAAAGGGTGATATTCTGTGCTCCGAGAATATGGATACCTCCGATAGTAACTGTTGCGGCCCAAGACTGGGCTCCACTGGTACCTATTCGATTGTTGGTGATGGTGAGATTCTGGAGGATGCTTCGAGCGCCTCGGGCGTGGATGGGACGGTTGACTTCGTCTATTGTATTCCCGGAAAGGGTGAGGATATTGATGTTGCTTCCAGCTTGGAGTCCCCCAGACAATAGGCTTGCATCGGGCCCTAAATAGATGCCGGAGAAAGTATTGGCCCTCCCATTTCCGATAAGACGTAGGCCTCGGATAGTGAATCGGCTCACGACCAACGGACTTGTAGTAGTAGAAACTATCCCTATCACCCCTGTCGTAGTAGCTCCCGTAGCTGTACTTTGTACAGTAAACTTGCCTCTCCCATCCAAAGTAAACCCCGTAAGTTGTCCTGGATTATTTACGGTAGAAAGTGTACTCTGTGTGTTCCCCCCAAATCGAAATACAAATCGTTGACCTGCCGCAGTACCTGGACTTTTAGCTAAAGTGAGCGTGGTATCCAGTATCAAGGAGACTTGACATTGGGTGCAGGCATATCCCGCCAGCGTGATCACATTCGGCTCACTGGCAGGAGACCAGCTCGTACCGGGAGAAAGCATAATAGTGACGATGTTGAAAGCTCCACGCTGATTCAAGGAATCAAACGCTTCTTGGATCGTTGCAAACTGATTAGAGGCGAAGTTACTGACCCCCGTGATCGTATAGGTTCCAGAGAGAGGCTGAGCCCACCCTAACTTGCCCAGCAGGGTGAGAGTGACAGAAAGTGTGAATCGTGATAGGTATCGCATATGCTCATACAAAGGTAACGATTTCCAAGGTAGAGCGAGTAAAGAATGGACCTATGTAGCCATCAGACGCATATTTTTCCCTTACAAGAGAGGAACTTATGAAAGGTATGAAAAAGGCTTTCTAATCTGATTAGGGAGAAATCACAACCCTGCGGGTATATGTCTGGTGGCTATTGCTTAGCCTAAGGAGATATATCCCTGCAGGTAAGGAAAGATGCACTGTCTGCGGTGAAACTTCAAGAGGAAGAGAGAAGAGTACCCTCCCCCTGGTGTCCTGGAAGAGCGCTGTACAAGGAAGTATTTCCTTTGGCGCCTGGATATACAGGTCACCCGAAGTGGGAATAGGCCACACTTTCACATATGCGCCTTGTTCTGGGAGAGAGGGCAGTGTGCTGACCTGAGGCAGGATCTGCACATAGAGCGTGTCTGCTTCTCGGCAATCCCCTTCTTCGCTCTCCAACTCCAAGGTATATACCCCTCGAATACCCCATTCCCGGGAAAAAGTATTTCCCCCCGCCCAGTCCAGGAGGATTCCCTGGCTGTCCCAGAGACGCCAGCGAAAAGTTGCATTCGCAGACTGGGCCTGTCCGGAGAAAGTATGCTGACCAAATGGGAGTGTTAGGGTATCCCCATTTCGCTGAGGAAGCCCTTCATATACAATGGTTGCCTCTATACTGGGTGTGATAGTAAGTACGAGCGTGTCGGATAGAGTTTGGGGGAGCGCACAGGGCTGGGAGGGTTGCTGATGCGCTACCACGACGATCGTATGGGGGCCCAGAGAAATAGGAAGAGTGAGGGTTGGCCCTGTAAACCCCGAAAGAAGCTGGCCATCGAGATACCATTCATAGGAGGTGGCTCCTCTTGTGTAACCATCCAGTGACACCCCCGCTGGAGCATAACACAGGGTGCGATCGGGGCCGAGGTTAGGGGGAGCCATGGGCACTTTGTATCCCTTTATCTGCAGGGTAAATCGACCGATATCGAGGGGGGTTTCGCCTTCTACTACCACATAGAGAGAGGTCGTCGCAGGAAGGGGCAGCTCTCCTTGCGTGGGGGCTGTATAATTTTCCACAGGGGGAATGTATCCGGGCGAAGCTCCCACTACGATGATGCGCGAGGTGTAGGCAGAGGGTACACCAGCTGGCGCACAATCGGGTCGGTAGCCCTGATCTCTATCTGTCAAGGTATCTGTAGCCTGTATAATGTGAAGTCGCGTATCAAAATCTGTTATGGGGTCGCATACATCCACTACCAGAGAATCCAGGCACTCCGGCAGACTGAGCTGAAAAAATAGGTCAGGGCTCAAGCTCCCTTTGGTACTTCCTGTTCGAGAACTGAATGCGTCGGTAACCCCGTACCCTGTGAGGGAGTCTGTGTGGGTTCCCTCCCATATGCCAGGAGAGGTGAGAGAAAGGGGGAGGAGGATGGCATTCTGAGGTCTATTTCCTATCCTGTCAGAAACAGAGATGGATACCGCACCGGAGGTATCAGGGAGACCTGTGCATCCTGCGAGAGGAGAGGCGGCCAGGCGGTAGGTCACTGTACCTGGTAAGGTCTGAGGAGCGGGGAGAGGGAGGGTGACGGGAAAATCCTGTCGGGTAAGAGGGATAGTATGCCAGGTGAGCCCCCCGTCTCCTGACCACATAAGACTCAGCTCCCCTTCTAAGAGGAAAGGATTCGCTACCGAGAGGGTCACGTGTTCATTCACGAAGCCTGTAGAAAGAGAGCTAATGAGAGGTTGGGCGGTCGGAGTTGCACAAGGATAAACCGTGCCCGCTACCTCATCTGCCCCTATATCAGGTGCAGTGCCGGGATCAGAGGTACCCCCCTGGGGTCGGACCTCTCCATCGAAGTCGAATGAAGAAACCAGCGGTACAGGACCCGCACAGATCCCTTCCCAGGGCACGCTCGTTTGGATGTGGGGAGAAGAAGAAGAGGTGAACGGGGCCGAGCCTTGCACACTATATCGGGAGTTTAGATCCAACCCGCTAAAGGTTCGCCATGCGGCCAGACTTCCCACCGTTACCTTGCGTTCACCTGAGCCGATGCGCGCAAGGTAGGTACGTACGGGAGAAGCTCCTTTCACGTAGTAGAAGTTATGGGAAAAGTCAAAGGTGCTCCACTGAAGAGTGGCTGTATCTTCCCAGAAAGCCAAAGCACAAGTTTCTTTTAGGTCTGGGGGGGAGGAACTTGAAAGATTCAAAGTGTTCTGGATCAGGTTTCCCTTGAGCTCCACTCCTCCTCGAATATTTTTCCCTGCGACAATACCAGCAGAGAAACCGTCTTTGGCCCAGGGAGCTTGGCTTTGTGCAGTGCCCCATAGATGAATGGTGTTATGGCGCACAATGAAGCTCGCAGCAGGGTCAGGTTGGAGGCTCTCAAGTAGAATACCTGCCACGAGGTAGGCACTGCTTCCAGGTAGGCTTTCGTCCGCAGATCCGATGAGTTCTCCGATAAAGTTGTTTTCTACCAAGTGCGGAGTAGGGCCAAATCGATTATCTCGGAGAAGATGGATCCCTATCGCCCCATACCCATCGGGAGATACACTTCGAATGTTATATAGCCGATTGGCTCGAAGCGTGACGGTATGGGAGTATTCTATTCGGAAGGCGGTAGGGGTAACTGGTCCGGATTCCCAGTCTCCCATCGCTGTGTTGCCTTCTATGAGCAAGTTTAGAATAGAACGGGCGTATAAGGCACAGCTTCCTCCCACTCCTCCCCAGGCACTGTCGGCTTGGGCAAGAGTTCCAGTGGGATACCCGAAGGTGTTGCGAGACAGAGTGATTTGCTGGACAGCTCCCCAGCTGGGGGCTACCATCGCCACACCATATCGCGCACTGCGAAGGGTGCAAGCATTGATAGATAGCTGGCTGACGGTGCCTACCACGGGCTGGAGGAAAAGGCTAGCGCTATCTCCGACGTATATGGCTGCCCATGTGCTGCGCCGAGAACGTCCTTCTAATACGCAGCTATCTATACGGATGTAAGAAATGCTACTCCCCGTTCGGGGAACGATGCCGACCACGCCTGTGAAAGCGCTGGTATCGGTGAGGCTTCGAAGAGTGAGCCTGCCCCTCCCGTTGAGGGTAAAGTGTTGAACCCCTCCTTGGATTCGCAGTACAAATTGGCCTTCCCACCATTCTGCTCGTGGAGAGGTACCTATCACTACAGGGGTGTCAGCCTGAACGATCACTTCACAGTTTTGGCAAGAATACCCTTTGACTCGAATGGTAGGTGGCTCTCCTGCGGGATGATACGGGGATACGATGGAGAGGCGAACTGTATCCTGGGCTCCTGAACGGGCTAACTCATCAAAAGCTGCCTGTAAGGTCGCAAATGAACGAGCAGAGAGATCAGTCGTCCCATTTATGAGGTACGTCCCACTTAGCTGGGCCCATGTGAAAGCCCAAACAAGAGAGACCGAACTGAGCATATTCAAATATAGAGCTGAGAATGACAAAAAGCCGAGAAGCTAAATCGAAGTCTCTGTTTCTGCTTTCTGGCTACGAGGCGAGCAGAGCGTATTCTACTCTTTCAGAAAGCTGCGTACGTAAGGGGCTTTCTCCGTCCACACTACGATGTAGTATAAGCCGGCGGGCAGACTTTCCAGAGAGAAATGCATTTTGATTTCCCTTCCTGGCTTTGCTGTGCGCCGCTCCAGAACCTTTCCCAAAGCATCTGTGAGATAGAGAGGGGTCGGTTTTTCTATCAGGGAGGGATCTATCTCTACAAATACCTCTTTTTGTGCAGGGGAAGGGTAAAGCCTCAGCCGTTCTGCAGGAAGGGAATGGGTAGGATAAAGGGCTGCGGCTTGTCCAGAACGGAGGGTGAGAGAAGCAATCCGAGTTCCATTTACGTCGATGATTGATAACCGAACGGAATCATCCCCGAAGACCTCCACTTTACCGTAAGCGTCGTTGAAGTTGCTATTTCCTAATCCTTGTCCCCCTGCATTCCAAACCGAGAAGTTCTGGCTAAGATTAGCTTGTGGACAGAAGGCAGGGAGGAGCGAGCCCGCATTGTCCATCAGCCAGGCGAGCTGAGAGTTGCGCTGGCGGAGGTTGCCAGCCATGAGCTCGGGAAAGCCTGCATTGGTGCCGTCATCGATAGCAGAGGTATGAGAATCGCTGGAAAGCCATATGACATTACGAATGCCGTGCCTCCTACAATAGCTGAGGATAGAGTCTTGTTCTGCGGCGAAGCTTGCCCAGGTGTCGGTGAGGCCAGCTAAGAGCATAGCTCCATTTCCCAAGCCAGGAAGCGCGCATTGCCGCTGGATTGTGTAGTTTCCAGAAAGCGCTTGTAGCATTTGGCGGTAGCCTCGATTGAAAGCTACCCCCGTGACGACGAACTTCCAGGTGGCGGTTGAGGTCCGCAGCCCGTCTAAAAGCCATTGCAGTTGAGCGCTTCCTAACATGGTATGGCCTGGAGGAGTGATAAAAAATCCTGTATCCCCCCGCCATTGGATTGCATTCAGGTCTGGAGAACGGGAAGAGCGGTTATCACACATGAAGATCTCCACGTTGCCCAGTCGTATTCGATGGTAAATCCCCTGGCTGGTATCCGGAAGAGCATAATGGGGGAAAAACTCCGCATAGGCTCGTATAACATTGCGTCTTGCATGGGGAGGAAACCGAAACTCTCGGATCAGGGTATCGCTGATATGCGGCATGGTGGTTCCCGAAGCATTGTCGTTGATGTAATCATGGTCATCATAGATGTAGTCAACAGGGCAGATCCGGAAGATTTGCTGAATGTCTGCGCCTTGATAGCGAGCATAGTAACTCGCGACTATCGTGTCCCACCATTGAGCAAAGGTCGTACTGTCCTGGGGCAACCTATCGTGCCGCAAGTCTGGATAGCCCCAGTCTCCGCATTGTAAAAAGAGCCAGGGGCTATCCTGTGCCATGACTTGGAAGATAGGCTCGCTACTCGGAGCGGTGTACCCAAAGGCTTGACAAGAGCCGAAGGCGAACTTTAGATAAAGTCGGGCTGTATCGGTTGGAAAAGTGCGGAAACTGCCCCGAAGGGTATCTATCCCCGCCCTGTAGACTCTCCAATAGTATCGAGTGGTGGGAGTGAGCCCTGTAAAAGCGACTCGGCCAAAACCTTCTCCACTAAGAGTGAAGCTCTGGCTTTGTGCTCCAGAGAACATAGGAGAGGAACTGCACTCTGCAGTTACTGAGGCCCCTCCTGGTCCTAAGACTTGGAGCTGGGCGCTCGTGGAAGTGACCCCACCCACAAAAGCGGTCTGCAGAGACTGTGCCCATACAAGGGTACCGATAACGACTAAAAACCGCATGAGACAAAAATACCCATGTTGAGTTAACCAGCAAGTGCATGATGAGACTTAAACCTCGAGCCTTTTTTGACCTCTAACTAAACCTTAGACATGCTAAGAACCTATGCATTAGCAGGCCTACTCATGGGAGTGGGATGGGCCCAGCCGCCAGGCGGTATGCCAGGAGGACGGGGTGGCCAAGGTCGCCAGGAGTGGGGACGAGGTGAAATGGAGCCCCCACGCTCCGAGGCGGCTTTGAAAGGGACTATCAGGGGAATCCTCCGAGACAGCGTAAGTAAAGAACCGCTTCCCTACGTTTCGGTGTCTCTCTACCGGGGAGACAAACTGATAACGGGGGCGTTGACCGATGAAAAAGGAGCCTTTACCTTACAAGAGGTCCCAATCGGTCGATACCGTCTTCGTATGCAGCCTTTGGGATACGCCCCCACGGAAAAGATAGTGGAGACGACTCCTCTTCGTCCAGATCTTAGTTTGGGGACGATTTACCTCACCGAGACGGGCATAGAGCTGCAAACGGTAGAAATCCAGGCGGAGAAAAGCCCCATCGAATACCAGCCTGAAAAGATTGTCTACAATCCCGAACGAGACGCCACTGTACAGGGGGGAGACGCTTTAGATGTACTGCGCAAAGTTCCAGCGGTCAATATAGACCTGGATGGGCGTATTGAAGTGCGAGGAAGTGGCGCTGTGCGTATCTACGTAGATGGCAAGCCCTCCCTTCTTTTTGCGAACAATCCAGGAGATGCTCTTCGGGCTATCCCATCGGATCAGATCGAAAGGGTGGAGCTGATAACCAATCCGTCCGCTCGGTATGAAGCGGAGGGAGCTGTTATCCTGAACATCGTTCTGAAACGAAACCGATTAGAAGGATTAACCACTACTGCAAATGCTGGGGTCACGAATCAGTTCACCAATGGAAGCCTCACCTTGGGAGCTAAGGTCGGTCGATGGTCTCATACTCTCAACGCAGGCGGAAGGTATCGATACGCTGGGACAGGCTATACCCGCTTTTATCGGCTGCAGGAGACACCTTCTGGTCCCATCACTTTGCGACAGAATGGCGATTTTCTCCCCCGTCGCTTTATGACGAATGTGTTTTATGGAGGTGACTTTGTTCGAAATGCTGCCCAGACTTTTTCATGGGGAGCAAACTTTCGAGACCTTTCCTTTGATCGCATCAACGACCTATATGTCAGCTGGGAAGGTGGCCCCTGGGATGGGCTTCAGTATTTGCGCTCTGCTCGCTCTCCTCAAAAAGATTGGGGCGTCAATGCCAACCTGGACTATACGCATCGCTTTCTCCAGCGGCCTGGATCAGAGCTCTTTCTTTCATTGCAGGGAGGGTATGGCTATCGGGTCCAGCAATACACATTAGATCAGCTCTCTGCCATCGACACTTTTTTTCTTCGTGAGCGCAGTAGCAATCGGGGCCCTTCTTGGGAGGGGCAGTTTCAGGCAGACTATACGCTACCCTTTGGGCAGCGGTGGAAGTTGGAAACGGGCTTACGCCTCAATATGCGAGGACTTGGGACGGGATTCTCCGCCGAGCGTTACGATCGATCCTCTGAGATTTTCATAGGGGTGCCTGGGCGTCAGGATACCCTCACCTACACCCAATGGGTACCCGCTGCCTATGCCTCTATTGCTTGGGCACAAGATCGATGGCTCCTCAAGGGAGGATTTCGATATGAGTATACCTATAATGACGCGCTTTTTCTACAAGGTACTCTCCCTTTTACGCAGCGGTATCAGAACCTCTTTCCTAATCTTCTCCTCAGCTATAATGTAAAGGGGCTTTTCCCCCTTCAGCTCAGCTATAGCCAACGAATCCGTCGTCCGTGGCTTCAAGAGCTAAACCCCTTTGTAGATGCATCAGACCCCCGGAATATCCAGTATGGCAACCCTGACCTGGGCCCTGAGCTTACCCATGCGATAGAGCTGTCGTTCTTTCCATTTGTTACTCTCTTTGCCCGGTATACCACCGATGCAGTTCAAGAATACACATTCGTAGACAGGGAAGGGGTAACACACACCACTTTCTTGAATGCAGGGAAGCGGGGCTTCTATGGAGGGAATCTCTTTTTCCGCCGTACCTTTTTCTCGGACAGAGTCACTTTCCAGGCCAACGGAGAGCTGGGTTGGGTAGATGCCCGAGCAGATATAGGGGGAACTTCCCTTCAAAATGCGGGCTGGCAATATTCTATTCGGGGGTCCCTTCAGTGGCGTCCTTTCCCCTCGTGGTTAGTGGAGCTTTCGGGGAACTACAACTCTCCTCGAGTAAGTCTGCAAGGGCTGCGACCTGTCTTCATGTTTCAGGAGTTAGGGATTCGAAAAACCTTTGCTGAAGGCAAATGGGCCGTAGGAGCTATTGCATACAATCCCTTTTATCAGTATTTGCGGCTCCAGACTCGATTAGAGGGCGTCGGATTTTA
>JANZYW010000072.1 GCA_026413325.1 Bacteroidia bacterium | reverse complement strand
GAACGATAGACTGCAAAAACCACCTGAGCAGCACGAACTACACCAACTTTGACTTAGGCTATGTTCGGGTTACAAATGGGACATCCACGGGGCGGATTCGGACGCAGACAGCTTTCATACCCAGCGCAGAGTGGACCCGTTCTGCCAGTAATAACTTCTGGGGCTTCAACTCAGATTATGGAGGTACGGTAGAGTACTACGGTTCGAATCCCATCACTTTACAGCTAAACTCCCGATACGAGTACTATGACATGGAGATCAACTGTCCCGTGCTTTCTCTTTATACTACCACGGATGTGGTTGGGGTGCTCTATCTCCGGGGTGGTGATCTCCATCTCAACGGCAGAACGCTTCGTTTGAGGGGAACGGTAAGTTATACGGACAGTTATGGACTGCGAGGAAGCACTACTTCTCGCTTAGAAGTCGTAGGAAAGCTGTCTTCCCCCGTTAGCCCTGGACTGACTACATATCTAATCAGTTCTCAAAATGCCTCTGTAAATTGTCGGAATCTACCTCTCCGCTTCACGAGCGGATATAGAGAGCTGAAGACCCTCTGGCTATACCGCGAAGATGTGGTCATGCTAAACTCTTCCTTAGATGTATATGATACCCTCCACTTAGAGACGGGTATCTTGCGCAGTAGTAGTGCTAATCTCCTCACAGTACGCAATCCAGCTCCAAGTTCAGTGCTGCATCGCACGACAGGATGGTTTTCAGTGTATTATAGCTTTGTTTCCGGTCCGCTGCGCCGATATGTGGGAGGGAGTGGAGCCTATGACTTTCCCGTAGGGTATCCGAATCTGACGAGCTATTATGTGGGATGGGATCCCCTCCAGCCGCAGGCGTTGCATCGTCGGCTTCGGTTAGAAATAAATGCCCAGACAGGAATCTCGTGGATACAGGTAGAGTTTTTTCCTGGGGTGTCGGCCGTCTGTAATGGTCAGTTGAATATCACCGAGAACGATGGAACGCCCCATTTGCAGCTACACCCCGAGGGTTACTGGCGAGTCCAACCCAATACCAGTAGCTATACGATAACTTATGATGCCAAAGCTTACACCTGGGGTTTTGCAGCTCCGCCTTTGGCAGACAATCGGTATGCAGTCGTAAAACGTCCAGATGGCTCTGTATCGTGTACCGATTGGACTCGGGAGTCGGGCGATTGGCCTGCTTTTGGTATGCTGGGGAGGGTGATAAAGGTAGATGCTGGCGGACGCGATACCAGCTATGCACATCGGATAGGGTGGAGTAGTCTATCTGAATTTGCGATCGGGATCACGGACATTCCACTGGCGTCTCAGGAGCCCCTTACACTCACTCTAAAAGGCTGGGTGGGACTTCATAGAGCATGTCTACGAGTGGGAGGCTGCAGAGAGGCAGACTCTCTCACTCTGTATGCGATGGGTGGGCAAGTGCGGTATGAGCGCCATGGAAATGACCTATTTGTAGATGTGACACAGCCCACCGATGTCTGGGTAGAGAGCGGAGGGCGCCGAAGTGGACTCGTGCGATTGTCCCCTCAAGACTTCCAGCGAATAGGTGAGCTATTGTGGATACATTCAGACACCGAAGTAGAAATATGGGGTGCCGATGGTAGGTTGCTGGGGCGGTATAAGGGGAGAGGAATAGTTACTTTGCCCGTAGGAGTTGTGCTCCTCCGGTGGGCAGAGGGGGCGGTATGGCTCGCTCCATGAAAAAGGTTTAAGGTTAGGTTATAGCACACTCAGGAGACTATCATCGCTTTCTTGGTGTGAAATGAGCCTTTCCTATGTCAGCTCTTCGGAGGTGAGACGTTTTCGTGTTACTTGTCCGCTTCGGGGCACTGAATATGGGAGGATGAGAAGGGAGAAACTTTTTTACAAATAGGGGCTTCTGTAGTACGAGTGGAGCACCTCTGGTAGGAGGATTTGTCCATCTGGCGTTTGGTGTGTTTCCAGCAGGGCAGCTACGATACGAGGGAGCGCTAAGGCGCTCCCGTTGAGGGTATGAAGAAGTTCGGTCCCCTTTCCTTTGCGATAGCGGAGCTTCATACGGTGGCTTTGAAAGGTCTCGAAATTGCTGATCGAGCTCACTTCCAGCCAGCGCTGCTGGGCTGGGCTCCATACCTCCACATCATAGGTCTTGGCTGAGGCGAAGCTCATATCTCCTCCACACAAGAGCACCGTACGGAAAGAAAGACTCAGCTTTTCAACCAGCCCTTGGACATATTCTCTCATCTCTTCTAAGACGGTATAGGAGGTTTCTGGTTTTACTATTTGGACGATTTCTACCTTATCAAACTGATGTAGGCGATTGAGTCCGCGTACATCCTTTCCATAGGAGCCTGCCTCTCGTCGGAAGCAAGGAGAATACCCGCATATTTTGAGAGGAAGGCGATCTTCTTCGATAATCTCTCCGCGAAAGTAGTTTGTCAAAGGCACTTCAGCTGTGGGGATGAGATACAGCTCATCTAAAGGGATATAGTACATCTGGGCGTCTTTATCGGGAAGCTGACCTGTTCCGAAAGCAGTGTCGGTGTTGACCAGGAAGGGAGGCTCCATTTCGGTGTATCCCGCCTTTTCGGCTTCATCCAAGAAAAACTGGATAAGGGCCCGTTGAAGTTTGGCCCCAGCTCCTACATAAAAAGGAAAGCCAGATCCCGACACCTTAGCCCCTCGTTCGAAGTCGATTAGCCCTCGTTTCTCGGCCAGCTCCCAGTGGGGGAGGCGTCCCTCAGCTGGGAGAAGCGGTCGGTTGTTTTGATATACGACGACGTTGTCTGTAGCGGAGCGTCCTTCAGGTACGGTATCATGAGGAGGGTTGGGCAGGCGAACCAGGATTTCTTCGAGTTTGGCTTCGGTATCTTTGATGCGGGTTTCGTTTGCCTGTATCTTTTCCTTGAGGGCGGCCGTTTCAGCCTTCCAGGTTTCGGCTTGGGCAGAATCTCCCTTTCGCAAAGCATCGCCGATGGCCTTAGAGAGATGATTTAAGCGGGCTCGCCCTTCATCTATGACTTTTTGAAGCTGGCGCCGCTCTTCATCATAAGCCAATGCTTGTTCTATGAGGGGGCCAGCTTCCCAGCCTTTTTTGGTCAGAGCATAGATAATTTTCTCGGGGTTTTCTCGAAGGCGAGCCAGCTCGATCATGGCCCGCAAAGTTAGGGGGTAGAGGCTTCTTTCCTCCGTGGGGAGATAGCTACGTTTTCGGATAGGGATCAAAAAAGAGGAAGGCGGACTACCTCAGGTCTATTTGCTACCTCCCTTGCAAATGTCTGAGGGAGCCGACTGAGAAGAGAAGGAGCCCACCACTTCTTCTTTGCCCTGAAGCCACGTAAAAAGATCTTCTCCCTGCCATGTCCAGACGCGATATCCCTTTTCCAGGAGGAGACTGCGGAGCTCTTGGTCGTTCGCTTGCTGTTCCACTGAGAAATGAGGAGCTCCATCGCAGTAGACACATATATTCGGTGAAAAGAAGAAATCCACCACGGTATATCGATCACCCAGCTCGATCTTTTTCTGGGCTTCGTCAGGGAGGCGAAGTCCCTGCTCATACAAGAAGCATAAAAAACGCCGCTCCAGCTCTGAACGGCTGTCGGTGAGAGAGAGAAGTCTTTGAAGACGGTCTTTTTCTTCTCCCTCTTCGTATAGCCGCTTTTCTTTGCCCTGTCCCAGCTGGAGAAGAATATCTCGGATCATATACCGGTCGAGCCGATCTTCCCAGAAGCTGGTGGAGTAGGAGAGGAGGCAATCATAGCAGGCTTTTCTACAGTCGGGTGCTTTATCTTCTCCCTCCAGTGAGAAGTGGCACAAGCTAAGTGCCTGTTGAGCTATTTCTGAGCGAGCGCCTTCTTCCTGGAGGAAAGCTTGCAATACCCCCGCTCCCCCTTCCGTACTCTCATAAAACAGCAGATGCCGTTTTTCTCCTACGATGTGGAAGAAAAGTTCGCCTTCTTCTACTTGGTATCGTCTGAGAAGGACCTGCAAAATGGCTGTAGCCAGCGAATATGCCTGGACTTCACTCCAGGGAAGAGGAGGCCGTATAACTAAGATGTTGTGTGTGCCCTGTACCATTAGGGGATAGGAGCGTGCACTACCTTGGCCCTCGGAAGGGGAAGCATTTCCCGTCTGTAAATCGATGGGGAATCCTCTTCCTTCCTTACCCCGGTTGATTAGAAGCACAGTGGCAGAGGGAGCATAAGTGAAGCGGTAGGAGCCCTCATCTGTTTCGATCTCGATGGCTCTCACTTTTTCTTGGGGAGGATACCGGTAGTGTACTGCATCATAGAATCTTTCCCGACGCCGTTCCTCTTCATCAGACTGGATACGTTCTCGGCGCTTGGCGCGCACTGCGACGAGCTCGACTAATGACTCGGAGGGCGCTAAAGCAGTTCCGCAGAGCATACACACATCTGCAGTTTCCTCTTCAAATCCTCCGCAGCTGTCACATAGCTTGTACCGCTGGGGCTGTATACCGCCAGGAGGTACAAAGAGCCGTTCTATCTCCCACGTCGAGCCTTCGTGGTAGATATATTTTCCTGGAGCATATTCTGTCAATGCGATGGGACGAGCTCGACTCAGATATTCTCCTTCTTGCGAGGGGAGATAAGCTCGTACGGGTAGGGTGGGGAAATTATATCCCGGAAGGAACCCTTCTGTAGCCAGGTACCGATAGGGATAGAAGTCGGAGTCTTCTTGAAAGCGGGGTATCGCATTTAGCAAAATGTCTCGGTTTCGGAGCAGAAGCTGGAGTTCTCTCTGGAGAGCGTCTATGGATTTCCCAGCTAAGATGGCATCATTGATTTTTTCCAGCTCAGTCCGCACACTTCGGAAAAGATATCTCCATCTCTCCAGTGCCATGTGGAGGCTATTGGGTGCGTTTTGGAGGATGGAACGTATTACTTCGGGAGTGGGACGCTCGCTGGGAGGGAGGTCCTCCCAAAGTCTGAGAGCTTCTTGTCCCCAATGAGAGAGCTGTTTCTCTGTCTCCTCTCGCAGTTGGTCCCATATGGTTGGGCGGATCGGAAGTTCTGGGAATGCTTGTATGTCGATCAACGTCTCCAAAGAGGTGCCCAGATCCAGTCCTACCTGAGCTAACCAGAATGCATGCAAATGGGCCCGTCGCAAAGCAGTTTGGGAAAGGTCCATTTGCGGCATCCGTACGGATCCGGTGATCATTTCTTCTTGATGGTAAAAGAAATACCTCTCGTAAGGAGAATAGGCGTTGCAGAAGGTGAGGATGAGTCCAGGCTGTCCTTGGCGTCCTGCACGACCGCTGCGCTGGGCATAGTTGGGAGGGGAGGGAGGTACATTTCGAAGGTGCACTACATCCAGCTCTGCAATGTCGATCCCCAGCTCCATCGTGGGAGAGCATACAAGGTAAGGGAGGGACGGGAGCCTTTCTCCTCGAAATCGCGCCTCTCGCTCTTCACGCAACCCTTTTCGTACCACTTGTGCTGTGTGCTCTCTTGCTTCGAGTCGAAGGAGCGTACCCAACGGCAGGGTATATAGGGTTTCAAAAAAGCCTACGGGCCGTCGGTTTCCTTCCTTCCAGATGACTCGGCTGGGCTGGATCCGATAGAGGGTTCTCTCTCCCGTTCCCTCTCGATGTAGGAACCCCTGTTGAACTAAGTATTCTATCAGGGATTGGAGAATTTTCTCTCCCTCTCCGGTAGATTCTATCTGCAGTTTTTTTCTCAGCAAGCGGGCGAGGGCACTTCTTGCCCCTAAGCTGGGGCTCCCCCGGCGAGGGCTAAAAGAAAACCCAGGCAGGCTGTGTAGCTCCTCTGCTATCCAGTCTGCCCAGCGCTCCTGTAAGTGGGTGGGTATCTCATTTCGGAGAGAGTTACACAGAGTCTGGTCAAGCAGGAGGCTTACTGCGATCGCACGCTTATCTACGAAGCGTTGTAATACCTCTATGATGAGGGCTTTTCGCTCCGCTAAAGAAAGGCTTTGTCCCCATGCAGGAAATCGAGGATTATCGTAGACCGTCTCTATGCCCTCAAATTCGACTGTCACGAGCTGTAACTGACGGAGATTGGGGTACAATACGCGCCAGGCTTGCCAGAGGTCCTCCAAGAGAAGCACTTCCAGAAGGAGTTGAACCATCGTCTCTATCCGTTTGGCACTTGGGGACTCTGGGTCCAAGGTACTCTCCTTTGCGAAAGTGGGAATAAGTAGGTTTTCTCTCTTGAGGAGTTCGATGATGTGGATAGCGGCTTCGGTATGTCGTAGTTGCTGGGGGGAGGCTTCTTGGAGGGCTCGGTACAGCGCCGCCCGTATGAAGGCCACTTGTATGAAGTCATTAAAATGTCCTGCCTGGAGAGAGGCATCTTGACGATTGTCTGTAAATGAGAGGAGTTTCTCTGCTACCCCGAAGTCTCTCGCTCGATGGAGGAGGGTGAGAGCCAAGGCTGTCGTGCTGCTGGAGCGCCCCTCACTGGAGAAGGAGGCCATCTTTTTGAAGGTGCCTCGTTCTCTGTAATGCCAGATATGGCCGCAGCCTACACATACCTTGAGGCCTTTTTGCCAGCTTGCCGCTATCCCTTCGGCTCCGTGCGTGATCTCTCCATCGGGCCGTACCCTAAGCACCTCCACCGCATATCTCTCGAGCTCTTCTTCAGAAAGCTTCTCCATCAGGGCTTCCCCAGTGGTTAGGGCGAGGAAGCCTGTTTCGCCTTCTCCTTCTTCCGTGGTATGGGTGGGGTAAAATCGATTCCCCTGGCGTCGCGCTTCGTAGTACTCTTGTCCACAGCGCCGACAGAATCGAAGGCGCCACCAAGGAGAGCCGTTCTCTTCTCGAGGGCGTTGGGTCTCCAAGGCAAATCGACGCTGACCAGGAGATGCTAAGGTCGCCAAGAGGGCTCCCACTTGTTGGATGAACTGATGTATTCGGAAAGAGAGCAGTCGCTCCTGGGCTGCATATACCAAAGCCTTTTCTATCCAGCCTTTCAGAAACTCAAGTTCTTGGTTCCCGATCTCTTCCTGGAGGAGCTGTGATAGTTCTGAGAGGCGCCGGGGTGTGCCCCTTCGAAATACCTCCCTTCCGTTTGTCGACTCCCGTCGGAGGCCTACCTGATGTTCTATCCAACTCAGTAATGGATGGGCGGGAGAAAAAGCCTCTTGTAGGCCAGCACGTAGTTTTTCTGCAGAAGGAGGAGTATCTCCTAACCGAGGTTGTAGACGCTCTTCTATGATCTGGTCTGGGGTGAAAGGTTCGCCGAAAAAGCGACTCGCAAAATTCGCTATTAGCTGGCTGCGTTCAACGGGCCCCAGTTCTGCCTTTGCTACCAATGTAGCACTGGTCCCTATCGTCAAAAGACGTTTGCTTCCGAAGCGATGTCGCAGCCGTCGGATCAGCATTGCTACGTCTGCCCCTCGCCTGCCTCGATAAGTATGGAGCTCATCTAAGACGATAAATCGCAGCCCTCCAGGTTGGAAGAGCTTTTTCCAGTCATGGGGACGAACGAGAAGGAGTTCCAGCATCATGTAGTTGGTGAGGAGAATATGAGGAGGATTTTCTCGAAGTTCCTCTCGATTTTGAGTCTCTCCCGTATAGCGTGCGAAGCGAAGGGGGAAACGCTCATTCTCTCGTTCTGTATATCTTTTTGCCCAGCTTTCCAGAGCGTGTAGCTGAGAGTTTGCCAGTGCATTCATGGGGTAGACCAGGAGAGCTTGTACGCCCCAGCTCGCCTCGGGCTCCCGCAGCAGGGCATCTACAATGGGGAGGAAATAGGCCAAGCTTTTCCCGGAGCCCGTCCCACTGGTGAGAACGAAGCTTTTGCCCGCCTTGTAGAGTTCAAAGGCCTCTTTCTGGTGCCAGTGGAGTCGAAAAGGTTCTCCTGTAGGCCGACGAAAAAACTTCTCTGCTTCGGGGTGGAGGGCCCCTTCTGATACCAGCTCGGGTAAGAGCGGACCTTCCAGATAGGAAGGGCTTACCTGATAGAAAGGTTCGCTCCAGTAGACTTCTTTTGAGAAAATCTCTCGCTCTGCCCATGTGCGTATGTCTGGTGCGCCCGCCCGCAAGAATGCTCTCAGGAATTCTCCATATCGTTCCCGTAGCTCTCGGTGCAGAGATAGAAGGCTCATAGAACAAAGATACCCTTTCTTCTCTCCCAGCGCTGAAAAGCCCTCATAAGGCACCCCTTTGACAGAGAAGGTGTAGGAAAGGCTTTCCTTCCCGAGTAAATCAAAGATGAGGGTACATTTCCGCAGGAGAGGGGATCGAAGAGGAGGGCAGCCTTAGAAGCCAGCAAATCAGCCTACGTCGTGCATGCTAATGGATGGGGATAGATTCATACGATTAGGAGTTTGAACATTAGGTGATTGAGAAAAATCCGACTCTGTTTCGGGAGCGGTAAGGGCAGAAGAGGGGGAGCTGCGAGCGTATCTCAATCGTCCAGAGAGCCGCTCCAACGAGCAGTTTATACCCTACAGGACTGATAGGGGTGCAGATGGCTCTCATCGTGGAGCTAATGGGGTCATCTTCTGGGGCAGATGAAGATCGTGGAGGCCTGGAGGAAAAGGTGAGCGAACTGTGAGAGGATTCTGTTGAGCTTGGCTGCTCGGTTGCGTCCCTACGGGAGCATGCTTGGACGAGCTGGACTTAGCGGAGATTCTGCGGCGGTAGGAGCTGGTGTAAAGTTTCGGTATCTTTGTTAGGGTGAGAGTAGTAGGAGTCATATTGGGTGTACTTCTCTGGGCACAGGAGCCGGCGAATCAGCCTGTTCCGTACACGCTGGCGGACCGGGATAGGCTTATACGATTAGAGGCAGAGCTCATCGCTTTCAAAGAGCAGTATCGCCAGGAGATGGGGGGGCTGCGGGGGGAAATAGGGAATCTGCGGGGGGAGATAGGGGAGCTGCGGGCGCAGCTTAATCACGTAGAGAGCCGAAACGACATGCAGTTCTACACCCTCTTAACGATACTGGTGGGGTTTATGGCGTTTCTTTTGTGGGATAGGCGGAAGGCTCTGGTGCCTGTGGAGGCAAAAGTCGCAGAGTTACAGAAGGACTCTGCTAAGCTCAGCCGCCTGGTTGAGTCGCTGCGGGAGTACGCTCGGACGCATCCGGACTTAGCGGAGATATTGCGGCGGTATGAGCTGGTGTGAGGTCAGCGCATGAGAATGAACGCTCCCCAGTAGTAGGGCTCTTTGTAGCGTTGGCGGAATAGCCGCAGGGCTTTTGTAAAGGCTGTATCCAGGGCTGTGTCTGATTCGGCTGGTTTGGGGAGGTGCTTTTTGCGAGGTTGGTTGGAAGAGGTCCAGTGTTGATAAAATAAGGACATTAGTTCTTTTGTAGCGGCATCGTCTATCTGCCAGAGTGTGGCGATGACGCGCTGAGCTCCTGCTTCGAGGAAGGCGCGTTGGAGTCCGTAGAGTCCCTCGCCTGTGATGTCGCCGAGGCCTGTTTCGCAGGCGGAGAGGACGACGAGTTCTGTGCCGAGGAGGTTCAAGGTGGAGACTTCTCTGGCGGTGAGGTGGCCGTCTTCTACGCCTGGTGGGGGGTAGAGGCTGTCCCATACGGCTGCGCCTGCGAGGAGGAGGCCTGAGCGGAGGAGGGGTGAGCCGGTGCCCTCATGGAAGTATCCATGGGTAGCGATATGGAGGATGTGTGGGCTTGAGAGGAGTTTTACGTAGGTTTCGGAGGCGGAGTCACCTACTACGGGTGAGACGCCGAGGAGTTGGGCGATGATGTTAGCCTCTGCTTCTGCGCCTGGGAGGGGTGGGATTCCGCTTTGGAAGAGGCGATAGGTTCGTACGCCTGCTGGTTCAGCGGGTGTTTGGTTGAAGGCGGGATTTCCGATGACTGCGGGTTTGTGGCTTGGCAGGCGTTGTCGGCGGGTAACGAGTCGTCTGGAGGAGGCGATGTATCGGACGTCGTAGCGGTCTGCTACGAAGTATTTTCCATTGTAGAGGGCGTTGGGGTTGATGCGGTAGTAGATGCCATCTGGGGAGAAGTAGAGGCATTTTGAATTTTTAGGAAGGAGGGTGTCAATGAAGATCCATAGGAGGTTGTAAGCTGCGTTTGTGAGGTGAGGGGAGGGGGAGCGGAGGATTTCGAAGAGGTTTTGTGCTTGTGCTTCCCAGGTGGAGTCGACTTTGTGGACGTAGAGTTGGAGTTGGTTTTGGCGTTTGGCTGGGAGGAGGAGGTAGAAGAGATAGCGGATGGTGTCTTGGGTTTTTATGCGGACGACTTCTATGAGGGCGTCGTTTGGTTTGAGGAGGGGGTCTGGTT
>JANZYW010000071.1 GCA_026413325.1 Bacteroidia bacterium | reverse complement strand
TGTGTAACCAGTGATAGACTTTTTCTTCAGCAGCTTCAAGTCCGAGTACTGCTCATCCCAGTGGCTATCGGCGGAAAGAATGGAACAGCAGGCTTTACCTATCTCCCAGATGCGCCCGAATGCAGCTTTCTCAATCCAGAGCAAGGAGGCAGGATACAGGTGCGAACGATAACATTTGACGCCCTTCTTTCGGAGATAGGATGGGAGGAGGTAGATGTAGCCAAAGTAGACTGCGAAGGCTGTGAGTATGAGCTATTCAGCATGCTTCTGACGAGGCACTCTCTAAAGTCAGGGTGTGGGTAATGGAGTTTCACCGAGGAGCGGCTCCCCTTCTCTGCCGGCTGAAGGAGCTGGGGTTCGAAACCGCCTATATCGAGTGGCCAGACCGCACGGGCTTCCTGCGAGCTTGGGAACCAAGGGCCATCCGTCGTGAGGAACGCCTCGCATGGGAGGGTACGGGATGAGTTGCAAGTACTGAAGGGTAAGAGAGGCATGCTCTTTTCTGCCAAAGAGACGTGGTTGTAAGGAGAGCACTTCCCTTCTGGGTGTAAGATATAGGACTGGCAGGTCCTAAAGCCGCCCCCAGTCTATGGGAGCCAGCCCATGGGAAATGAGAAAAGCGTTCGCTTGCGAGAAGTGACGACAGCCAAAGAACCCCTTCTCAGCGGAATACGGCGAGGGGTGGGCTGCCTCGAGGACGAGATGCCGACTCTCATCGATAAGGTTTCTTTTGCTGCGGGCATAGCTGCCCCAGAGCATGAAGACCACATGTGAACGAACTTGCGAAACCAGCTGTATGACCCTGTCCGTAAACAGCTCCCAACCCTGCCCGCGGTGGGAAGCGGGCTTGTGTGCTTCTACCGTCAGGATCGCATTCAGAAGGAAAACACCCTGTTCGGCCCAACCCGTCAAGTCTCCATGCGGAGGAGGGGGGAACCCCAGGTCGGTGTAGATCTCTTTGAAGATATTTTGAAGGGAAGGAGGGGGAGGCACTCCTTTCGGAACAGAGAAACACAAGCCATGCGCCTGCCCAGGTCCATGATACGGATCCTGCCCCAGGATAACCACCTTCACCTTTTCAACGGGACACAACTCAAAGGCTCTGAATATTTGCTTGCCGGGGGGATACAGCGTCTTTCCTTTTCGAATTTCATCCTTTATAAAAGCGACGAGGGCTTCGAAATAAGGTTTTTGAAACTCTTCCTCCAAAAGGGCTTTCCAAGATGGCTCTATCGCTACCTCCGCCACGGAGCAAAGATACAGGGGCTCTATTCGTGAAGGCCGTACTTTTACAGGATGGAAGAGGTATATGTGATAGGAGGATTGCGGAGCCCCTTCGGACGCTATGGGGGTAAGCTTGCTGCTATACGACCCGACGACTTGCTGGCGTTTCTTCTGAAGGAGCTGCTCAGCCGGTACCCCCAGATCCCCCCTACAGCCTACGATGAGGTCCTCATCGGCTGCGCCAACCAGGCAGGCGAGGACAACCGAAATGTAGCGCGCATGGCGGTCCTACTGGCCGGTTTACCAGTAGAAGTGCCTGCAGTGACCGTCAATCGCCTGTGTGCCTCTGGATTAGAGGCGGTACTTCAGGGAACAAGGGCTATCGCTACAGGGGAGGCGGACCTCGTGATCGCAGGAGGAGTAGAATCCATGAGTCGAGCTCCTTTTGTTCTCCCCAAGGCAGAGGCTCCCTTCTCCCGAAAAGCGGAGATATACGATACGACTATCGGGTGGCGCTTTATCAATCCTCGCCTGGCTGCGCAGTATCCTCCTTATAGCATGGGAGAGACGGCCGAAAATGTCGCCGAACGATACCACATCTCCAGAGAAGCCCAAGATACCTATGCGCTTCGCTCCCAGCAGCGGTATGCAGCCGCCCAGGCAGAGAAGTTCTTCGAGGGAGAGCGGGTGCCCATCCCGCTTCCGGATGGGGACGCCTTAGCCGAAGATGAGCATCCACGTCCTGATACGACCCTCGAGAAACTGGCCCAGCTCCAGCCCGCCTTCCGCAAGGGGGGAACTGTGACTGCTGGAAACTCCTCTGGCATCAATGATGGGGCGGCTGTTCTTCTGTTAGCCAGCGAAAAAGCCTCGAAGGCGTACGGCCTGACTCCCCAAGCTCGCATCGTTGGAGGCGCCGCTGCGGGGGTAGACCCCGCCTACATGGGTATCGGACCTGTACCTGCTACCCAGAAGCTACTCAAAAGAGTAGGACTTTCTATCGCGGACATCGACCTCATAGAGCTCAATGAAGCTTTCGCAGCGCAGGTATTAGCCTGTGTACAGCTCTTGGGGTTAGATGAAAACCGTCTCAATGTACATGGAGGTGCCATTGCGATCGGTCATCCCTTGGGGGCGAGTGGGGCACGCCTCACGCTCACACTGATAAGAAGCCTTCAGCGATATGAGAAAAGATATGGGCTGGCGACCCTGTGCGTAGGAGTGGGGCAAGGCGTAAGTCTCCTTTTGGAGAAAATATAGGCGGCTTTCACCTCGTGGGGAATAGGGTTTTCTGTGGATAGGTTCTCTGGGCGGCGGCAGCCCCCGGCGGGGGCTGCCGCCGCTGCGCTGTTGGGCCCGCACCGAAGGTGCGGGCCCAACACCCCGTGTATCAGACAGCGATAGAATAATTCCGCCTTTCTTGAGCAAGGAGATTCTCTACTTTCGGCCCATGCGTTGGACCCACCTAATAGGAGGACTGGCAGGGGTAGCCGGCATACTCGGTGCGACTTTACATGCCCATGCCCTTCCTGTTCCCGCCCTTGGACAAGCAGCTTACATGGCTTTGTTCCATGCAGCTCCGCTCCTCTGGCTAAGCCGAGAAAAACGTTCTCTCCTATCCATTTTGCAAGGGGTCTTCTTCTCGGGAGGGGTTCTTCTTTTTACCGGAAGCATCTACCTAAAATATCTGGCAGGCTGGGATCAAGCGACCGTTATCGCTCCCGCAGGCGGAACTCTGCTTATCGGGGGCTGGTGTCTTGTCGCAGTCTCTGCTCTCCGGAGAAGGATGCCTGCTTGAAAGGGAAGGACTTCGTTTGTACAGAGCGGGTGGCGGCAGCGCCTTTGGCGCTGCCGCCACCCCAGAAACCACAAAGGGAGCTTCTTTAGTGCGCCTAAAGTCCGAAAGGCACCCGCAGAAAAGAAGCCTCCCATTTGCACATATTTCATATACCTCTATCTCCTACCTTTAAGGAGAATGGGGGTTTTGTGGATCTGCATAGCATGGCTGCAGTACCTCTCGCCTCGACTAATAGGCAGAGCCGAAGTACAAGCGAGCGGAGACGGAGGCCTTCTGGCGGGGAGCCCGACGGCGGCCTTTCCTAAGCAAAGATGGGCTGGAGAACTGAGCACAGCCCTCTACCTTCCTGCTCCAGAATTGGGGTTTCGGCTGGCCGGGGCCAGCTTTTCTTGGGACTCTCTTCAAGCTGTGAATGCCCTAATCCAGCAGTGGAACTTTGATAAACTAAGCCAGTGGGAAACAGGGATAGGATACGGGTTGCGTTTCCTTCGCAGCCGTGTACAGCTGGCTGTACGGGGACGGCTCCTAAGCACGAACTTTTCTGAGTATGGGCGCCTGCATCGCTTCACCTCTGATATAGGGGCTCTATGGAGCGTTTCTTCTCGAGTCTGGGTTGGCGGCTATGGATACAATCTCTTAGCCAGGGGCTGGGGGCTCTTACCAGGGGCGAGCCGGTTTGGACTCGGCGTCAGCTATCGCCCCACACCCAATGCAGAAGTAAGTACAGAGCTTGTGCAGGAGGGGAGCTTCCCCCTTCAGCTTCGGACTGCTTTTCAGTACCAGCCTCATTCGGTTCTCCTCTTGCGAGGAGGGATAGGACTCCCTACCCTTCTCTTAGGAGTTGGTTTTACTCTGCGCTATCGAAAGGTAGGGCTCGATTTTGGCTATCGTTATCAACCGTCCTTAGGTGGCTGGAGCGCAATAGGGCTTTCCTTCCCATAGCAGATGATCCGAACTGCTTTACTCGCCTCTTCACTCCTATGCTTCAGCTTCGCCCAAGTACTCCCTGACACCTTAGATGCAGGACGGATAGAACTGCAGCTTGAAGATCAAGCTGAAAGTGCACCCGAGAACATCGATTGGACACAAGCAGCAGATATCTACGAAGAGCTGGTGCAAAACCCTGCGGATCTAAATCGTGCCTCAGACGCTCAGCTGCTGCGGATACCCGGCATGACTCCTCAACTTCTGCGCGCACTTCGAGCACATCAGCACCGCTACGGGCCGCTTCTCTCTCTCTATGAACTACAGGCCATCCCAGGGTTTAACGAGCAGACATTCCGTCTCCTGCGCCCCTATATCCGAGTCTCTCCTGCGACAGAGCTGGACATCGGAGAAAGCCCATCCCAGTTTCCTTCGATACGCCAGGTATGGGGAGCAGCTCGATTCACACTCATCCAGCGAATCCAAACTACGAGACGCCACACCTGGGATGGGACGAGCTGGCAGCCAGAAACCCTCCGCGGTGCCTTAGGCGATCCCTATCGGGTCTATACCCGTCTTTGGCTACAGGCCAGTCCGTACTTTTCCGCCGCTCTCATCGCAGAAAAAGATGCATATGAACCCCTCCGATGGGACCCTGCCCAGCGCTACTATGGCTATGACTTTCTCAGTGGGCACGTCGCACTGAGCCAGATGGGAATCTTTCGAAGGGTGGTCGTAGGCGATTACATCTTACAGGTAGGACAAGGCCTCGTTTTTGCCCGAGGTTTAGGATTTGGCAAGGGGGGAGACCCCATCCTAACCCTCAAGCAGCCAGCCTACGGACTGGTACCCTATACCTCTGTGAACGAGTACCAGTTCTGGCGCGGCGTCGCTGCTACCCTTCGGCTCACACCAACCTGGGATATCACGCTGATGGGCTCTCGAGTGCGCCAAGACGGCACCCTCAGCCCATCTCTGGCAGACACAACCGAGGAACCCGAAATAGTCGTTCAAACCCTTCTTTCCTCTGGGCTACACCGCACACCCAGCGAGATCAGCCGCCGTCAAAACCTACTCCACCAGGCGACTGGGGCTATTTTCTCCTGGCGACAAGGCTGGAACTCTGCAGGAGCCACCGTTCTGTATCAGCATTTCTCCCCTCCACTGGACCTGTCTGGGGATAGACCGTACCAACGGTACGGTTTCCAAGGACAGGAAAACCTTCTCGGTAGTGGCTTCTGGGACTTTACAGTGGGAAATGTGAACTTTTTCGGTGAAGCCGCTCTTAGCCAATCAAAAGGAATCGCACTCAATGCAGCCGCTGCAGCTGCCCTCCACCCTACACTGGATGTCGCAATACAGGTACGCCATTTCGACCCGGATTTCCACTCATTCTACGGCTATACATTCGCAGAGCGCCCTTTTAGCCTTCAGAACGAACAAGGAGTGTATGTAGGCCTGCGGATACGGCCGTCTCCTCGATGGGAACTAACCGCTTTCCACGATCTCTATGCCTTCCCCTGGTATCGGTATCGAGCCAACTCCCCAACTGAAGGACATGAAAGCCTCCTACAAGTGACCTACACCATCCGACGTCGGCTCCAGATATATGCTCGCTTTCGACATGAACGCAAACCTTACAATCTGAGCTCAGACGACGCTGAGGGAGATCTCTTTTACACTCTTATACCTCATACACGTACCTATGGGCGCATACATGGCTTGTATGAGATATCTCCCTTCTGGCGATACCAAAGCCGTATAGAAGTGAGCCGGTATGACCGAGGCACCCTTAGCCACGGACACCTCCTCTACCAAGATATCCGATGGCAGCCGAACTTCCCCTTCAGTCTCTCCTTGCGATGGGTACTCTATCGGATAGGGAGTTACGATGCCCGAATCTATACATACGAAGCCATGCCGCCCACCACCTTTTTTATTCCTGGCTATTATGGAGAAGGGCAACGGGTGTACTTCTTAGCTCGACTACGGATAGCTCAGCATTGGACGGTATGGATAAGAGGAGGACAGAATCTTTTCCGCCCCCCCCAGGAAAAAGGCTTTCGGCGCGCGACAGAAGGTCTCCTGCAGATTCGTTATCAGCGGTGAGCGAACCCACTGCGTCTCACACAGTGATACACCCCTCGTCGGCTACCGCCGCTCAAAGAAATGCCACAGCATCCCTCAACTCCATATCACTCGC
Source organism: Bacteroidia bacterium (assembly GCA_026413325.1). Taxonomy (GTDB): domain Bacteria; phylum Bacteroidota; class Bacteroidia; order SpSt-205; family SpSt-205; genus SpSt-205. The sequence continues at coordinate 4,364 of JANZYW010000071.1, read as the reverse complement.
CGGCGAGCTGAAGCCATGCCTGCTGCTTCTTACCCCGCTGGATAAGCCAGTACCGCCCTCTTAGGGGGGGATAGGCCGAGAGAGATTGGCTCTCTGCCGTGATCTTATGACGATTGAGAGAAAGACCGCCTTGCTGGATAAGCTGCCGAGCCTCTGATTTCGAACGAAGGAAACCACTCTCTACCAAAGCATCCACCAGAGAGAGCTCAGTAGAAGATACGCGATAAACAGGCATCTCGGCCACTACCTGTCGAAATACCGCCTCGGGGACTTGGCTAAGTTCCTCGAGGGCTCCCACGCCGAAAACCAGTTCAGAAACCTGTCTCACACTCTGCGCAACTTCGTCACCATGGACGCGCGCAGTCATTTCATAAGCGAGCGCACGCTGAGCTAACCGCCTCTCAGGCGCTTGACCATGCTCCTGTAAGAGCCCCTCGATCTCTTCCCACGGTTTCCAACTAAACACCCCCAGCAGTTTCGGCATATCCGCATCCGCCTGACTCATCCAGAACTGGTAAAACCGATACGGGGATGTCTTCTCTGCAGAAAGCCAGATATTTTCCCCTCCCTCACTTTTACCAAACTTGGTCCCATCTGATTTGGTAAGAAGGGGACAGGTCATACCAAAAGCCTCCTGGCCCTTTAGTTTGCGAATCAGCTCTATACCTGTAGTGATATTGCCCCACTGATCCCCTCCCCCCACTTGGAGACGACAGCCATAGTTTTCGAAAAGATAATAGAAATCGTATGCCTGAAGGAGCGGATAGCTAAACTCTGTGAAAGAAATCCCCCCCTCCAACCGAGAACTCACCGTCTCTTTCGAAAGGAGATAGCTAACCGTCATATGCTTTCCGATGTCTCTGAGGAAATCCAGAAGAGAGAGGCCACCCAGCCAGGAAAAATTGTCTAAAAGCGTAAAAGGAAAAGGCAATAGCTTTCTCACCTGATCGGCGAGAGCTTGAGCATTCTGCTTGACCGTTTCAGGAGAAAGGAGCGGCCGTTCCGATTTTTTCCCAGAAGGATCGCCGACGCGCGCCGTAGCTCCTCCTATGACTACAATGGGTCGAATCCCCACCTGAGTCAGATGGTACAGGAGCTGTAGCGGAGCTAAATGTCCGATGTGAAGAGAATCTGCAGTCGGATCGATACCCACATAAGCAGCTCCGATTTGTGAAGGAGCCTCAGGAAGGGGGGTAGCGTCCTGCAAAAGATATCGCCTGCTCAATGGGCTTACCCAGGATACCACGAAAAGCAAAGGTACAGGAGAGAGCTCGGTTTAGCTGTGAATCCCCTTCATCAGCGACATCTTGCAAGTCTTTTGCCTTTGAATATGTCGATAGAAGAGCTGTCCATGATGGGAAAATCCCATGAAGAGCTCATAGAAGCCCTAACAGAGAGCCGACATACACTTCTTCGCCTCATGGAAGATGCTCCCTGGTTTTGGAGGCGACCTACCCCAGAGTCATGGTCGGGGGCAGAAGTCGTGGAACACGTCGCACGCACGGAAGACTCTGTGGCCCGAGTCCTCAGAAGACTCTCTCGGATGGCCGCAGGAGAGCAGCTCCCGCCGGTAACGATAATCCCCGGGACATTTCGAGAGGGGAAACCTCAGGCTCCACCCAGTGTCCAACCTGTCGGCGGTATTTCTTATCTTGCTCTAAGAGAACTACTTGAAACTACCCGGGCGAAGCTACGAAATGAGATTCGCTCTTTTATTTTATCTACCTCCTATACCTTCCCCCATCCATTCCTTGGGGAGCTAACCGGCCTCCAATGGATACAAATGACCGTCTTTCACGAAAGGCACCATATTCAACAGCTCATTCGCTGCCGAGATGCCCTCCGAACATGATACATTTGAGCATGCAGTCGTATGAAACCTTCCCCCCAGGGTCAAGTGAGCGGTGGAAATCGCTCATAGAAAAAGAACTGGGCACTCCTGTGAGAGAAGGGCTGCCTTTGCCATTTTACACGATGGAAGAGCTTCCCTCGTGGAAGAGCCTCTCTCCCCTTCCTACACCCACTGGCTGGAAACTCATCGCTGAAAGGTACGTCCCCGATGAGATCGATATATGGCTTTTCGATGCCCGATTTGAAGCAGAAGGAGCTCGGGCAAAAGAGTGGTTGCTCGTTGGTGACAACTTACCAACGGCTTATCCCCCTGGTACTACCCTATACCAGCTCTGGCAGGAAGAAACTCCCTCTCCTATAATGGGAAATCGTGTGTGGGAGCTCCCGTTTTTCCTGACTTCGGACCTCAGAGTGGAGGGGCAGTGGCCTGCTATACCTTCAGAAGGTGAGCTTCATCTGGCTATCCGTCTCGACCAGCGGGTGCTAATAAGCGTGCTACTCATGCGAGCCCTTCGACTGGCTCTGTGGCCCCGTCCTACCTTCCTGTGGGCGCTTCCTGCTTCGACCTTGTATGACTCCACTGGCTCTCTCTCACAAGAAGGACCTGAAGAAAATCTAATCCGTGCTACCCTCTATGCATTAGGTGCGATATTGGGAGGAGCGCATGCGGTATATATCCCCCCTATCCATTCCGCAGAGGATTCTCATGCTGCTCGCTGGAGTCGCAACATCAGTCATTTACTCCGCCATGAGGTAGCGCATCTCTACTCCACCGCAGATCCTCTGGCAGGCAGTTTCTACATCGAGACGGAATCTCGTCGGCTTGCTGCTCACCTGCAAACCCTCTTACCTTGACGGAAGTCTTATTCGAATGGGATATCCATCTCCTGTTGTGGATAAATCACATAGGAGCGGAGCCCTGGGATACTGTGGTATGGTACGCCACGAAAACGTGGGTATGGACTCCCCTCTTTTTATGGGGGATCAGATGGGTGATCCGCCGCTACGGAAGACAAGCTTGGCGCCCCCTATTTCTCACGATCTTTTCAGTTGCGCTCTCGGATGGCATTTCTGGTAAGCTCTTGAAACCTGTCGTCGGTCGCCTCAGACCCACCCACGACCCTGCTATCCAATCCAGTATCCGCGTGATACGCGGCTATCGAGGAGGGAAATACGGGTTTCCTTCCAGTCATGCTGCCAATAGTGCTGCCATGGCATGTTGTTTTGCAGGTTATGCACAGCATCCTGCGGTATGGATTATAGCTCTCACTTGGGCTTTCCTTCACAGTCTGACTCGGCTCTATCTGGGCGTGCACTACCCAAGCGACCTTTTAGCAGGATGGGGAATAGGATTTCTAATAGGTGTCGTACTTTTGGCTACCTTTCGACGCAGAAATGCTTAATCATCCCGTCCTTTGGGCCTTTTGTGCGGTAGTAACAGGGTATCTCTTATTAGACCTGGGAGTTTTTCATAAGAAAGTCAGGGCTCTCACCTTCCGCCAAGCCGCCTGGCAGTCCTTAATGATCGTGATCGTTGCGCTAGCCTTTGGTGTGTTTGTATATCATGAAAAGGGTCGGGATAGAGCGTTGGAGTACTACTCAGCTTATGTGATGGAATATGCCCTTTCCATGGATAATATTTTCGTAATACTTCTAATCATGCGCTATTTCTCTATTGAGCCCCAATACCACCACAAAGTCCTTTTCTGGGGGGTGATTGGTGCGATGCTTATGAGGGGGATATTTATTTTCGCTGGAGTGCTCCTCATTAGAAAGTTCAGTTGGGTTCTGTACGTATTTGGCGCCTTCCTAATATGGGCGGGAATCAAAAATCTCATAAAAAAGGAGGATGGAACGCCTGATTTTAGCAAGAATCCTCTTCTTCGCTTTCTTAGCCGGTATTTACGGATCACAACCGTACCCCATCAAGGAAAGTTTGTTATCCGTCGAGGCAATCGGCGTTTTTTCACGCTTCTTGCCTTAGCTCTTCTGATGGTAGAGCTCACGGATCTCATTTTCGCTGTAGATTCAATCCCAGCGGCCTTCGCAATCACACAAGATGAGGATGTGTTATTTAGTTCAAATATCCTCGCTGTGATGGGCCTTCGCTCTATGTTTTTCATGTTAGCGGCAGTTATTCAGCGCTTCTGGGCCCTCGAATACGGTATATCTATCGTTCTGATCGGGATAGGGCTTAAGATGTTTCAGGAGCTGTTGGGCTTTCACATCAGTGCAGAAGAGTCTTTGGGTTTCATCGTGGGGGTTTTGGGATTGAGTATTGTACTCTCTCTCCTCATTCGAAGAGAGCGATGAGCCTCTTACTGCCTTACAAAAAGTTAGGAACAAGAGGCCCCTGGCTTGTTCTGATCCACGGGTATATGGTGGATGGGGGAATGTTTATGCCTGTGGAGGGGGCATTTTCTCAACATTATCGGCTACTCATTCCTGACTTGCGAGGGTATGGGAGCGCATGGAACTGGCCTGGTCCGTACACCTGTCTCTTATACACATCT
>JANZYW010000070.1 GCA_026413325.1 Bacteroidia bacterium | reverse complement strand
TGCGAGCAGAAGCGTCCCGGCAGCTCCATATCGCTGAAGGGGAAATCTCCATAGCATACGTTCGGCAGTTTCTCCAGGGCAAAGCCCAGATGCCCTCCTTGCCTCTTCCTTCCCCCTCCCCTGCTTTTGTTTCTCCTCCCTCCTCTTCCTCTGCTTCACGAAGAACCGAAAAGGGTTTTTATTTGAAGGGTATCTTTTATCCCACACATACCGTTCGGGACCTGGTGGAGATGAGCTTCAGAAAGGTAGAAGAGCTTATGCCTGGCTTTCTACTGGCCTTTTATCGAAGCGATCGGAACGGATCCAGGTCCCGCCGGTATATTTCTCAGAGACCAGAGGAGCTTTTTAGCGAGGATTTTAGGAGGGATCATCCTGAGTGGCGTAGGCAGCATGTGCGAGGGTTTGTTTCTGCTGACGGGCAGAAGTGGTGGCTGATGGTGAATATCAGTGCAGCCGCGGGAAAGGCCATTGTTCAGTCTATAGCGGAAGTCGCAGGGCTCCCTTGGGGGCGGGAAGAGGGGATAAAAGTAGTATGGCCAGATACATGAGGGTCTGAGTGATCACGTATCGTCGTAGCGGTAAAAGCCTTTTCCCGCCTTTCTGCCAGTATGGCCAGCCGCTACCTTAAGCGCCTGAAGCCAAGAAGGGCGGAAGCGAAGAGGCTGCCACAGGCCTTGCCATACAGCCTGTGTGACGGCGTGGTTTACGTCGATCCCGATAAAATCCATCAACCGAAAAGGCCCCATTCGGAAGCCAAGCCCTTCCATTAGGCGATCGATAGTCTCGGGGTGGATGTCTCCCCGCTCGGCCAGTCGGAGCGCTTCTACGTAGTAGGGTCGGGCTACCCGGTTGACGATGAATCCAGGAAGGTCTGGGGCAAGGAGGGGGGTTTTCTCTATCTGTCGGAGGAGGGCGAGGCTTTTCTGGACTACCGATTCGGCGGTGAAAGCAGTGGGTACTACTTCTACCAGGGGCATGCGAGGGGCAGGGTTGAAGAAATGCCACCCCAGAAATCGCTCTCGATAGGGGAGCTCTCGTCCCAGCTCGTGTACAGATAGGGCAGAGGTGTTCGTAGCTACTACTGTATCTGGCTGCAGCTTGTCAGCTATGGCAGATAGAACCTGTTTCTTGAGAGCCAGCTCTTCTGGCACAGCTTCTATCACGAAGGAGCTGTCGATCACGGAAGGGAGCTTATCGACGAAAGAGAAGCCTCCCTGAGGGAGGCGCTCCGAGAGACTTTTCTCTGCTCTGCGGCGGGCTTCTGTATGGGGCTCATAGAGGAGGACTGAGAATCCTTTTTGGGCAAAGGCTTCTGCAATCCCCCGTCCCATCGTCCCTGCACCCAGGAGGAGCACTTGCATGCAGCAAAAGTAACCGAAGCCTGTTATCCGGATCGTGAATCGGGGTTTTGGTGGTACCATTAGATGGGTCGATTGCGGACAGGTTTTTTGTAAGTGGCGGCGGTCGCCTCAAGCGGCCGCCGCCACTGTGGGGATGTGCCAGCGCCTGCGGCGCTGGCACATCCCCCACTCATAGCCCACAAAATGCAGTTACCCCGTATGCACTCCTCTTCTAAGCAGGAAGTGAGATAGGCCAGCCTTCTTCAGTGAGTTTTTCTTGGCGGCTACAAAGGTTGAGAGTCTTCCTTGGAATCGGAAATAGGAGGCTCTCCGCATTCTAAAGGCAGGAGGGGAGCGGTTCCTCCGCCCAGGATCATAGGACGGTATGTGATCCCCTCCAGCTGGCCGTAGGGAACGAATGGCAGCTGCTCCATTCGGATTCCTTTTTGTTGGACTATGTAGGAAAAAAAATCCCAGTGGGCTTTCACTAAGGCTGCCATCTGTCTGGGACCTGCTCGGAGCAATAAATAGCAGGCGGCAGGTGCATCCAGAAGCAGTCTCCACAGGATGCGTAGGTACTTTTCTGGTCCAGTTAAGTTTTCCCACAGAAGATAGAGACTATTTCGGAAGTTGTAGTACACTTTTCGGGGACTTTCCTTTGCCAGAGATCCTCCTCCAACGTGGTATACGACGCTACGGGGTTCATAGCCGATGTGCCATCCTGCGCGCTGGAGCCGCCAGCACAGGTCTATCTCTTCCATATGCATGAAGTAATACGGTTTGAAGAGGAGACCTCGTTGGCTTTCTTGAATAGCGGCAGTTCGCACGACGAAGGCGGCTCCGCCTCCCCAGAAGATGCGAGAAGGGAGCTCATATTGGCTTTTGTCTTCTTCTCCTCTCCCTCGGCAAGTGGGATAGCCCCAGGGGTCCAAGAATCCGCCGGCTGCACCCGCATATTCGAAAAGCTGTCTGTCAGACCAGGAGCGTATCTTAGGCTGAAGGACTGCAAGCCGAGGGCAAGCTTCCAATCGGTGAATAAGGGGGCTTAGCCAAGTGGGGGGTACTTCTACATCGCTATTGAGGAGCGCTACGTAAGGCACTTTATGCCCTTCCTCTGAGAAAAATCGCTGATAGCCTCCAGCATACCCTTCATTTTGCTCGTAGCGTAAGACTCGTACGGAAGGGAACTGGTTTTGGATCCAGCGATGGAGGGGAGGTGTGCTTGCATTATCTATGACCCAGACGGTAAAGTTGGGGTACTCTGTAGCCAGTACAGTGGGGAGGAAGCGATCAAGCCATTCTCTTCCGCCATGGGCTAAAATAGCCACATACACGGGTGGCATGAAGCGAAGTTCAGGAAAGTTTTTTCGAGAAGGAGTACATCGGGCTGGCTCCCCTTCTTTTCTGGGACCATAGTCCGGGGAATAGACTGGGTTGGGGAAAAAGCTGGGGACGGCAGCAGACCTCTGGGTGTAAATCAAAAGCCACCCACATGCAGGAGGGCAAAAGTCGATCCATTCCACGCTAGGATGCCTCTCAATCCAGAATACCCTTACCTTCGTTTCAATGAAACCCATCTACGCATGGGAAGCGGCTCTCCATGCTGCTGAACGAGTCTTTTGTCTGAGCCATCCCAAGCCAGACGGGGATGCTGTTGGAGCGTTGCTCGGCATCTACCATACGCTTTCTTATCAGGGAAAAGAGGTAACACTGGTTCTGCCAGACGCTGTACCCAGTTATCTTCGCTTCTTACCTGGATGGGATCATATCCTTATATGGACAGATACGCCAGGAGAGATTCAGGCCGCTGCACGGCAAGCGGACATTTTCTTCTGTGTAGACTTTGGACGATGGGACCGCATCGATCCATCTCTGCGTGATTTGATTGACCCGGAGCGGCTTATTTGGGTGGATCATCATGCAGACAGTGAGCCCTTGAGTATCCGATGGAACTTTTGGGATCCGACAGCAGCGGCTACTTGTGAGCTATTGTATCAGCGGATATTGGTTCGTGGGCAGTCTACCCCCCTCCCCCTTCCCGCTCGCATAGCCCTCTATACGGGTATGCTCACAGATACGGGAGGATTCCGTTTTAGAAGTGTGACTCCTATAACATTTCAGGTTGCCTCTCAACTTATAGCGCCTCCCTTTCCTTTAGAAGCTGTACACTATTTTGTTTTTCAACGGAAAAGGTTAGATACACTTCGGTTGCACAGCCATCTTATTCAAACTCAGCTCCGTCGGTTGGAGCCGCTTCCTGTTCTGCTTCTGCCCGTTTCTGCCCGTGTTTTGGAGGAGTTTGGTGCGACATGGGAAGACATCGAGACCCTCCCCAACCAGCTGCTTGCATTAGAAGGTACGCTTTTGGTAGCAGTCTTGAAGGAATATCCCGACAGCACTCGCATCAGTCTTCGTAGCGTGGGAGATTTTCCTTGCCATGAAGTAGCACAGCGCTTTCCTGTCGGAGGGGGCCACCGAAATGCAGCGGGAGCTACCTTGTATGAAGGGTTAGGAGATGCCATTACTTTTGTTGAAAATCTCATTCGAACGGAATATGCGGATAGTCTTGTTGAGCATTATCGGGCTTTCTTGGCTAAGCTGGAGCTGCAAAAGCTCTACGGATAACCAGGCTACCCTTAGGACAGCCGAACCTGCTCAGCCCGCCCCTCAGGCCTTCGAGCCGTATCCTATCGATACAGCTAAAATAGATTCCTTCCCCTCGGGCTTGAAAATGTATGTCAAAGAGAGGGGAAGTGGAAATCTGCCTCAACCGGGACAACGAGTAGTGGTGCACTACCATGGTCTCCTGACAAATGGGCAGAAGTTTGACAGCTCTTTTGAGAAAGGTCAGCCGTTTGACTTCGTTCTCGGACAAGGACAGGTTATCCGAGGCTGGGATGAGGGTATCGCTAAGCTCCCCGTCGGTTCTAAAGCCGTATTGATTGTTCCTCCTGACTTAGGGTATGGAGACCAAGATAAGGGAGTCATCCCGCCCAACTCCACTCTCATCTTTTATGTGGAGGTTTTGGCTGCCCTGTGACCTCGCGTGCAGAGATTTTCCTTCCCAGCAAATAACATAACCCCTATGCGACAGAGGGGGGAAGCCAATCTGATGAAGCTTCGTCAGCTACTTTGGCAGAGAGTTCAGAGAGGAAAGCTAATAAAACCTGTATTATGGATACCTCTCTGGATGTGGGGTCAGTCATCTGTAATAGAACCGCTTCCTCACAGTTTGGCTGTGTCTCCCTTTTTGCATTCTTACGGGTGGGGATTGGGAGTTTTCGTACAGTCTTGGAAGGGGCCTCGTTGGGGTACCTATTGGATGGGCGATCTCACTTCTTATCGCACGAAGTACGAAGCTCGGACCCGTTCTGCCTATCGAGATCAAGGAGGAAAAGATTATGTATTTGGGAAGGTATATTATGCCTACCTCGCTGAGCTCCTCTGGGGATATCAGTATATAGTAGCGCAGCGGATGTCTCATACCCCTCTGCAGATGAGTATACAAGCGGGTATAGGTCCTGCTTTTGCTTTCCTGAAGCCCTACTACATCGAGGTGGCTGTACCTATTTCAGCCAATCAGGCGATTATCCAGATCGATACGTATGATCCCAATCGCCACTCGTATACCGATATCGTGGGAGAGGCGGATTTTTATCTGGGCTTTGATCGAATACAAGCGGTTCCTGGGGCTGTCTTCCAAACGGGCGTATTGGTGGATGTAGGAAAAGACCCCTCCGTGATCCGAAGTTTGGCAATAGGGGGGCGGCTCCAGGCTTTTGTTCGACCTATTCAGACGCTGTACCAGCGGCCTGGGCGATCGGTTTGGGTTTCTGGGTATCTCGCATTTTACATCGGAAACGCATGGAAGTAATCGTTTCTGTAGGGCTGATGCTCTTGGCATACGTATTGGGTTCCTTGACACCAGGAGTATGGATAGCCCGCGCGCGAGGTGTGGATATCCGCAAGGTGGGGAGTGGAAATATCGGCAGCACGAATGTGTACCGAACATTAGGGTTTTTTCCAGGGGCTATCGTCCAGCTGTTGGATATCAGCAAAGCTATGATAGGGGTAGCCTTGGCGCAATGGCTTCACCTACCCCTTTTCATGCAATATCTTACTGCGACAGCTGCTGTTATGGGCCATATTTATCCGATTTGGGGGGGATTTAGGGGGGGGAAGGGTATTAATACGCTTTTGGGAGGCATGCTTCTGATCGAGCCTTGGACTGCCCTGGCTGCCGTGGGGACTTTTTTAGGGGTGTTAGCCGTTTCTCGTATTGTTTCCGTCAGCTCGATCGTAGCAGTGGCCAGTTTTCTTCTGTGGCATCCCATCTTAGGGGGGGGGACGGTAGAAGGGATCGTAGCTGGTTTGTTTTGGGTGGGGCTGGTTGTCTATACACATAGGGCGAATATCGCTCGACTGCGAGCAGGTACCGAACCTCGCTTAGGCGCTTCAAAGTCCTAACTTTGGCTTATGCGGCTCATCATTCCTATGGCAGGCGAGGGGAAACGGCTCCGTCCACACACTTTTACTACCCCGAAGCCTCTTTTCCCTCTTTTGGGGAAGCCAGTTCTTCAGTGGCTTATAGAAGAGGTCCAGCGAGCTTTACCCGATTCTGTAGAAAGAATGGTTTTCGTGGTGCGAGATTTGGCGGAAACGCATCGTCATTTTCTCACACTATTAGCTGAGCGCTGGGATGCAGAGGCGTACTTTTGCGAGCAAGAAGAACCTCTCGGTACCGCTCATGCTGTCTATCAAGCCCGAGCCCATATGGAAGGGCCTTGTGTAATCCTTTTTGCCGATACGATTTTTAGGGCTTCTATTCAGGTTCCTTCTGATGCAGATGGAGCTCTTTGGGTCAAGCGGGTCGAGGATCCTCGAAGTTACGGAGTAGTCGAACTTTCCCCCGAGGGCTATATCCAACGTCTGGTAGAAAAACCAGAGGTGCCGACTTCAGATTTGGCTGTGATTGGGATTTATTTCTTCCGGGAAGCGGAACGCTTATTACCCGCGATTGAATACCTTTTTCAGTTTGGTATCCGTTCGAAAGGAGAATATCAGCTCACCGATGCTCTTCAATGGTTTTGTGAGCAGGGAGGACGTCTTCGGGCCCTTCCTGTGGAGGAGTGGTTGGATTGTGGGAGTAGGCCCCTGATCTTACAGGCACAGGCTCGACTCTTAGAGCTGGGAATGGCGCCTCCTCCTGCTACACTGGGGGAAGGAGTGCAGGTAATCCCTCCCGTATTCATAGAACAGGGTTCTGAAATCAGTGAAAGTGTGATTGGCCCGTATGTGGCGGTCGAGAGAGGGGCCCGCATTCGGCGTAGCGTTCTGAGCCACACATTATGTCGTTCTCACGCCGTCATCGAAAATTCTGTGCTGCATGAAGCCTTGATAGGAGCCCATGCGCACTGCCGGGGTGCTGTTGGGGTCTTGGATCTGGGTGACTATAGCCGATATGGCTAAGATATTCTATCTCATAGGGATAGGAGCAGTGCTGCTCTTTGCACAGAAGAAGTCTAAGGTCAAGCCAGCTTCGTCCCCTTCCTCTTCGCAGGATACTACCAGTTGGAAACAGGGGCTTCCTCCCTTCGTGAAAGGGGTTATCCTCTTTTCCCAAGGCTTGTATGAGGAAGCTGCAGAGTATTTTTACAAGGCAGCAGAAGCTGCTCCACACAGTGCAGGAGTACATTACTATCTATCTCGCTTAGCATATCAGCAGGGAGATTATATTCGGATGCTGACACATATTGAAAAGGCGTATAAAGAGGCCCCCCATGAAGCATGGGTAGGTATCGCCTATGCCGCTGCTTTGGCACTCAATGGGCAGCAGTATCAGTCCACTGCCCTATTGGAGAAACTTGTTCAGGATTTTCCTGAGGAACCCGAGATCCTTCTCCGCCTCGCACAGTCGTATCAGGCCGCGGGAGAGATAGAAAAGGCGGACCGATACTACCGCCAACTGCAGCTTATGGGGGGAGCCTATGAAGAAGTTTTTCAAATGCGGGTGCAAATGTTTGTAGAGGTAGGTCAGGTAGGGAGGGCTATAGCCATCGCCGAATCCCTTGCTGCGCTCTGGCCAAAGCATGAGGTTTACTGGGAGACGATAGCTCGCCTCTATGAACTGAGCCGAAATCTCTCTCGGATGGCGGAGGTAGTCCAGCACCTTCTGCAAATTGACCCGGCTAATCAAGTCGGATGGGGCTTAGTGCTGGCGTATCCAGAACTCTTTGAAGAGATGTGGGGGTATGATGTATGGGAGGGTTTCTTGGAGTCGTACACCGTTCCTGCCGAAGTCAAATATGCCCTTCTCCGACGGGGAGATTTTTTAGAAGAAGAGGAGTATCGAGAGGCGCTAAGCAAGCTCTTGAGGGAGAATCCCATGAGTATAGGCTGGGATTTGTGGGCCCAGTACTGGATGCAAAACGGAAGGTGGGATAGTGCAGCCACTGCATGGAAAAGAGCACTGGCTTCGGATTCTATCCATCTCCCGATATATGGCTCCTATTTATATGCGTTGTGGCAGTTAGGGGGTGGGGATTCCTTGGCTCGGGAAGTGGAACGGGCTCAGGAATTCTTTCCTGGGCAAGGTAGGCTTTTTCTTTGGCAGGGCGTAGCTTATGCCCAACAGAGAGAATGGCCTGAAGCATGTAAAGCTTTTCAGCGGGGATGGAGGCTCCTGCCTACTCCTGACACGCCCCTTGCGCGAGTGGCAGCCTATTATCAAGCTATAGCGGAGATCGCTCAGAACAAGCTTACTCCTCAAACTCGAGAGAGGTTTCAGGGGCATTATCCCGGAGAAACGGGTACCGCTCTTTTAGCGCTACTTCTCTTACGGGGGGGAGAGAAACCAGCTGAGCTGAAAAATACGCCAGAGGAAACCTTCTCCGCGCTTCCTTCTCCTCTGCGAGAATGGGGAGAATTGCTATGGGCCCTTTCCTTGAACAGGCTGGAAGAAGCCCGTCGTATCGCCTCTATAGTGGATACTTCTTCCTCTGTTCCGCTCGAAATGTGGGAAGATATCCTGACTCGACTGGGTCCCCAAATCTTAGGCCCTGCTTATCATCGATGGCGGAGTCAAGCGGAGAAACAATATCCGTTGGCTCTTTTATGGCGGAGTTTACCATGAGTAGGATAGGGGTGATCTTTCTTCTTTTCTTGCTGGCTTGTCCTCGCAAGGCTACTCGCTTTCCTCCTGTCGCGCCTCTATCCTATAAAAAGGAGGAGGTTTTGCGTCAGTTAAATGAACATAGCCTTCCTTGGTACACCGCTCGAGTCCGCTATCAGGCCCTCTACGAGGGGGAGCGAAAGCAGACTTTTCAACTTCGTCTTTGTGTCATAGGAGACACGCTTCTTTGGCTGTCTGCTGGCTTGATGGGGATTGAAGGAGTTCGCATGTTGTGGCGTCCCGACAGCTTGTTTATTCTCAATCGCCTTTCGAAAGAGGTATATGTGGGCACTCCCGAGAGCTTACAACAGTTTCTTCCTGCGGTGGGGCCAGGGATTCTTTTTGCTCTACTGATAGGCGCCTGGCCTGCTCATTTCAATGATTCTTATTGGGAGTGGGATGCTAACCGCTATACCCTAACCGGGGAGGTTTTTCCATATTTGGCAGAAGCCGTTCTGACTTTGCAACCTTTCCCTCGGGTACGGTCTTGGCACCTTTACAATAAGGAGAGAGGTTCTCTTTTACTCTCTTATGAACGGCCTCCTCATACGCCTGATACGCTTTCTACTCGAACCTCACTTACTTTCCCCGATGGTAGCCATCTCACCCTTCTCCTCAAAGAAATTGAATGGAACCCCACAGACCTTGCTGTTCCCTTTTCCATCCCTGAAGGATACACACGTAAAAAGCTCACGGATTTTTCCTGGTGAAGAGGGTATTAACAGTCGCAATCAGCCCTTGCCCCAACGATACGTTTATCTGGGGGGCCATTGCCTTAGGATATCTGCGCACTCCCTTTGCGTGGGAGTTCCGATATGAAGACATCCAGACGCTCAACGAGCTGGCACAGACAGGAGAAATAGATATTCTGAAGCTTTCTTTCTTTCAGTATGCACTTTTACCCAGAGGACTTTATCGTCTACTTCCAGTCGGCGCAGCGATGGGGTATGGGGTTGGGCCGTTATTGGTGGCTCGCGCACCTATCCCTTACGATAAGCTGGGGGATATCTCCATAGGTATACCTGGAAAACACACCACAGCATATAGCTTGCTCCGCTTTTTTGCTCCTCATGCCCAGCATCTGGTAGAAATGCGGTATGACGCACTCCTCCCCGCAGTCGCGAATAACCAGATACAGGCAGCGGTCATCATTCATGAGAGTCGATTTACTTATCCAAGTTACGGATTGGTCTGCCTCCAAGATTTAGGGGCTTACTGGACGGGTCAAACAGGATATCCTATTCCGTTGGGAGGCATAGGAATAAAGCGAGGTGTGCCCCGACGTCCTATGGTGCGTCTTTTGAGGCGAAGCCTCCATGCCGCATGGAAGGCACGAGTCCCTCTCCTCTCCGATTATGTTGCACATCATGCCCAAGAAATGGCTCCAGAAGTACAGCTGGCGCATATTCGGCTGTATGTCAATAGGTATACCTACCGATTGGGACCTTTGGGTTGGAAGGCTATTCGTTATTATATCCGATGGGTTCGCTCCTGGAATAGAATACAGTAGACATGGAATAGGGGCACTGCTCCCTCGGTTATTTAGTTTGCTTCAAAGGTCATGTGAGAAGGTCAGAGAGTATCCAGTCTCGCTTGAGAAGTTAGCTTTTTTGTCCAAATGGTTGTCGAGCAGCGCGCTGCTGGGTTAGCTACTTTCACAAAAAGTCCTAATATTGCGAGCATGGCTCATTGGCTACACCGGCTTGTCGTCATTGCCAGTTTTCTCTCTGGAGTATGGGCTCAAGATCCATGCGGAGAAGGACGTATCTGGTATGTGCGTCCTGGAGGGTGTACAGGTGGAGCGAACTGTGGGTCAAGAAGCAACCCTGCAGATATCTACTGGGCACGTAATCAAGCCTGCGCTGTCGCTACCCCCACTGCACCGCATGTGATCCGACTCGCTGTGGGGAACTACACATTGAATAATACCCTCGAGCTGTGCAGCCATGTGTACTGGGATGGAGGATATGATGAGTCACAGCAATGGAAGAAGACAAATGCTTCCGTCACTCAACTAAATCGAACTACGGCCAATGCGGAAACGAACTGGCCCCCGCGCCTCATCGGTATTCGGGGAGTAAATGTTACCAACTTCCAGCTGCATGATATTACCCTGAATGTGCAGGGATATGCACCTGGCGTCCGTCCGACCAATCATGGAATGAGTGTGTATGGGATTTATCTGGCTGGCTGCTCAGATTATCGTATCGTCCGCTGTGAGGTGAATCCCGGTCGGGCAGCGGATGGGGCTAATGCTCCCGGAGGGACGGTAGGCGGCAACGGAGGAGGGGGCTGTGCTGGTGCCCTGTCTCTTATACACATCTGACGCTGCCGAC
>JANZYW010000006.1 GCA_026413325.1 Bacteroidia bacterium | reverse complement strand
AGATGTGTATAAGAGACAGCTGTAGGGATATCTATGAGGGAGCGCGGTTCTGGCCAGTACATGGCTACGATCTGCTCTTGTGAAGCAAAAGCTCGGGAAAGCCATATTTCTCCTTGGTGGCCTGTCCAGGTAGTGTTAGATAGCGCTTCCACGGGAGAAACTGTCCATCCCGAACGGGGATGAAAAAATACAGATAAGCTGTCGCTTGCGCCAGCTAAGGTATGTATTTCGCCGATAGCAAGTATAGCACATCTGTACGGAGGCGGAGGGCCTATACGCCACAAACGTCCCTTTTCCAGGAGAAAGGCCCCCTCATCGGAAACCCATCCTACTTTGTTGATTCCTTCTCCGCCAGTGACAGTGCTTCTACTTTTCCAGAGAGGGGTGACACTTGCGCGGAGGGTGAGGGCACGCCCATCCCAGAGAAATATCCCTTGCTGAGGGCCTTTTTCCCACAAGCCCACAAGGACGGAATCTACATATCCTAATGGGAGAAGCGAGTACCCCTGGATCGTATGAACCGAGTAGCTATCGGTGCGTTGCCACAGAAGAGAACTGCCCCATCGCTGCCATCCCATCATCCCTCCCCAGGGCGTAAGGATCGCCTGATCGACGGGAAAGGGCAAGCGTACTTCACTCCACGTCAGCCCATCACAATAAAGGGCTTTCTGTCCTTGGATAGCCCAGACACCTCCGGTATCCTCTACGACGAGAGGCACCTCAGTCGAAGGAAACAGGAGGGGTAGCTTGATCTGCTCTATCTCACTCCCATCCCATCGAAAAAGAGCACTAAAAGAAGCGCCCCAGAAGTCTCCGTTCCTCCCTCTAAAAAAGCGGTGACATGTATCGGCTCGCCAAAACCACACATAAAAGAGACCTCCTACTTGTTCTGAGGAAGGCCGCTGGGCAAGCAGAATTACCTTCCCAGCAGAAGAAATCTCAGGTTTTTCATCGAGTAGACGCTGAGGAGAGGGGTAGGAATACGTTACCAGCTTTTCAGAGGTACCTTCCTTGAGGAAAACCTCCCTCTCTGAGGGAGAAGGCACATCATAGTGCTGAGAGACCAGCCGCAGGGCCTTTTCGGGGCGAAAGGAGAAAGGAGAGGACAGAGAGGGGACTTCAGTTTCGACTTTCTTCAGATGGAAAGTCCGATGTTCAGGCGTACCTGTGTTTTCCACCTGAAGGGCATCGTGCACCTCTATATACTTGCTATAGGCAAGTACACTTATTCCGATGAGTCCTACTCCCCCGATAGCCGCAATCCCTAGGATGATTAGTAAGAGCTGCCATATCCAACGTCGAGGTCGCTTAGAGGAGGAGCCCTGCACGATGCGAATATATCAACTATCAGATAGGTACTGTGGGGGGATTCGACTTTACGTTCTTAGGGGGGAGAAATCTCTTCTACGAGGGCAGCCTCTGTACCCATTTCTACTCGGAGAAGAGTCCCGGGACGGGAGGGAACCGAGACCTGTACTCGAAGGTAATTTTCTGTAAGACCTTCTGCTGGTGTCTCCAGGAGCACAGTTACCAAGTGGCCTCGGCACTTTTCGGCCAATGCCCATTTCTTTTTTCGAGAGAGTTCTCGGAGGATTTCGCTTCGGAGAAGTCGTTCTGGCCAAGGGACAGACTCAGGCAAATGGACTGCGGGGGTGCCGGGACGCTCACTGTAGGGGAAGACGTGGAGGTAGCTCACGGGCAGGTCCGCTAAAAATCGTCGGGTTTCCTCGAACTCGTGGAGACTTTCTCCGGGGAAGCCCACAATCACATCTACACCAATGCCCGCGAGGGGAAAGCGCTCGTGGATAGCTCTGATACGGTTCTCGTATAGTTTCCGCTGATAGCGACGCCGCATGAGCCTTAGTAGCCTGTCACTTCCACTTTGGAGAGGAAGGTGGAAGTGCGGAGCCCAGCGAGGGTGCTCCGCAATGAAATCTAAAATGTCATCTGATAAAAGATTGGGTTCTATCGAAGAGAGACGAAGGCGCTGAATGGAGGAGGGAAGGTTTTTTTCTAAGGTTTGGAGAAGGGTGAGAAATGAGATGCCGTGGGGCTTTCCGTAATCGCCAAGGTTGATGCCAGTAAGGACAATTTCTGAAAAGCCTTCTGCTGCGAGGCGAAGGGCCTCTGATAGGACAGCTTCAGGGGGAGCACTGCGGCTTGGCCCCCGGGCCTGGGGTATTGTGCAGAAGCTACATTTGTAGTCGCAGCCGTCTTGCACTTTGAGGAAGGCTCGGGTACGTCCTTCTCCCGAGCTGCTGGGCCAGAACTCCCATCGGGGGGGAGGGGATGGAGGCAGAGTCTCTGTGCGTTCCTGCAAGAGGGCGAGAATAGCTGCAGCCAAAGAAGGCTTCTCTGCGTTAGAAGCTACTAATGTCACTCCTTCTTTTTGCAGTTCTGTGGGACGCAGCTGAGCATAACAGCCCGTAACGACGATATGTGCTCTTGGTGCTCGGCGGTGAACCTGCCGGAGAAGTTTGTGCGCTTTTCGCTCCGCTTGATGGGTAACTGTGCAGGTATTGAGCACATACACATCTGCGGGGGCTTCCCAATCGGTAAGGGTGTGCCCTGCTTCCACCAGCTGACGAGCCAGCGTCGCCGTCTCGGAGAAATTAAGCTTGCATCCAAGCGTATGGAATGCAATACGCGCCACCTGTTACAAAGGTACTACCCCCTTCTACAAATCGTGTGTGGCGAGAAACAGTTGTAGGATGTCAGAAGAAAGGTATCAAAGGTGGATCGCACTCCCCTCACTGGCGGAAAGCGCAGCTTCTTTGAGCGCTTCACTGAAGGTGGGATGGGCCAGAGGCAAACGAAAGATATCCTCTGCAGAAGCCCCATATGCCAGGCCTGCCACTCCGACGGCGATCGTATCTGCGGCTCGAGCTCCTACGATATGCATTCCCAGTAGCATATCCGTTTTGGCATCTGCGATAACCTTCACAAATCCGCGTGTGTCATGTGCAGCGCGTGCCCGGCCCGATGCACGATAGGGAAACTTACCGACTCGATAGGGTCTACCTTCTTTTTGTAGCTCTTCTTCTGTATAGCCGACACCGGCGATTTCAGGCCATATGTAGACTACACTCGGTATCTGTCGATAGTCAAGATGGGGCTTCCGTCCTGCCAGACGCTCCGCGACATAGACCCCATCCTCTGAGGCTTTATGAGCCAGCATAGGACCTCGTATCACATCGCCTATGGCGAAAATATGCGGTATAGCAGTTTGAAGGTGGTCGTTTACCGGTATTCGTCCTCTTTCATCGACGGTGAGCCCTGCTTTTTCAAGGTCGAGACCTTCTGTGTAAGGACGACGTCCGACAGCTACGAGGACGTAGTCCGTTTCGATAGGGAAGCTCTCCCCTCCCGCTCGAGGAGCGACATGCACAACCACACCGCGGTTCCCAATCTCGACAGATTGAGCTGCATGTCCTAAAAGGATTTTCGCTCCGTAGTCTGTAGTAAGAATGCGTCGAGTTTCCTCGGCGGCGTCTGCATCCATACCAGGCAAGAGCCGATCCAGAAATTCTACGATAACGAGTTCAGTTCCCAACCTCCCAAAGATTGAGGCCATCTCTACCCCGATAACCCCCCCACCGATGATGAGAAGTCTACGAGGTACTTCTGGGAGAGATAAGGCTTCAGTAGAGGTAATGATTCGTTTTTTGTCTATCGGTATAGTGGGTAGAGCTGAGGGCTTTGAGCCCGTGGCTATCAGGATGTTTCGTCCGTATAGGGTAGGACCGCCTTCTACAGCTATTTCATTAGCAGAAACGAAACGGCCATGGCCATGAAAGACCGCTATCTTATTTTTTTTCATGAGGTATTCTACGCCCCCTACTGTCTGTTTTACGACCTGATCCTTACGAGCTACCATTTTTTGCCAGTTTAGGGTAAGCTTTTCCGTTTCTATACCATGGTCGGAGAAGTGCTTTGCTGCGTCGTAGAATTTCTCTGATGAATCCAGTAGAGCCTTAGAGGGGATGCAGCCGACGTTTAGGCAAGTGCCTCCCAAAGCAGGGTATTTCTCAATGAGAGCGACAGATAGGTGCAGTTGTGCGGCTCGGATGGCGGCGACATATCCCCCGGGACCACTGCCTATTATCACCAAGTCGTACCTTTCCACGAGGCGAAGGTACGCCGTTTTGCGCCATTTCCACTGGATCGGGAGCCTTTCACGATGCTGGGCGTCATCCCCGACTGTATCGATTCCCGCTGCTCACAGACCCATGCTACCGTCTACTATCTATTAGGTAGGAGAAGACGAGGAATTTTTGAGGGAGAAACTCCTACACGAGATAGACCTTTCAGGGCCCTTGCTCAGTTTCTTTAGCCTGGAGAATCAGGGGGAAGGGGAGACGAGAAGGAGGATTCGAGAGAATCGGTTTTCCTTCATCCAGCTCAACTGGTCTCCAGAATGGAGTATCAGTGGGTAGTCCAAGCAGAGAGTAGCTTCCTGCACACAACCACAAGGTATCGCCAGGGAGAGCTTCTGTATAGGGGGCACCAGAAAGGACAGGCGAGCCATACACTCGCCAGCGCTTTACCGAAGTATCGATAGGTAGGGCAACTGGATATTTCCGAGTCGGCAAACGGACAGAAAACGTATCGTTTTGAGCAGTGCGAAAAAACACAGAAACTTCCCCTGACGTAGGCAACGGGGAGAGCCAAATTTCTCCCTTCTGGAAGCAGGCATCAGCGATATACAAAGAGTCTCCCTTGCGCCCCACCCAGAAGGTATCTCGTACGCACAGCGTTTCTGGCCAAGTAAGGAAGAGATAAGGAGTAGTAGCATTTGCAGAGGTGGGCCAGAATGCTGTCGGCTTGTAGTTCTGGGTGTCTACTTGGGAGAAGCTTACAAAAAATCGCTGGCCGTTTCCCAGCGTGTCAGCGATGTTTATCTCAGTGCTGTCTCTCACGAGGAGGGCTCTTTCTGAGAGGGGTCGAACCTCTCCTGTAGCGTGCAGGAGGGTGATGGGTTCGGCAAATACCAATAAACCCAAAGAACTGTCTATAAGCTGAGAACGAGGTAGGAGGGGGGGGAGCGTATCGACGCTCCAGCGAAGCCAGGCCCCCATTTTTCTATCCGCTGCAGAAGGGGCAGCATAGGAGGTGTCAAGTGGGGAAGCAATACTATCAGGCGAAATAGGGGGCCAGTGAAGAGGAGCCAGCGGAAGCCAAATAGGCTCTGTTATGTTCCACTGGTTGTTCTGATCCTTGTCTTCCCAAGCCCATCCGCGATAAATCCCTTCCGGTAGGTCGGATAGATGCAGAGCTCCCTGCCATCCTGCGAAACGGTAAGTACCGTTTTGATTATATAGACAGCCCCAAATGGGGTCAGCAGAGCTGGGCTGGGGAAGCAGACCTATCGTCCTCAGGAGCGTATCTCCTCCCTTACAGCTTCTCCAGAGGGGGCGTGGAGAGAAAGGATTGCCTTCGGTGAAGTCTTTTAGACCAGGTCCTCCCCACACCACCAAACATTCTTCTGGAGAGAGACTATCGACGCGTATCCGCAAAACTTTCCCTCTCAAGCGGGCCTGAAGAGGATGAGGAGGGTTGACCCAAAGCCCGACTCCGCTGAGCGAAGAAGTAGGACTAAGGTATTCTCCCCATTTCAGGCGAAGAAGGAGAGAGGAGCTATACCTACTGCGTAATATTCGTATCTGGCTGGGTTGGGGAGGAACCCTATCTGGAGGGCCCCCGTCGGGAGGTTGGATGGAAGCGCAGCCTGCAGCCCACCCCCACAGAAGGAGGGCCCTCTTTCTCACGAAAGAAGAATTTCGGTGAGACGATGTACCCCTTCACTGGCAGGCGCAGCGATGACCTCCACGCCCTGGGTGAGGGTTGGTTTAGGGTCTATTAAAATCTTTCGGCGGGCTCGTTGGGCTTCATCTAAAAGCCCCGCTGCTGGGTATACCTGTAACGAGCTGCCTATCACTACCAGTATATCAGCTTGCATAACCCACTTCGCTGCAAAGGTATAAGCGGGAACTTCCTCCCCAAACCATACTACGTGGGGACGGAGCTGGGAACCTCTCTCACAGGTATCTCCCAGTCGGATGGGGGCATATCCGATTTCATATATCAGATTCTCGTCGACCGTACTACGGGCCTTCGTCAGTTCCCCGTGAAGATGTAGGATATAGGTTGAACCGGCGCGTTCGTGGAGGTCGTCTACATTTTGAGTAAGGATGATCACCAGGAAGTGCTTTTCCAGCTCTCTAAGGAGGTGGTGAGCAGGGTTAGGTTGGACCTCAGCGAGTTGGGCTCGCCGTTCGTTGTAGAAGTCGAGAACGAGCTGAGGGTTTTTTATCCAGGCTTCGGGGGTAGCCACCTCGTAGATAGAATACTTTTCCCATAAACCACCTTTATCTCGGAATGTGGAAAGTCCGCTTTCTGCGGAGATACCTGCTCCAGTGAGCACTACCAGGACTCGGCCTGGTTCTGCTTGAGGAGGATGTTCAAACCAGGCTGGCCAGGGAGGGACTCGCCGCATCTCGGAGATCGACCTATTCCTTGAAAAACTTAGCTGAGTGCATGCCTCCTCCCACTTGTTGGACTGTAAGGAAATAAAGACCTGCAGGTAAGTCTTCTACCGGCAAGGGGTTCACCGGGTGCGTGTAGCGACGAATCATCTGTCCTTGGGCGTTGTAGAGGATGAGGGTCTCCACTGGAGCTTGTGATTTCCAGAAAAGATGCTGTAGGGTGGGGGTGGGCCAGACGTGTACAGCACCAGGAGTAGAAGAAAAAGCCGCAAGAGCGGTAGTGGTGCGACTGGTATCGTCGCTCACATAGATGAACCTTCTGAGAGAGGGATATCCCACCCCTCCCAATCCCATGCTCACGAAAGCAGTGTCGAAGTGAGGGGGAGTAGGTTCCCAAATCGGGTCTCTGAAAACAATCAAGCTCGTGTCGGAGTAGTTCGTAAAGCTTAGCCAGAGCTGCCTCCCTACCCACATGAGGCCGTAGGCTGAAAAAGGAGCCGTGGTAGAAGTAATCCCCAAGTACGCCCCTGGAGCAATCTGACCGGTCGTTACGTGAAATGCTCGAAGCGTATCGACATTCCAGAATAGAATCGTATCTTTTACGCCTCCCGTATCAGTGGCAAATCCACCTAAACTCTGGTATCCTGTATTCCATACTGTCACGACGGGTGAAGAGGGTGTTATGCGTGCTACCCGGAGGCTGGAGAAGTTTCCAAAACATTGCACATACAGGTTTCCGCCGATACGAACGATCTCGTTAGGGTTGGGGTAAACTTGCCATGAACCAGCTACTGTACGATTTCGCAAGTTAATCGCCAACACGAGGCTATCAGGTAAAAAGGTCGTATTGCTGTATGAGATACTGATAAAGGCCGTATCCCCTCGTACCAGGAGCCCGTCGGGTACGTTCCGCAACAGAGGACTAACCGGAGACCACAGTGAATCCAACTGCAAGGTGTGCAAAGCTGGGTTATAAGAGATACGGTAGGCTGTAAAGTAAGGGTACCAATATCGAGTCACCAGAAGAAGCGTGTCTTTTACAGCAATACGGCGTGCGCCGATGCTGTCTAATCGGGTGGAGAGGGGAGTTTGGGAGCGCCAGATATCCAGAGCATATACCGTTCCCCGCCAGTTTCCAGTAGTAGGGTTGCTTCCTCCCACCACGAAGAGAAGCTTAGTGCGGGGGTCATAAGCGAGGTCATTTCCAAAGGGTTCAACTCCATGGATATCTCCTATCCCACTGGTCATAGCACCGGCTCCTGGATCTTCCCACCGGTAGTATAATCCCGTGTGAGGATAGGTATTCCCATTCCCTTCGAGTAAGCCAAATACGGCTTGTATGGGTTGAGCCCAGCACAAAGAGAGAAAGCCGACTAATAGTATCCCTAATCGAATAGACATGCTGCAATGATATCTCTTTTTCATCACTGAAAGGAGTGAGTTCTGATACTCCGAAAAACTTGCACAGGGTTGGTATTAGAAGGTCCCTCATCACAATAGATACTCTCTCTGAATGAGTAGGTCGGGAGCCATCTGTTTCTGGGGGGTATGCCTGTTTTTACGACTGGTAGGGGCTCGATTTAGAGTGCTTTTCCTTTTCTTGCCGTAATATTGCGCTGGATGTTTCGTCTTTTAGGATTTTTCTTGATCTTCGGGTGGGTTTCTGGGCAAGATCTAAAGGCTCCTCCTCGTTGTACAGGTCCTGAATGTGCAGAACGGGTTCGCGTGGAAGAGCAGCGGCGTCCTCGTCGAGTCCAGAAGCGAGCCGAGACCCGTGTAGACCGGTATGGTCGCCCTCGTCCGACTCGTCGAGCAGAGCGTTTCCGTCCCTTTGTATATACGCCTCGACACAAGCCGATGGAGCGTTGGGAGGCTTTTCGGCCTTATGAGCCCTCGGTACGTCACTTGGAGCGAGCGGAGCGGTTTCGCCTTCCCCTTCAGAGCCGTCGCTCAAGGGCTTCGATGCGAGCGGAGCGGTATCGCATTCCAGGGGCTAAACTTCGCCACTCTCCTCGAGCTTCTGAGCGGATGCGACTTGCTCAGAGAGATATTCCCCATGCAAATCGCGCAGAACGGTTTTCCTTCCCATTCCTTCGAAGGCGGCATCGGCCTGCTATAGCGGAAAGGCGCCGCATACCTTCTCCCGCCCTCTCCCATTCCCAAAGGGCGGAACGTCTGCGTACTCGATTCTCTCCAACTCCTCATACACAGCGAGCTGAAAAGCACACTCTCCGCCCTTCTACCCCCTCTCATCGACGGGAAGAACGGAATTTTTTCATTCCTCTACCAGCGATCCCACATCGTCCCGAACGAGCTGAAAGGCACCTATACCGAGCGAGAATAATTCCGCATCGTTCGGTCCCGCAGCGCTTTCTCTATACGGTTCGCCCTCCGCGACATAAGCGTTCTTCAGAGGGGGGATGTACCCCCCCCTCCGTCTCGCACAGAACCTATGCAGAGGGCATAACCTGTATTCCCTTTGATTTACAGCGCCGCAACTTCGATAAGTATGCTTGCGAAGTATCTTCTATCCGTCATCGTCAGTGGGCAGAGAAAATAGCTTGTCACCCCTCTCGAATCTCTCACAAGCAATTTGACAAATACGCTTGTCGTATGCCTGTGGTGCAGCACTACCGCCGGCGGACAGAACGAGTGAGTTGTGGCCTGCCACAGGTTGCGCATAAAAACTTCGATCGCTACACGTGTGCTTCTCCTTCCATACGACACCTCCCTCCTTCCGCTTATGAAGTACCCTGTGATGCGCAGCGAAGAGGTGTGATGACGGCTACTGAACGATTAGCCCATGACTTGAGATATCTTTTCACCCATCATCGCAAGCACTGCGAACTGGTCAGTGCGTATAGTGGCTTTTCCGTCGGAGAATGGGTCAATACCCAAGCATATGGTCGGGTCCCAGTAGCGGGAGTAAAAATGGGATGGAGGGTATATGTTTTTGCACACTTTTATGATAGACAGGGTCGTTTGTTGAAGAAACCTCGATTAGAGAAGCGAAAAGTTTGGGCTGTCAAGCAAATAGAGGTGTGGGTTCTGGAGCCTGCTCGAGGGTCTTCTACCCGTCGTCGATATATCAAAGGCCTTCCTGGAATCGAGGGATTTGGTGAAATGGGAGGTCTCCAGCTCGTCAAGAAACGGCTGACGATAGAGGAAACAAAAGCGATACAGATCGAAAAACTGGTACGGAAGAGACAGATCGCCTGGCTCGTTCGAGCATATCCTGAAGAAAGAGTGCGGTTAGAGGAGTGGCTCAAGAAGTATGCAGGTCCTAAGCCGACTCGCCTTTGGCCTGGGATAGACTATCGGCTTTTAGAGATTTGGTAGGATACCAATCGCCCCACAGCCCAAGAACGAGAAGATGCCAAAACAAGAGGCCGAGTCCTTCTTCTCCTTCCTCCAGATGCCGATGGGTTGCACGGAGTTTTTCCAGGTCAAGCGGTAAAAATCGTAGGGGGCTCTCTTCACTGTAGACATAGTACCGGAGACGCTCCGCTAACGGGTTACGGAGCCAAGCTGCGACTGGAATAGCGAATCCTTGTTTAGGCCTCTTCCATAGAGGAGAGGGGATATAGCGATGTAGAATCTCCCGGAGGATACGTTTTGTCACTGTCCCTTGTACCTTAGCGAGGGCAGGTAGCCTTCCTGCGAGTTCCACCAGTTCAGGATCCAAGAAAGGCTCTCTGGCCTCCAGGGCATGGGCCATGGTCGCGCGATCGACTTTCTGGAGGACGTCATCGGAGAGATAAATACGCAGATCTGCGTATTGGCGGCTTCCCAGGCTGTACCAGGGCTCTGGAAGCGGCTCATCGATATACACCAGGGAGGATATAGGTTCTGTAAAATAGGAGGAAATCAAAGATTCTGGGAAGGCCTGTACCATTTCCCCGTAATGGTGACCATGAAAATGAGAGAGTTTCAGGAGCTTAGCTGATAGATTGTGAAAACGATTCTTGAAGAGGGGTAGCTTCGCAAGGTGCCTTCCACTCCAGGGGAAGGTCCGTAGGATTCTGCCCGCAGCTCGAAGCCACGAGATCGATTGTGTATGGCGTACGTAGCCTCCAAATAGCTCATCCCCTCCATCTGCGGACAGGACGACTTTGACTTGCTGAGAAGCAAACTGGGCGAGCGCATAGACAGCTAATGCAGAGGCGTCTCCGAAAGGTTGTCCATAGAGCAAGGGTATTTTTTCTACCAGGGGGATTAGCTCGCTGAGAGAGATCCGAGTAGAGAAGTGGGGGAGGTGAAGATGAGCTGCGATGCGGGCAGCCCAGAAGCTTTCGTCATAGCTATTTTCATCGAAACCCAGGGTAAAGGTGGGGAGAAAGGTTTGCGTTTTTACCGAGAGCAAAGCTGCGACCAGAGACGAATCTATCCCACCACTGAGAAAAAGACCTACTGGAACGTCTGCGATGAGCCTTCTTTCGAAGCTGGACAAGAGCTGGGCTTCTACTTCTTCCGTAGAATAGGTAACCTTTTTTTCGGGGAAGAAGACCTGGAGGGGGTCCCAGTATGGCCGTTCTTTAGCCCCTTTCTCGGAGATATGTAAATATCCCCCAGGACGCACCTGTAGAACCCCCTCATAGAATGTGTAGGGATTTCGGATAAATCCATAACTGAGATACATGGGTAATGCCGGCAGGAAAGGCGAGGGAGATGCAGGGAGTACTGCGAGGAGAGCGGGAAGCTCAGAGGCGAAAGCCAGAAGCGCATCTGATAGAAAGTAAAAGAGGGGTTTTACTCCGAAGCGGTCTCGTACGAGCCACAGCGACTCCCCATCCCATAAAGCAAACGCCCACATTCCCCGTAGGCGGGGTAGAAGGTCGGGCCCCCACTCTTTCCACCCCCACAGAAGAACTTCTGTATCAGAAGTGCTCGAGAAAGTATAGCCACGCTTTTCCAATACCGTTCGGAGTTCTTTGTAGTTGTAGATTTCTCCGTTGTATGTGATAACCAGCGAGCCTTTCTGCATGGGTTGGGCTCCAGCTGGAGAAAGATCGATGATAGCCAATCTTCGATGAGCGAATCCGAGGCACTTCTCTGGGTGAAGCCATACGCCTTCGCCATCTGGTCCGCCGTGCATCTGTAAGGAAGCCATCTCCTGCAGTCGAGAGAGGAGAGCAGGCAGGGGTATGGGCCCTTTCCGATACCAGAGTCCTCCTATTCTACACATGGGGGGGCTAAAATAGGACGGACCTGACTTAGCGAGGAGGGGATTCTCGTTCTTTCCTGCATTTTTGCTGTGTGTTATCCTCCAAGCAACGTTTTCTTGTGAAGCTCTTTGATTTTATTTTAGATCGTTTTGGGCGGCTCTCTTGGCAGAAGCAAGATAGGATTTCTGGGATACTTTATCGAATTCTATACAAAACGTGGGGGTATCGTCAGGAGCTGGTACGAAAGCACCTTGTGTCAGCCTTTCCTGATAAGCCCCATACCTGGATCGCCCAGACAGAAAGAGATTTTTACCAACTTTTCGCAGATTGGATGGTGGAGCTGTGCTTCATGCATGCACAGGGGTGGGAAGCGGTGAGAGAGCGCTTCGAGATTAAGAACCTACACCTATTTCATGAGGCTCATCAACGGGGCCAGTCTGTCATCGTGGCGATGGGGCACCAGTTTAACTGGGAGTGGGGAGGATGGATCGTACGAAAGGATACACTGGCTCCTATCTTATGTGTCTATCTTCCTTTGAGCTCTCCTGCTGCGGATACCTTTTTCTTAAAGCTACGGGGTCGGTATGGAAGTGAAATGCTTCCGCTGGGGAAGATGGGGGCACGGTTAGCTCGGATGCGTTCTACGACCCACACACTTATTCTGATGGCAGACCAGAGTCCCAGTGACCTTCAGAGAGCATACTGGCTTCCTTTTTTTCATCGAGATACAGCTTGGCATGGAGGGTTAGAGAGAAGTGCGAGATTAGGAGGATATCGAGTTCTCTTTGTAGAGATCGTACAGCGAGCTCGGCATCGATATGAGGCGTATCCAGAATTGATTACCGATGACCCTCGTTCTCTTCCAGAGGGGGAAATAACCCGGAGGTATGTCGCTGCGTTAGAGTCAAGTATACAAAAGCAGCCGCATAACTGGCTGTGGACGCACAATCGTTGGAAGCACCAGAGAAGCTAAAGAGGATAGGAGGCCATCAGCGGTTGGCCAAGGGAAGAAGCGATTGAAATCAAAGCGACCGCCGTCCGAAAGCGGCTTAGCTCGGTCCGTTTATTCCATGTGTGCTATTTCTGGTCTTGCCTCTTTAGAAGCGAATCTCTTTCTCGGTTCGATTGCCGACCCTATCTACAGCTAAAATGTGAAACTTTTTCCCTGCTTTGCGAGGGAGGTACAGTATCTGCTGAGGCTCGTAGTATTCTGGATAGAGGTTCCCTTTCTCCCCTCGCACTTGCAGTTGATAGGGGTTAACCCCGCTACCGAGGTCTTCGATGAGTACGAGGTAGTAGGGACCTTCTGCCCGCAAAGGTCGAATATGGGGAGGGAAAGAGTCGACCATCATGATATACTCCCCCCACGAACGGACAGGTATTCGCCAGCTGAGGCCTTCTCGCTTTGCTCCTATGACAGGAGACCAGGCCCCTCCCCGAGGAGGTCGAAAGAGAGGATAGCTTCTTGACTCGAAGGCACTTCCTTTTTCTTGAGCCCACTGCAGCTCTGCTGGAAAGCGAATGGGTATTTTCTCATCTCCGATAAAGAACCCTTTCCCGAAAGGTACTTGTATGGGCCGCACTTGGCAATAGAGGGTTTCTTGTAAAGTCTCCTGTTGAATGGAGAGAGTACAGTTTGGAGAGAGAGAAAGCCGTACAGCATGACCAGGCGGAATACAAGCTTTCAGGTAAGTGGGGAGGGCTTTCCCCCGCCGGGACCAGAGGGTATCGGGAAGTTTATCTCCGAGACGAAGCGGCTTATATGGAGTGATGGTATCGCCCTGGGATGTATACAGAGGCTCTCTACTGAGTAGAAATCCTTCTTCTACTGCCCACAATAGACGAGGGTTGAGAGGGCGACGGGGTGCTGGAAGGGAAGGAGGTGCTTTTCCTCGCAATACTAATAGTACTTCTGCTGTATTGCCAGCGAAATCGGCTGCTTCGATACGGTACACGGCTAATCTGCCTGGAGGTAGGACGATGGCTCCCTCCCCCTCATTCCAAGGTATTTTTTCATGTGAGGGCTTGTACAGGCGGGCTATCCCTATACGGTAAAGCTGCTGATATGCAAAATCAATATGCCAGCGCAGAAATCGGCGCCAGTCGAAATCCAGGCTCTCCCATCGAGCTTGATAGAGGAGATCCCCAGCACTGTCTCTGAGAGAAATCCTGGCTAAGCCTAACCAGGCTGTTCCTCCTCCATATCGGTCAGCCGCGGTGTATTCTATTCCAATGGGGCCTGCCACAGAGGGAGTATCCAGACAGATATATCTTCGATGCGAACGAGAGCAAGACACTTGTCTGAAGCGCAGTCGCCTCTTTTCTCCCCACTCTTCAACGAGACTGTAAGGGCTTAGGGGCTGAAGCGCTATGCGAAAAAAAACAGGGGGTTGGCTATCCCCTACAGGAGGTAGGTAGCGAAAGGGGCATACAGGACGCTCTGAGAGCGTACGTACTTCGAAATGCAGGTGAGGGCCGAATGAATAGCCGCTATTACCTGCCCATCCGAGGGTATCGCCTCGCTTGACAGGCCATGCTGTGGGAGGGAGGTAGCTTTCCACTTCGAAGCGGCGCTGTGTCTGCTGTAACTCTTCTACGATACGCTCCCCCTTCGGAGCAAAATGGGAAAGATGGCCATACACTGTAAGGAGACCTTGAGGGTGTCGGACATACAGCACTCTACCGAATCCAGTATGGCTGACTCGTATCCGGTACACATACCCTTCACCCGCTGATAAAACGGGTACTACGCCGATTTTTTCGCCTACTGATAGGTCTATACCCGTGTGGAAAGTCTGATCGCGTATCTCACCATAACTGCCGGTGAGGGTGATGGGGCCAGGCACAGGCCAGCTTAGCTGGAGCCAGACCCAGAGTCGGATCATCGTAGACGAAATCGGATGGTGACGGTCATTCGCTGAATCTGGTTAGTGGTGATCGGACTAAACTGCCACTGGCGGATAGCCTCTTCTCCGGCCTGTTTTAGCTCAGGGGGGGCCTGTAAGCTCAGCGCTCGTGCATGAGAAACCTGCCCATTTGGTAAGACAAAAAGCTCGAACTTGATTCGGGCTTCTTTCTGTACCGTATAGCGAGGAGGTACAAAGTGTATGAGTCGGCGATTTTGGAGGCCTTCTTCCCCTTCTCCAAACTCCAGAAGCCCTTGGCCGATGTCTCCTGGCTGGGAAGCGTCAGGAGAGCCTCCAGGCTCAAAGACCTCATTTTCCACTTCTTCTTCACTTTCTTCGGTAGGTTCGCTTTCTGCCGTAGGAGGAGTCGGAGTCGAGGGAGTCTTTACGGGGCGAACGTCCGGGGTAGTAATCACGGGCTCTTCTTTGGGGGACTCAGGAGGGGAGGATTGAGGCTTTATCGTACCAGGGGTTTCTGTATAGCCGAAATCGATCCGCCCCGCTATCATGTAAGGATTCTCATCTGTTGGTGGGATAGTGCCGCGAACAAGAACCCAGAGGTAAGCGACGATAAAGAGCAGGAGAAGCAATAGCATCGTAAGAGTCGCACTGATACGGCGGGCCTGTGCCTCGTCTTGAAGGTAGGTAGAGACCTTCATGGCCGTCGGGTGGCTATGACGACACTCCCCCGATATTCTGCGATAAGAGAGATCGCATAGGCTACCTCTTCCATCGTGACGGTACGATCAGTGCGCAGGGTGATGAGGCGGCTGTTCGGATCTTTAGAGGCATGGGATAGGGCGGCTCGGACATAACCTTCTAAGTCCTTTTTGGAGATGCGCTGGTTGTCCCAGTACCAGTCTCCTTTTTCTGTTATGGTAATGCTATGAGGGGCAGGGCTCGGTTGTTTGGAGGAGCCTTGGGGGAGTTCGACCCGCACCCCCGCTTGATTAACGAAAGTCGCAGTGAGCATAAAGTAAATGAGAAGAAGAAACACCATATCCGCTATGCTGGCGAGAGCGAAGTCCGATTGGGGCTGGAGACGTCTTCGAAACATGATTACCGCACTGGTTCTTGGAGTACATCCAGGAAGCTGGTACTGGCGGCTTCCATCTTGAGAATGAAGCTTTGGATCCGATTTACCAGCACATTGTAGGCAAAATGTATAGGTATGGCTACGATGAGTCCTGCCGCTGTGGTAATCATGGCCTCATAGATCCCATCGGCGAGTGCGGAAGGATTCACATTGCCTTGGAGCTGGGCGATCTTCATAAAGGCTTGTATCATCCCTGTGACGGTGCCCAGAAATCCAACCATCGGGGAAAGAGCAGAGATGGTGGCCAGATAGGGCACGTTCTTTTCCAGCTGAAGGATTTCTAAGTTTCCTTGGTTTTGGACAGCAGCAGAGATATCTGGAAGGGGAGAGCCCAGTCGACTGATCCCTTTTCCTACCATTCGAGCAAAAGGAGTGGGAGTAGCTACGCAGAGTGCTTCTGCCCGCTTGAGATCTCCTTGTCGGATAGCAGCTTTCACTTGTTCCATGAAAGGCCCTGGATCTTTGTCATATTTTGCTACCAGGAGATATCTCTCCAGGAAGATGTAGAGTCCGATTGCGGCAAGCAGGATTAAGATAACCATGCTCCACCCCCCCATGAAGATGAAATCCAGAAGGGTGAGCTCTACTGGTTTAGGAGCGGGGAGGCTTGCTTCTCCAGCGGGTGTCTGTAGCCAAAGCATGCCCAAAAATAAGTATCACTCCTGGCCCGCTGCGATATACTGGCGCAAAGCTTGGTGGATAGCCTGAGCTATGTACTCCTGTCCAGCGGAAGAGGCTAAAAATTTTTCTTCTTGTGGGTGTGAGATAAAGCCGATTTCACATAGGACGGAGGGCATACTGGTACGCCATAGGACCAAAAAGCCTGCCTGCTTAACCCCCCGGCTGGGTCTTTTCGTTTTCTCTATGAGGTTGTCTTCTATCTTTTTGGCTAAACGCAAACTCTGCTTCAAAAAGGCATGCTGCATAAGAGAAAAAATGATATAAGCCTCTTCCGAGTTCGGGTCAAAACCGTCGTAGGTACGCTGGTATCCCTCTTCCATGAGGATAGAGGAGTTTTCCCGCATGACTACGGTCAGATTATCTTGGCTTTTGTGCTCTCCGAGGGCGTAGGTCTCAGAGCCATGAATGTCTTTCTTGGGGTTAGCGTTGCAGTGGATACTGACGAAGAAATCGGCATGCGCTTTATTAGCGGTGTCGGCTCGGCGGACTAACTCCACGAAGGTATCCGTATCGCGAGTCAAAATGACTCGGAAGTGGGAATCTTTTCGCAATAGCTCGGCTAATCGCAAGGCTACAGCTAAGGTGATATCTTTTTCTTTATACACTTTGCCATGTGCGCCGGGGTCCTTGCCTCCATGTCCGGCGTCTACGACTACGAGGGCAGGTTTGAGGAGCCGGAAAGAACTGAGTATCCAGACGGCTCCGAAGAGAAAAAAAGGTCTCATTAGCCGCCTACCTTTGCCCATACTCTTCATGCAAAGATACAAAATCGCAGTTGTTATTGCAGTGGGGCTCTACAACTGCATCTATGCGCAGCTCGGAGAGGGACCTAAGGGGGATTCCCTTCCTCCTGCCTTGCGTGACTCCTTAATCCGATACAGTCCTTTTGAAGACACGCTGTTTTACCAGGCGGCTGATTCGATTGCCTTTGACTTTCGCACGGGAGAGGGACGGCTGTATCGAGAGGCTTTGATTCGGCAAGGGAATCTCCGCCTTCAGACAGGATACGTGCGAGTAGAGTGGCAGAAGGGGTTCTTATATGGATATGGTCGCTGGGAGGGAGATTCTTTGCGGGAGCTTCCACTCTTTTACTATGGGAGTGAGCGGTATGAGATGGACAGCCTTCGATATGATCTCCATCGAAGGCGGGGTCAGATTTTTGGTATGCGGCAGCAGCTCACGGATGAGGTTCTGGCGGGGCGTGCTCTCCAGATGAATCCCGACGGTACGTTTTATGCGGCGGGGGCCTACTATACCACCTGCACTGCGCGTCCCCCGCACTTTTATATCGCTTCTACCAAGATGAAGCTGTATCCGCAGGAGAGCATCGTGAGCGGTCCTCTGTACGCTGTTGTAGGCGAGGTGCCTTTGCCCCTATTCTTGCCTTTTGGATACTTTCCTTTGCTTGATCGTCGAAGCTCGGGTATACTTCTCCCGCTTATCGGACAGGCAGCTGATAGAGGTTTTTTTCTGCGGGGGTTGGGTTATTATTGGGCCATCAATCGATACATGGATGCCCGTTTAGAGGCAGATGTATTCACCCGGGGGGGGTTCCGTTCTGAGCTGTTATGGACTTATCGGAAGCGGTACCAGTATGAAGGTTCTTTGTCTTTGCAATATGCCTATCAGACTTTCAACGAACCGGGAGACCCCGATTACCAGGCGACTCGGATGGGGTTCGTACGGTGGCAGCATCGCCAGACGGTGTCCCCTACAGCCAGCTTGACTGCCAGTGTGCAGGGGGGGAGCTCCACCTTCCTGGCCCGCCAGAGCTACAATGCTACAGACTTTCTTTCTACCAATCTCCAGTCGAGCATTGCCTTCCAGAAAAGTTTTCCTCGGAGTCCTTGGCAGCTGACGCTCTCTACCAATCATACCCAGAATCTTATCCAGAAAACCTGGAGTTTTCAACTACCCGTGCTGGCTCTGTATCAGAACCGAGTTTTTCCTTTTCAGCGGAAGGTTTCTAAGGGGGGGGCCCGATGGTATGAAAAGATCGGGTATACGTATCGCCTGGATGCGCAGGGAGTAATGGCTCTTCCTGAAAGCCTCCTTTTTACGCCACTCATGCGGGATACCTTCCGGTGGGGGGTGCGGCATGCCCTCCAGGTCGCCGCGGGCTATACGCTCTTCCGATACTTTCAACTTACTCCTACCCTCAGCTTCAACGAATACCTCTATAGTGAGCAGATAGCTTATCGTCTCGATACAGCGGGTACCCTCACCCAAGAAAGGAAAAAGGCCTTGCGAGCTGCTCGTGACTTTTCTGCAGCGGTCACCTTCACGACTCGCATATATGGGATACGGACTTTCCGGGGGCGAAAGGGGCTGGCCTTTCGCCATACGATTATTCCGACTGTAGGGGGACAGTGGCGTCCGGACTTTTCTGACCCTCGATGGGGACTTTACCAATCCCTCTCTTTCCAAGGACGGGAACGGCGTCTCAATCCGCTGGCGTGGGGTTTTTATGGAAGCCCCCCCGCAGGTCGCCAAACAGCTCTTCAGTTTTCTCTCAATAATCTGATAGAAGCTCGGTATCGAGATCTGCGTGATTCTACAGGTAAGAAGTATAAGTATCTCACCCTCTTAGATAATTTCGGGCTGAGTGGAAGTTACAATTTTGCCGCAGACAGCTTTGCGCTCTCTCCCATCGCCCTATTTGCTCGGACCAACCTCTTAGGGTCTCTCCTCAACCTTAATTACACGGCTACCTTAGACCCTTATTGGTACGACTCCTCGGGTGTTCGAACCTCTCGTTATCGGTGGGAGGTAGACCGTCGCGTGGGGGCTCTTACGCAGATGAACTGGGCTTTGACGACCTCCCTCCAACCCCGTCGTCCTCCCACTCCGCCTGGAGAAGCTGAGGAATCCCTCATATTCTTTTCTCTCCCTTGGCGATTAGATATCAGTTATAATCTGGTAGGGCAGCGGCAGTTCCTTCGTGACTCAGCCACTTACCGGTGGGTTCAAACGTTAGGATTCTCAGGGGAGCTCAATCTCACTCGCTACTGGCGTATACAACTGACCTCGGGGTATGACTTCACTCAGAAGGCGCTTTCTTTTACCAGCATCAATATCTATCGAGATCTGCACTGTTGGGAGCTGAGCTTCAACTGGATTCCTTTCGGGCCCCGACAGAGTTACTTTATGACCATTTCAGCCCGTTCTCCTAAGCTGCAGGACATCCGCATCACCAAACGGAGGGACTGGCAGGACCGATTTGTCCGTGGATTGTAGAGATAGTTTGCTTGAAAACCGCTACTTTTAGGCTATGTCGAGCCTTGTATCCCTCATGGAATCGCTCTCCTCTCAAGCAGTAGAAGCTCGGATACACGCAGGTGAGCTTACTTTCCAGGTAGATAGGGCCAATCAAAAGGCTTTTCTCCACCTCCTGAAGGAAGGCTACGGTTTCGACTACCTTGTGGATATAGGTGCGACGGATCACTTCGAGGAGGGACTTCGCTTTGAGGTCGTTTATAACCTGGTAAACTTATCTGAGCGTCAGCGGGTTCGAGTGAAAGTTCGTGTGCCTGAACAAGACCCCACTCTCCAGAGCGTCGTCGATTTGTGGCCGGCGGCAGCATGGCATGAACGGGAAGCTTATGATATGATGGGTATTCGGTTCTTAGGGCATCCGGACTTGCGGCGGATTTACCTGCCAGAGGATTTTGGCTATCATCCTTTGCGGAAAGAATTTCCACTTCTTGGCATACCTGGAACCCTGCCCTTGCCTCCCAAAGAACCTCCTAAACCGTATCACTGATTGATAGCTTCGCTCCCTCATATCGGGCAAGGTGCGGGTGCTGCCTGAGGGTATGGGGGTATATTTGGTGGTAAGTCGGCAAAGTGTTATTACGATGCTTTTCTTCAAAAGGGAAGAAAAGGGTAAGCTGTACTACGATAGGCACTGTCGGTTGTGCCAGAGATTAGCGAAGTGGATTTACCGCTGGAGCTTATCCAAACGTTTACAGCTCGTTCCGACAGACTACACCGAGCTTTCGAAGCTTCCTCTCCCCGTGGAAGCGGTGATGTACCAACGAGGGGACAAAATCTGGATAAAGAGTGAAGCTATCCGACGTGTGTTGTGGGATGGGGGATGGCTGCTTCCAGCATTTGTATTATGGCTCATCCCTCTTCAGTGGAGAGACCGATGGTATGACTGGGTGGCCTTGCGCCGCAGTTGTAAACGCCCTCCCGAAGCTAATCGTCTTTCTGGAGAGGTAAGCTGAAGCAAGAGGGAAAGAGAACATTGGCATCTTTTGTATTTTTGGTTGTATGCATTCTACTGAGAGCCTGCACAGATTGCGAGGGGTGGGTGCTTTTCGGGTTCTCCTTCCCCCTCTCATCGTTTATGGAAGCGTAGCAGGGGTGGGGTTTGCCCTGAGCTTGGCATTTGCCCCCGTCTGGAAAGTCGCTCTTGTCGCTGGGAGCGGTTGGCTTTGTTGGACTCTTGTCGAGTACCTAATACATCGTTTTGCTTTTCACGAGAAGCCTGGGCGCCCCCTCGCACAGAAATACGATATACATTGGATTCATCACAGAAAGCCCCATTCACCAGAGCACATAGTAACTTCCTTGCGCCTCACGATACCAGTAGCCTTGGTATTTGGCGGTCTATTTTGGCTTCTTTGGGGAGGTCATGTACTTTTCTGGGCATTTTACAGCGGGTTTGTTATAGGGTATCTCTGGTATGAAGGACTCCACCTTTCGATACATGTATGGCCGCAACCACCTTTTCGATGGCTAAGACCTCTCTGGCGCCATCACCACTGGCACCACTTTCGAGATCCGCACAAATACCATGGGGTGACCACTCGTTGGTGGGACTATGTCTTTGGAAGCGTCTAAGAGTCTCGGAGGGGTGTGCCAGCACCACAGGTGCTGGCACACCCCGAGAACCTCATGGCTTGCCGTCCTGCGCTCCATAGAAAGATAGGAGATGCCGGGGCTTTGAGCCAGGGGAGAGGAAATTGATTATTGAAAATAAAAGCTTAACTTTGTCTTTATGGCAGGCAAACCTAACAAGAAGCAGTTCACCTATCCCCAGGTTTTTTGGAAGCAGCCTTGGGAGTGGCTCAGTCGATACCGAGATGTGAATACCTACCTTGCCATGGCTGTATACGGCGGACTTTCATTTGCTATGCTTTTATACGCCGTGCTTTGGCAAGGCATGACTGGATGGTTAGCGAGTGTCCTTTTTATAGGAGGGGTCGCAACGTGGACTTTCACCGAGTATATTCTTCATCGCTTTATTCTGCATTATGTAGAGGACCATCCTCTCGTTCAGCGATGGCACAACTTCATGCACGGCGCGCATCATGATATTCCGCGAGACTTGCGTTTTGTTACTGCTTCCCCTTTCGTTACGATGCCCATAGCAGTGGTTTTCTGGTTTCTTTTCTGGCTACTCCTGGGGTGGGATAAGGTTTGGCCTTTCTTTGCGGGGTTTGGCATCGGATACAGTCTATATGAATACGTGCATTTTGCTATTCACAAGTATCCCCATCCTCCTTTTCCTTTTTTGCGGGCTCTGTGGCAAAATCACAATCTTCACCACTTCAAGACCCCTGAGAAGCGCTTCGGCGTGACTACGACTTTCTGGGATAGAGTATTTGGCACTTATGAGCGGGCCTGACCAGAGAGTTTTTTCTTCGGAAGGGGGGTAGCTCTCAGAGGAAAACAAAGTTCGAGGAGAAGGATTTGATGCATCTAAGCCACAGCGGCCAGCAGAGGAAATGGGATCCAGTTGCATGTCCTCTTTCGTGCTTTGAGCCTGCAACAGTCCTGTGAATAAACAGGGACCGATACCTTTGCATGGAAGTGATCCCCTCCGGTTACACCCGATGGCGGGAAAAAGCCAGTCAGGTATTCACCTCAAAGCGAGATCAATATGGAGAGAGCTGGTCTGAGCTCTCCTTACCTTCTTTCGTGGACCTTCTCTACGTAAAAGCTCAGCGGATTCGCACCCTTGTGCAAAGCGGAGGAAAAACGGCTACTGGCGAATCGACTTTGGCCGACTGGCTTGCTTTAGCTAACTATGCAGCTCTCGCGTTGCTTCGCCTTCGGGGGGTGCAGTCTCCAGTAGAGGAGGCGCTCAGTTCTCTTTATCAGGAGGCGGAGAGCTTGCTCACTCGGAAGAATGCAGATTATGGAGATGCATGGAGTCACATGCGACCATTAGCATTCGTGGAGTTTATTCTTATGAAGCTAGCTCGTCTGCGAAAGATGGACACAGATCCAGCTCGTCACGCCATAGCGATAGAGGATAATTTGTTTGATATCATGAATTACGCATTGCTATATCTGGTTCGATATGGAGATGAATCTCTTGCCCCTTAGTTTCTGGGTAAAAAGTGGTATCTGGGCTATCCTCCTTCATGTGTCTGGTGCTTTGGCCGTAGATTATATCGCCTGGAAGGGAGGTTTTGCTTATCAGGTCATGGCGGGCCAGTTTCTGCTCTTGGCGGGAGGGGTTTGGCTCCTCATAGTCCTGATAGTCCTCCTCCTTCGAATGCGACGGTTTGGTCACATAGACCCCCTTCGGATTATCCTATGGGTGGTGGGAGTAGCGGTCCTAAGTGCTCCTTTGAAAGCGGCAGGAGAGTGGCTTATGGAACCTTTGCTTATCGAGGCGTACGAAGCGTACCCTGACAGACGAGCTGCAGCGCTAAAGGACTATCTTCGTCGTCAACAAGTAGAACCGCAGCGTATCGAAGAAATCGTACAAATGCAGCTAACCCTGTACGCGGAGTACAGGCAAAAATCTCGCGACCTCCTATGGCTAATAGGGAGTCGAATAAAAGTACTGGGGCTCTTAGGAGGAATATATGGATTTATTTTGGGGCTTCTCTTGCGCGGGGGTGGAACTGTTGGATCACCTGTGAAAGCTCTGAGGGGAGGTAGTGGAGGTAATGCTGTGTCGTCGTGAGAGAAGCATGACCCAAGAGAAGCTGGAGATAAGCGATATCCATACCTGCTAAAAGTAAATGGGTCGCATAACTGTGACGGAGAGCATGGGGAGAGATAGGGCGCTCTATGCCTGCATGATGGGCAGCTTCTCGAACGATGAGATAAGCCTGGATACGAGTGAGAGCCCCTCCCTTTTGGCTAAGAAGTAGGAAGTCCTCTTTTCCTCGCAAGGGGCGGTATCTTTCTTGGCGGATCGATTCATACAGAAGGAGGGCTTCTTGAAGGCTGCGCCCGTAGGGTACCCATCGAAGTTTCTGCCCTTTTCCCCATATGCGAAGCATCTGCTCCTCAGGAAGGATGTCACTAAGCCGGAGCCCGCAAGCCTCGCTTACTCGGAGTCCAGCACTATATAGTAGCTCTAACAAGAGCCGGTTTCTTAGGCTGTGCCGATGCGTGAGAGGATACGAGTCGATCAAGATACGAGCTTCTTCGGGGGTGAGATAAGTCGGCACTTTCCGCCAGAAACGAGGAGAATCCCATAGTTGAGACCAATCCTCTGAGAGATGTCCCGCTTCGTAGAGGAATCGGAGGAATGCGCGAAGGGCGGAAAGTTTTCGAGCTAAAGTGATGGTCTGCCATTCTCGGGTCTGGCTAAGTTCATGGAGGTGACTTTGTATACCTTCGATGGTGAAAGGGCCCTCTAATAGCGGTTCAACGTCCTTCTTATAGGCCTTTAGCGTGGTAGGACTGAGCCCTTTTTCGATAGAGAGGTAGTGGAGCCATTCCGTTAAGATACTTTTGGGGATATGAGGCGCATTCGCATCCTTCATGGTCCGAATGTACGATATATAGGAAAGGGGCGAGAGCCCCATTGGTATGGGGAGGAGGGATGGGACCAAGTCTGGGCAAGGTTGATTGAGAAGTATGGACATCAGGTACGCTTTTCTTACTTAGAGAGTGCCCATGAAGGAGATCTCATAGAATGGATTTGGGAGACAGACGCCTACGATGGTTTGATTCTCAATCCAGGGGCTCTGGCTCATACCAGCTATGCCCTTTATGACGCAATCAAAGGATGTCAGCGTCCCTGTATCGAGGTACACGTCAGCCAAATCTATAAGCGGGAGCCATTTCGACAGCGGCTCATAACAGCTCGAGCTTGCTCCGGCATCATTACAGGATTAGGTATGTATGGATACGAGTTGGCGGTGCTGGCACTTCTACACTATAAGTTCGAGGAAACTGCTGCCTGAACTCGATTTTTGTAAGATGTATTCTTGTCGGGGAGTAGCCCTATGTAGTAGGCGTAAAGAAACAGAATACAAGATAAGATAAAGCTACCCACCA
Source organism: Bacteroidia bacterium (assembly GCA_026413325.1). Taxonomy (GTDB): domain Bacteria; phylum Bacteroidota; class Bacteroidia; order SpSt-205; family SpSt-205; genus SpSt-205. The sequence goes on along the minus strand of JANZYW010000006.1, from coordinate 30,280 downwards.
ACGTGATGAGAAAAAGGAGCCATCGGCTGAGACCGGAGGTAAAAATCGGTTTATAGGGGGGCTGAATGATAAAAATTACTTGTGGATACACCTTTAGGAAGTCTTCTCGGCGGATTTTTTCTTCTAATAAACGGGCATAGGCTTCTTGGAGGCGGATAAGGCGGGTCTCTTGGCTAAGTACTTTGTCGTAGTGAGCAAGTGCTTCTGGACCGCCCAAGCTGATAGCGCCATTCCGATTTTCTCCAGAAGTGAATATTCGGTATTTGACCCGCAGAGAAGAGAGGCTTTCTTCAAGCGATCGGATTTCTGCGCTTAGTTTTTGAAGCTGGTTTTCGGTCTCTTGGAGAGATTCATCCATGCGGATGATGCCTTTACAGAACCGTTCTACTTGCCTGACCAAGAAAGCGGTCATCGCGTAGGCATGGTCGGGAGAGGTATCCCGTACGCTTAGGAGGATAGTTGAGTTGCGGGTGATGCGTACGTCGAGAACCCGATTGAGAATAGCGTTGAGAGCTTGTGCTCTTTTACGAGGGGAGCTTTCTCTGTCAAGATGGTAGTAGGTATACAAATTGAAACTATCGATAAGCGCCTGTCGTAAGGCAAAGGAGTTTAGATAACTATAGACTCTCTCTAAATCGCTGGCTGTGCCGGGTACCAGAGCGGCTTCTCGCAGGAGAGGAGAGGCGGTACTCAGATCGGGCGGCACAAATTCCGTTTCCGAGACGTATTCATCCGGCCGCGAAAAAAGCCATAAACTAATCACCAGCGTGGCTCCCAGAGAGGAAACGACGATCCCCTTCCAATGTCGGAGCGCAACGCGGAGATATAACTTGAGATTCTCAAAGGAGAAAACGTCCACGCGCTAAAAGGTAAGATGATTTCGGCACATTTTAGGTCTTTACCTGAACCAACTCTGCCTCTAACTCAGAGGACACGGAAGGATGCAGTAAGCCTAAGAAATGGGCATACAGGACCAGAGCAGAAAGGAAAACAAGTGAAAGCGTCGTCCCCATAACTATCCAGCGCAGTCTTTTGGGACGAGAGGGTAAGATCGGACGGGCGGGTTTCTCAATCACCCAGATAGATTCCTGACCGATCTGAGTTAGCTGACTTCGCTCTAACCGGGCTTTCACTATATCAACCCTCAACTGGGTTAATCGACGTAGCTCAAATTCCAAAGAAACTACTTCATCGAAGTGGGAGAAGGCCTCTGGATTTCTTAGAAGATTTTGATAGGGAACTTGGATATTACCGGTTTCCAAGTCGGGTGCGGCGATTATTTTATACTTAGAGCGTATAAAACTCAACCTCTCTCGTATTTTTTCTATCTTCTGAGTTAGCTCCTCCTCCTGTCGAGCTAATTCTCTGTAAGCCCTTTCATGTCTGTCGTAAAATGCTACCTGCTCTTGGACTTTTCTAAGGGCAAACTCAACCATCTGAAAAGCGAAATGTGGATCTTCGTCATAGATCTGGAGTACAATAGTGGAGTTCCGAGTTATGCGAGCGGTGATATTGGCTTTTAGCTTTGCATCCAGTTGGCTGAGGATGGTTCGAATAGGAGCTCGAGAGTCTATTCCATAATGCTCCACGAGGTGGAAGGTATCGACCAGCCCCTGCAGAAAATTCGCAGAGCTAAGATAGCTCAGGATTCGCTCGAGGTCGGTGGGACGTCCTGGTACCACTCGAGGAAAGGGCATGGCACTCAACTCGTCCAAATGAGGAGGAACGAATTCTACACTGCAGAGATATTCATCTGGTCTGCTATATTGCCATGCGGCTATCGCTGCACTTATACCCAGCGTGATGCCAACGATCCAGGGGAGAGAGCGAAGCCAAGCATGCACATAGGAGGCATAAGGAAGCCTATGAAGGATGCGCCACATACCCGTCACTCTGCAAAAGTAACTAAAGTAAAGACCCTTTTAGGGTTTGTAACCAGATTTCGCAAATACTTCTTGATATTGGGTGGGAGGGAGGAGGAGAAGGTGTCGAAGGGATATGTGTTGTTTCTCGGCATAGCGACGTACCGCTTGCCAACCAAAATACCATCCTAATCGAGGAGGGGAGTCCGAGCCCAGGGGTTTGGTGAAAGGCTCCTCTCCGATAAAGGGTTGGATGGTGGCATACCGGCTTTCTTGTAGATAGGGAAGAAGCTCTTTGTAGGCATAGCGAGCATTTTTCTTCAACCATTCTTCATGGGCAGAGGTATAGAATGTGCGTAAACTCTCCTCTACATGGGGAAGAAGCTTCTCCAAGGCATACAGCTGGATCCCATACCATACCATATAATCGATGAGCCGAGGTAGCATACGAGGAGACAAAGAGGGCATTTTACTTCGGATAAGTCGGAGCGCTACGAAAGTCGGGATGTGAGGCTCAGTGAGTCGTCTACGGATAAAATAAGGCAGGTCAGGAGGGTAAAATCCAAACGTATCGGAGAGAAAATAATGTAGCCCTATCATGAGATGCCGACTGCAGAGCTGACACATATCTCTTTCCAGGGTAAGAGCCCCAATAGGTCCATAGCCTGTGACAAATGTGACAACTGCAGGGAGTGAGTCCTCAGGAAAATGAAGCTTCCACCGCTGAAAAAGGGGTTTCAAAGATGAGCTAAAGTCGTATCCAAGGGGATAGCGCTTCTGGACGGTGTCGATGAGCCAGCAAAAAAGGCTATCCTGGATGAGTGAACGCAGATCGTAGAAATAAATGCTATCAGGGACGGCAGTATCTCCTTCGTAGACGCAATCGTAGAAAAAAGCTCGCATGCGTTGGGAGTCGGCTGCGGTCGTTAGCCCTTTACGAAGAGCTGCTTCCCCTCTCCAGATAGACAGCTCTATATCAGGTAAGGTCTCATCTGGATGACATCCGCTTAGTATAAGCCCACATAGCGCCGCAGCAGCCATTCTGCGGAAAAAAGAAGAAGGATACTTATCAGCCATACGCTCCATTCATGAAAGGGTATAACATCTCGCTGCGAAGATACGAGCGTGTGAGGTGGGAGGCTCTCTCTGAGAGAGATAGGCAAGCTATCTTTTCTCTCCCATGAGAAAAAACGTCCCCCAGTCTGGTGGGCTAAATAAGAAAGAGTTACCGTATCTCGTCCGATACGGAGCATTTCTTGGGGTGGAGACTCAACCCAAAGGTATCCGGTAAGCAAGGTTTTTTCTCCTTGACGGAGGGTGTAGGGATATATTCCTGGGCTATCTGCAGTCCAAAAAGCTTCTTTGAGCCCATCGGCTTTGGTATAGATGGGCAGTTTTTGGTCTCGGAGGTAAAGTGACGCTTCCTCTGGAAGCCACCCTTTCCATAGAGCCACTTCTCCGATGGAAATCCGTGAGCGTTCTGGAGCGAATAGGAGTCGACTTTGTTGTATGCGTAGCCCCTCTTGGAGAAGTTCTCGGAGCAAAGAGTCCCACTGAGCAGTAAGGGTACTGTTTTCTCTCAAGCGCCACCATCCTTCTCCTAAGAAGCCCACAATGAGTCGGTTTCCTCTAAATAGCTTGTACCCGATAGGAGCACCCCATCCTACATCGATGAGCTGAGAGGAAGAAACGACGTCTGGGTCATGTAAGTAAAGGGTTACCCCCCCTGGTAGAATGTGGGATCCAAGCACGCTCGATTTTTTCCACCCTATCTCGTTTAGAATTTCTGGGGAGAGGGAGGAGGCTCCGCCAAAAAACAGGAGGAAATGATTTTCCCGTAGAATACGACGGGCTAAAGGTACATCGTCAGAGCGGATCGGAAAGTTGTACCATATGTGAAGTGCGTTTGGCTGAGAAAGGAGGGTATCGGGATCTACGGTGTATCCGGTCGGCTTTCGGGCAGCGGCTAACCGAACGGGACCTATTTGCTCCAAGGTTCTTCTAAGATAGGCGATATCGGGCGTGAGTTCTCCTGCCCACAGGACGAAGGTGGGATAAGCGTTTCGTACGTGTAGGATCTCCATCCGCTCATTATTTGCAGGATTGGGATCTTCATTTGTTTCTACTCGGAGCCGTATGGGATGGACGCCCACTGGCAATGGCTTGAGTGTGATTTGGCTTTCTTCTGCGCCGGCGGGTAAGGTGAGGGTATAGTTGTGTGAGGAGGCTGTTACCCGGAGGAGGGCTGGTCGAGTAAGGCGAGAAAGGCGGATGCGAAGCTGGATTTCTTGGCCCTCCCTGATCCAAGGAGGACCCTCCACTGCTTCTATTCGCGCATCTCCGATGGGTTGAGGAGGGCCGATGGCGACAGTCCATATAGGGACATTCGTCGGCAAAGAGGCAGATTTTTCTCCGCTCTCTTGTCCATCTGAGAAGAGTACGACCGCTGAAACTTGCTTCTCTCGCTGAATGGCTTCTTGGATGCCAGCAGTGATCCAGCTTGCCTCGCCCTTTCCATCCAAGCTGTCGCCTTCTTTTATGCCCCTATCCAGAAGGTAAAAGGTCGGTTCGAAGCCGATACCTCGCAGTTCATTGGCTATCTTTCGCACCCCGTCAGCGTATTCTGGGAGGGATAAGTACTTGCCCCATACCACACTTTGGCTGTTATCCAGGAGAAGTAGGATCCGAGGGCGTTCTTCCCGTATTGCTGACTTCGTCCATAAGGGCTCCGCTAAGAGAAATAGAAGGGCCCATATGCCCAACCCTCGAAGAAACCCCAGGAGGTATAGCCAGGGTCGGGGTACTCGCACGGGGAGTCGGTGATAACTCCACAGAGCCATCCCCGTTGCGATGAGAGCGGATACCCCCCCCCATACCCAGATGCTCACAGTCATAGCTCCTCAGCTACGATGTAATGGTGCTTTTGAGGAGATTGTCGCAGGATGAGCTCTCCTAAGAAACCCGTGAGAAACAGTTGGATGCCCATAATACTCGCTGTGAGACCCAGATAAAACAGCGGTTGCTGTACTACCTCTCTCGTGACCCGCCCATAAACATGGAGCTGATAGAGTTTATCCCAAATGAGCCAGCCCACGGTGAGAAATCCGACTAAGAAAGCAAGCACACCTAAGGAGCCAAACAGGTGCATAGGTCGACGCCCAAATCGTACCAGGAAGCTCACGGTGAGCAGGTCCAAAAACCCATACAGAAACCGTTCCCATCCAAACTTGGTATGACCATATTTTCTGGGGTAGTGAGTGACTATTTTTTCTGTTATTCGCTGAAATCCGGCAGATTTTATGAGATAAGGGATGTATCTGTGCATTTCTCCATATAAGTCTATCGCCTTCGCTGCAGCCGCTCTATAAGCTTTTATCCCGCTATTGAAATCGTGAAGAGGTATGCCCGTAAAAATGCGAACCACCTTGTTGAAAAGCTTGCTGGGTAGAGTCTTAGAGAGAGGATCGTGTCTTCTTTTTTTCCAACCGCTTACCAGGTCGTAGCCTTTTTCAGCGATTAGTGCATAAAGGGCGGGGATCTCATCAGGGGAGTCCTGTAGGTCTCCATCCAAAGTTATGATAACCCTTCCTTGTGCTTTTTGAAAACCCACGTATAATGCAGCGGATTTCCCATAGTTTCGAGAAAATCGCACAGCTCTCAGACGATGGGGGTAGATTTCTCGCAGCTGGAGGAGAGTGGCCCAGGTAGCATCTGTGCTCCCATCATCGATGATCCATATCTCGTAGGAAAGAGGGAGAGGCTCACATGTCCGAACAATCCATTCTATTAGCTCGGGGAGGGATTCTGCTTCATTATAGGCAGGGATAACGAGGGAGAGGTCCACTATATACCGAGGATTTTGAGTTCGGTGCGTCTGTTTTTCTGTTTGTTTTCAGGTGTATCATTTGGGGCGACAGGTCTGCTTTCTCCATATCCCTTGGCAACCAGGCGAGAAGCATCGATACCCCGTGAGATGAGGTAATCCACCACAGACTGGGCTCGGGCTTGAGAAAGACGCAGGTTGTAGGCATCCGAGCCGTCACTGTCCGTATGTCCTGCTATTTCTACGCGTAAAGAGGGGTTTTCATTCAGAAATTTAACCACTCGCTCCAGCTCTTCTATGGATTCAGAGCGGAGGGTTGCTTTGTCATAATCGAAATAGATGTTTCGCAGGACGATGGCTTTTTCTGTTTCAACAGGAGTGAGTAGAAACTCCCGTTTGGTTCCTCCCTCTGGGATGTCGACCGAATCTCGGTACGGGAAAAAGCCTTTGTGAATAATCTCGACTTGATAGAAACCAGGGGGGAGGCATCCCTTGAAGGTACCTCCTGCCTGGGAGGTGACCCGCCGTCGAAGGCCTGCTCGATCTATGAAAAAAATAGTTACTTCCCGAATGGGTGAACGGGTATTCTGGTGGAGTACGAGCCCTTCTATGCAGGTACGAGAGGGGGCAGCAGGAGAAAGGGAGAGATCCACACGCAGGCCTTGGGGGTAGTGTTCTCGCCCGAGGGAGAAAACCTGCCAAGCTGGCTCATAAGAAGGAGCTTCTCCTTGTATGCGGTGATTGATCCCCAAAGGAGCATAGGTTTCGTAATACCCTCGGCTGTCTGTCGAAAGTTCAGCCACCACTTCTCCTGCCTGGGTGGTAAGCCGTACTGTGGCGCGAGGGATAGGGTCTTTCTTGGTGGCATCAGTAACGGTCCCCCATACTTTCACCCGTTGTATCCGACGAAGGATGATATCTCGGTGCAATCCCTCTTTCAGGATGGAATCTGGTAAGTCCTTGAGAGGGGGTAGGACAATCCGTATCTCCGCAGAGGGATACTCTGGGGCAGTACCTTTGAGCAGGAGGATATGTCTCCCTCCTGTTACTTCGAAACGGAAAGGTTTACCTGGCGAAAACCGCTGTACTTGAAAAGCTTCATCTCGGCCGTTTACCCGCTCAAGAGCAGTAGTATCGATCAAAGAGACATTGCCAGCGATCTCCTGTCCTGTATCTCCATCGATAAGGCGCCCCTGGATAGCTATCAGGACAGGTTTGGGTGGGGTCACTGGCACATTTCGGTGTACATTTATGGCGTGGTCATGGACCGAAGTAGTGATAAAATCTACGTTGTCATCGCCATTCACATCTGCCAGCGTTAAGGATATCGGCCACTGACCTGTCCCTATACGATGTCTGTCTGAGAGATTTCCCTTTCCGTCATTGAGATGTATATTGATAACATGGTCTCTGGCAGAGACGGTGACAACGTCGAGATCGCCGTCTCTGTCGAAATCGCCGAGGTAGAGAGCGAAGTTGTAGTTTCCTGATGGTTGAATTCGAGGCTCCTCCCATCTCCCATATCCCATATTGAAGAGGGTGACAATAGAAGTGCCGATATAGGTACCCAGGACGATATCGGCTCGCCCGTCTTTATTGAGGTCTCCTACATCCATGGCCCAAATAGAGGGGGGACAGGAGAGTTTTTGACCCTCTGTGGCATATCCGCCTTTTCCATAAAAAAGAAGAAGAAAGGGTTCTTCTCCTCCCACTACGATATCTGCTTTACCGTCTTTGTCCAGGTCGCGTGCGACGGCGACACGAGGTCGATTGGCTGCCTTGAGTACTTTGTACGGCTGTAGGCTTCCCCGTGAGCCTGTACGGAGCAAGTGTACGCTTCCTTCGTCATGGCAGACTACGCCTATGTCCACCTGGCCATCTCCATCCCAGTCGCCAGAGAAGACATGGTGAGGACCTTTTCCCACGCTAATGGAGTTGGTGAGAGGAAGCTGCCCGGGGCCGCTATTGAGATGCCAGGCGACTTTAGCTTCACTATAAGAGAGCGCAACGATATCTCTATGACCATCGCCATTGAGATCTACAGCGAGGGGTTTCCAGACCTCCCGCAAGCTGGGAAAGCTCCGCGTCCGAGGAAACTCGGCTTTCCGGTCATTGATGTAAAGGGTAAGCTTCCCTTCTGAGCGGCAAGCGATAAGGATATCTTCCCATTCGTCGCCGGTAAAGTCAGCAACCGCACTCCCCCAAGGATTGGAGCAAGTAGCAATGGGGTAGTTGGGGAGAAAAACCTGCCCAGAAATAAATATCGTGCTGTCTTTACCAGAGCGGTTAAGGAGCTGTGCCTGCAACTGTAAAGCGAAGAGCAGACTATAAAGGGAAAATCCCCACACCTGTGTTTTCATGCCCCAAAAATACGGTATCTCAAGGAGGCAGTTTTCTATCTGGAACTTTTGTACCTTTGCAGCGAAGCGATACGGGCGGTATATGGAAGCGAGAGAAGTGTATTCAGTTAAAGTGCGCGCGGGGAAAAGAACGTACATCTTCGATGTGCGAGCCACGCGAAATCGTGATTACTACATCACTATCACAGAGACGAAACGAGATTTCACTGGAGAAGTGAGCCAGAAGCAGAAGATCTTTCTGTATAAGGAAGACTTCGTTAAGTTTCAGCGGGCTTTAGACCAAGTGATATCTCATGTCAGGACAGATCTATTGCCGGATTATGACTACGAGCGGTCGTCTCTGGAAGGGGACGAAGAAAGCGCAGGGTGACACGGGTACCTTTTGTGAGGCGTTCAGGTAGAAGGGTGGCCTTCTCGGGGTAAAGCTGCTCTAAGCGAAGAAGAAGATTAGAGAGTCCTACACTTTCCTTTATGCGGTTCAGGTCTATACCTGGACCGTCGTCCTGAACGATGATCTCCACCTCTGTTGGCTTTTCTACGACACTTATCTCTACAGTGACAGGCCGATTCACGCGACTGACGGCATGTTTGATGGTATTTTCTGCCAGCAGTTGTATAGCAAATGGCGGGATTTCCAGAGAAGGGAGAGATTCGGGGAGATTCCACGAGAGTCGTAGCCGTTGACCGAAGCGTTCCTTCTCTATGCTCAGGTAATCTCGCACAAGCGCCAGTTCTTCTTCCAATGGGACGGTTACGTGACGAGCATGGAGAAGACTGCGTCTAAGAAGAGCTCCTAACCGGGTCATAAGCTCTTCGGCTAAAGAGGGGTTTTCGGCGATCAGAGCCTGCAAGGTATTCAGCGCGTTGAAGAGAAAATGTGGGCTCAGCTGCCCCCGCAGAGCAGCTAAACGGGCTTCATGTGCCGCTTCGAAAAGGGAAAGATGGCGCAAGGCGATGCTGATCCCCGCAGCAAAGGGCATTAAGCGGCGCACATCTTCTGGTCCGAGTTGTCTTGTTCCCTCGCGAAGGGCTAACCACCCGTAGGCAGGTAGAGGTATAAGAGCATCTGGACTAAATCGAAGCTGTGTGATCTCGAAAGGGGGGCTTTCTCCACTTCGGCGCAACCAAGGGCGTGTTTCTCCAGAAGGACGACCCTGCGTGGAAATCTCTATCTCTCCGATGTCTGCATACTCCCGAAGGGTCTCCTCTATAAACAGTCGTAGGGTGTTTTTGTCCACGATTTCCCATAGTTGAGGGAGTCTCTCCTGTAAGAGGCGAACCCGGCGTTGACGGGCTTGAATGACTCGCCACAAAACCTCCGTCAGGGCAATCCCTATCCCAAGCGATACCATACCCCACAGGAAGGAAAGGAGGAACCCCTCGGATCGATACAGGATACCCATGCCTATTCCCGCCAAAATGGCGATGCTCCGGAATGCGATCTTTTCCTTGGGTAGAAGCCCGAAGGTGCGTTTCAGGAGAGGAATGTGAGAGGTAAGAATGATGCCTCCAAGCAGAGGGATAGCGAGGGGATGAGGGAAAGTGCCCCACCCCATCCACACGAGGGTGTAGATCAGACGTGTAGGACCTGATAAAGTCAGTAGGCTACTCCCTAACAAAGCAGAGGCGCCTATCCCTTCTAAAAAGGGGATTCCGTCTGTAAAGAAGCAGCCCATACTTAAAATCGCAAGCAAAATCTGGAGACGGTGGTCTGTGACGCGACTGATAGACCAGATCCCCCACAAGCTCAGTAGAAAGGGAGTAAAATAGGAACGGAAAATCGGTGTAGGTTCTTCCCAGAAAAACCAAAATACCCCCAGTGGTAGCAGACTCACCAGGAGAGAAAGACCTTCTCTCCAGAGGGAGGGCCATTCCCATCGCCACTGATCGGCGGTCACTCCCATCAGGAACAGGGCAAAGAGCCAAACCAGGAAACTGAGCAATCGGGTTAGGGTGTATTCTTTCGGCGAAGAGGGCCACCCGAATACCAGGGGGAGCTGACTCTCTACAAATACCAGTTGTATACGTCCTTCCCGAGAAATCTCATACAAGTATAAACGTCCCTTTTCCTTTCCAGGGGGAATGTGAGTCAGATCACAAACGGGCAGGTAGTCAATGCGGAGCAGCTGGTCTCCAGGTCGAAGCAGGCTCTCACTAAACCGAGGAAGTGTTCGGTGTACTTCCCACTTGCAACTATCGAGCCGTTTCCACTGATACCCGTCCCATAACTTAGGAGGCCATGCTCGGGAGCTATGCCAAATCCCGAACCACACAATCCCAAGTCCCCATATGACGAGGGAAGGAGGTTTCACGGCACCCGAGCGATGTACAAGGTATTCGTGCGCAATCGGGCACGGAGAGGCATAGACACTGTAAAAATAACCGTTTCTCCTGAGCTCACATGGTCCATGTCTCTTAAGATCTGAACCACATCTTGAATGGTGTCATAGGTGCCTTCGTATCGTTTGTAGTAGTAAGCGCGCACGCCCCAGAGCAGGTTGAGTCCCCCCAAAATGCGGGGGTTAGGAGTAAAAATGAAGATATCGGTCTGCGGGCGCCATCGAGCTAACTGAAATGCCGTATAGCCTGAATAGGTGAGTCCTACAAGGGCTTTCGCACCTACTTCAGAGGCTAACGTACAGGCAGTCCAGCACACTGCATCCGAGTGGTAGGTAGGAGATGCGGGATCGGGCTGTCCAGGAAAACGATAGACTTCTACCGCTTGTTCCGCCTGGCGCAGTATTCGTTGCATTTGGCGCACAGCCTCCACAGGGAAGGCACCCACGGAGGTTTCCCCACTTAGCATCACCGCATCCGCTCCGTCTAAGACCGCATTTGCGACATCGGTTACTTCTGCTCGCGTGGGAGTGGGATTCTGGATCATACTTTCCAGCATTTGGGTAGCTACCACGACAGGTTTTCCTAAGCGGTTACAGGTATGTACGATTTTTTTCTGCCAGAATGGAACCTCTTCCACGGGGATTTCTACCCCTAAGTCTCCCCGTGCCACCATCAGCGCATCGCTGACGGATACGATATCTTCCAGGTGCTCGAGTGCTTCTGGGCGCTCTATCTTGGCCATGATGCGGGAGCTGGAACCTACCCGTGAGAGGAATGAACGTACTTGTCGGATGTCATCAGGGAAACGTACGAAAGAAACGGCTACCCAGTCCAGCTGTTGCCGTGCAGCTTCTAAGAGGTCTTCCCAGTCTTTTTCCGAGAGGGTAGGGAGGGAAATAGGCCTGCCTGGTAGATTGATACCTTTTCGGCTGCCGATACGGTCTCCCGTCAATACTCGTAGGTGTACAGTGCCTATTTTGTCTGTATGAAGTACTTCTAACTGTATGCGACCATCTTCTACCAGCACAATGTCTCCAGGGCGTACATCCCGTGCTAAGGTTTCATATTCTACGGGGATATCGGTAGGTTCTCCAGTAGGATGAGTAGTGAAGCGAATCTCCTCTCCTGGTCGGATAGGGATAGGATGTTCTAAGCGGCCTATCCGCATCTTGGGGCCCTGGAGGTCTGCCAACAGGGCTACTCTCGTGCCTAACTCTAGGTTCAAGCGTCGAACCTCTTCGATGAAATGATGATGCTGCGTCCATGTACCATGACTCAGATTGAGGCGAATCACATCCACCCCAGAGAGAATCAGTCGGCGTAAAATATCCGTTGTTTGGCAAGCAGGCCCCGCTGTGGCTATGATCTTGACTCGGTTATAGGAGACCTCAGGCATACTAAGAGCGAAGGTAGGGGGATTCCTCGCCTTCTTTTCTCTTTAGCCATCTGGACAGCCAAATATGGAGTGCTGCAAGTCCTTCTCCTGTGCGACTGGAAACAAAGAAAAGCTCCTGCGCTTGAGGATAAGCCTCTCGTAGCCTTTTTTGCTGAGCGTATCGGGTTTTCTGAGAGAGACCGTCAGCCTTGGTAGCGAGGACTCCATATGGGAGCTGCAGACTTTCTAACCAGGCTATCCATTCCCTGTCTATTCGTTGTGGAGGGATCCGGCTGTCCACAAGGACCCAAACGAAGGGCCTTCTCTCTCGGAGAAAGACTTTCGTTTCTTTCTCCCATCTCATGCGCTCTGCCTGAGATGTCCCCGCATAGCCGTATCCGGGTAGATCCACCCACAGATGGGTAGGTTCCTTTTGATATAAGGAAATCTCGCGGGTACGTCCAGGTTTACGGCTGACTCCAGCTATGGGAGTACCCAGGAGCCGGTTAATCAGGGAGGATTTCCCTACGTTTGAGCGACCAGAGAGAGCGATAAGAGGGACTGCAGGCCAAGTATCCGAAAGAGAATAGCGTCTGATCATGGTTCACCACCTTTCCCCTGCTAAGACAGGGAGACATAAGCGATTTTCAGGGGGGTAGGGAAGGCAGATGTAAGAGGGGTTATAGGCGCAATAGGGAAAATAGGCCCTGTTGAAATCTACACAAGCACTCTCTCCCACTACCTCTACAGGTACATATCGTCCTCCCTCATACGTGAGGCCTGTATGAGCAGTGGAGTCCCAAAAAGCTACATATAAACTTCCTGTTTTTTCTCCGTATACCAGAAGCTTAGAAGGGCCTTTACAGCCATCCAAGGTGGGGAGGTGAAGCCATGCAACGCCTACCATAGGAGCCAAAGCATTCTTGAGCGCCTCATATCGGCCTCTCAAACGCCATTGACTGTCAGGGGGGAAGTATTTTAGCCCTCGAAAATGATTTTTCTCCTGCTGAGGAATGGGGGAGCGAGGGTCGACGAGAAAAAGACTGTCTTTGTGTTTTCGAGCTTGTGAAAGGGCTGTCTCATATCGGGACCACTCCCACTGGCAAGAGGGGGAGGTAGTCGGAGTAGAAATGGGTCGATGAGGCCATAAAAGCAAAGCGAAAATAATCAATCCGATGAGGAAGGCGACAGCCTTCCAAGATAAAAGAGGACGCATGGTCCTCAATCTAACTTGAGACGGCTCATCAGTCGCAATAGGGGCTTGGTATAAAGCATAGTATAAAAATGAAGGTTTCGTACACCGTTTGCGAGAAGGTCCATTGCCTGGTGGTAAGCCCACTCTAAGCCGATTTCGAGCACCTCTGCCTCTCCTTTTGCGGCCAGGACTGCACTCGCCAGCCCTTCTGGGATAGAAACGTGGAAAGAACGGGGAAGGGAGTACACCTGTTCTTTCTTGGTCAGGATCTTCAAGCCAGGGATAATCGGGATATATATTCCCGCGCTGCGGGCTTTATCGAGAAACTCGAAGTACGATCGATTATCAAAAAACATCTGGGTAATCGCATAGCTGGCGCCTGCATCTTGTTTTCGTTTGAGGTTGGCGATATCGAAGGCAAGGTTGGGAGATTGATAGTGCTTCTCAGGGTAGGCTGCCACTCCCACGCAGAAGCGGGTGGGCTGGGCGTCTGTTAGCTCATCCAGATAACGTCCTTGATTCATGGCCGTGATCTGCTCTACCAGTTCTACTGCATAATGGTTGACAGTTCTATCGGGTCGGGGGGGGCGAGCATATTTTTCTTCTCCTTGAAGGGCTAATACATTTTCTACCCCGAGGTAATGGAGTTCGATGAGTGCATCCTCGGTTTCTTCCCGCGTGAAGCCATGGCAGAGGAGATGGGGAACTGGTTCGATCCCATACTTATACTTGATAACTGCGCAGAGTCCGAAAGTTCCTGGGCTTCGTCTCTTGACTCGTCGGCGAAATGTGCCATCGGCTTGCTCTTGCCATACTACTTCTGCGGCATGGCTGGTGATGTTGATGTATCGGGGACGGTGAGGAAGGAGACTTTCTACGGCACTGTGTACTTGCTGTATGTTACCCCCTCTGCGAGGGGGGATGATTTCTACACTGATAAAAGGGCCGGGTTCTCGGGAAAGGATTTCGGCTACATGCATAGGTCAAAGTTCCCAAATCTCTGCGAAGTAATCGATGATGGCTTCTCGAAGGAAGCGTCGCTGCTCGCCGGGAGACCAGGAGGGGATAGGCTGTGTCCGTTCCCAAGTAGGCCATCCCTCTGCGTCGACACCTGTGCGGCGCATGAATCCGGCTCGCTCTAAGAGAACCAACACGCCCAGCTGGATTAGGTCTGCTTTTACTCGTTTTTCTTCTCCAGGGGGGTAGTCTCCCCACTCATGGAGACCGATTAGAAAAAGAAGGGATTCCTCGGAAGGCTCTCCCCCGTATTTTGCAGATACCTTTGCAGTCAGGCTTTCCCAGCGGTTAGTTGACTCGAGGGTCATCGGGAAATGTGGCGATGAAGGCATATTTCCCTCCCATGTCTGTCAAGACTTTTCGCCAGAGCGATTCAGGCTGAGAACTGAATACATATTCGGGTCGAGCCTCGGTGAGGATCCAGGAGTGTTGGGCTATTTCTGCTTCGAGCTGGCCGGGAGCCCACCCTGCATATCCTGCGAAGAATCGAATGATGGATGTAGGAATATCTCGGGTTGCCAATATCGCTCGTAGCGGCCTAGGGTTACCCGTCCAATATACCCCTTCTGTGATGCGTTGGCTTTCTGCGAGATGGCCGATGGCGTGGAGAACATGGAGGGTATTAGGGGCTACTGGACCCCCTCTAAAGAGCGGGTATTCCACCTCACCGAAGTAGTCGGTCACTTCTTTCACTTGAACAGGGGCAGGTCGATTGAGGACAAAACCCAAACTTCCCCCTGCGTTGTGTTCGACTAATAAAACTACACTGCGAAAGAAGTTGGGATCGGGCAGATAGGGCTCCGCTACCAGCAACATGCCCGGAGACGGTTTTTTCATACTCCAAAAATAACAAACTGTTCTGGTATTAGGTTTGCTTTCGATTGAGAGTGCGAAGAGAGAATAAATGCTTTTCGCAAGGAAATCCTGGTGGTGGCGGTCTCTCCCTAACCCATTTCCTTAGATGGGTCCGAAAGGCAACACACTCAGCTACTTTGAATCCAGATTTGTCTCTAAGGAAACTCTGTCAAAAATCATCGTATCTTTGCTCCATGCGGGAGTAGCTCAGCTGGTAGAGCGTCAGCTTCCCAAGCTGAAGGTCGCGGGTTCGAAACCCGTCTCCCGCTCAACGATAGGGTAGTTCATAATGCGTGGATTCATTCGCCTCGGGGGTATCCTTCTCATAGGAGGCCTTGTTGCACAGACCCTAGAGGTCACCTATAAAGTCGAAGTCACTACTGTCGCAGGAAGTGGAAGGGTAGGTTACCGAGGGGGGCCTGCTTTGGAAGCTGCCCTTAATCGTCCGAATGGAATCGTAGTGGACAAGGCGGCTAACATCTACTTCTCAGACGATGAGAACCACTGCGTTCGGAAGGTGACCGCGGACGGCAGGGTGGTTTTGGTAGCAGGCCAGCCCCGTAGCGCAGGCTTCCAGGATGGAGAAAGAGAAGAAGCGGCATTCAATAGTCCGCATGGGCTTACTATCGATCCTGCAGGCAACCTGTATGTATGTGACTATTTCAACCATGCCATTCGACGCATTACGTCAGAAGGGCAAGTGAGCACGTTGGCCGGAGGGAAAGGCGGGGGGTTTCGCGATGGGGTGGGGGAAGAGGCTCGCTTTCTTTTTCCAATCGCTATCGTACGCGATAGCCGTGGGAATCTTTGGGTTTTAGATGCGGGGAATAATGCTTTACGTAAAGTTACTCCTCAAGGGAAGGTGACTACCGTGGCAGGAACGGGCTCACCGGGGTATCGAGATGGGTCTGGAAAGCAGGTCCAGTTCAGCTCTCCAGTGGGCCTGGCAATCGATAAAAATGACAATCTCTACATCGTCGATGCAGGGAATCGCTGTATCCGAAAGGTCACTCCTCAGGGGGAGACGACTACGTTTGTCGACCTAAACTTTAGAGGCTGGACCATTCGAGGGGAGCTCGCAGGGGGGCTGAGTTTCGTCACCAGTGGCGGAGGACATGGAGGAGGGGTAGCTGTAGATCCCGACGGAAACTTGTATATCGCAGATGGGGGGCGCCATATCGTCTATCAGATCAACGCAGCTGAGCGTACAGTTGAGATCTTGGCAGGTACAGGGCGCCCTGGATGGATCGACGGAAATGGCAAGTATGCTCGTTTCTATGAGCCAGTCGAAATCTGCATAGGTGAGAAGCCCACCGTATTCTACGTGTGTGATTACCGAAATGCAGCCATTCGACGCATCGCTATCGAAAAGTTAGAAAAGTACAAACGGCCCCAGGTAGTAGATACTCCCAAAGTACAGCCCCCTCTCTCTGTTAGCCTTCGAATCCGAGTACTGGATGACGAGAAGGGAACCCCACTACCTGAGGTGCATATTCGAGCCACCCCCTCTCAAAAAAGTTTTCCCCTTACTACCAACTCACAAGGAGAAGCGGAGGCCTCTTTGTCACCAGGGGATTATACCCTCACGATATTTTTCGAGAAAGCAGGTTATATCCCTCTTCAGCGTACGATCCGAGTACAAGAAAGTCCCTTGCAAGTCGAGGTTCGTCTCAAGCGCTTCTCTCCTCAGCCGAGGCCGTTCTTCATACGAGTCTTAGACGAGTCCACACAAGCCCCGGTTGTGGGGGGACAGGTGAAGCTTATCGGTGCAGGAGCTGTACAGCAGTCCGGCATTACCTCTCCACAAGGCGAGTTTCAGCCTACCCTTTCGGGTACCTTTGAGGTAGAGATAGAAAAAGAGGGTTACTTTCCTTTCTCTCAGAAGGTCGAAGTACAGGCTGGGGATTCTCTGCTGGTCTTTTTGCGGCCTGCTGTGAGTGGAGCTCTTTTACGGGAGACTCGGATCCACTTCAAACCGAATAGCCCTGTACTGGAGCCCACCTCTTATCCTGCTCTCGATCGCATCGCGGATTTCATGAAAAAGAATCCGAAGATTCGCCTTCGGGTACATGGACACACTGATATCGGGGATCCCAACCCTCAGCACAATCAACGGCTCTCAGAAGAGCGCGCCATAAACGTAAGAATGTATCTCATCCGAAAAGGAATATCTCCCGATCGGATAGAAGCCGTAGGGCATGGAAATAGCCAGCCCATCGCAGATAACCAGACGCCTGAAGGTCGTGCCCTCAATCGGCGGGTGGAATTTGAGGTGATTCCCTAATGCGTCCTACAGCTGCCGCCCTCCTTCCTATTTTTCTGCAAAAAGGGTCCAAAAAGTGGCGTCTCTCTCAGCTTCTGGAGCGAGTTCGTCCTTTTATGGACGAAGCGATATTGACAGTCGAGCTGGAAAATCTGGTAGGAGAAGGGTGGGTGTATCGAGACGCAAAGGGTCGGTATGCCCTGAATCTTTTGGGTAAAACTTTTTCAGCGGAGGTGCAAACTCGGTATGAAGAAGCCTATGTTCTCCTTGATCCCTTTGCCCTGCGGGTCTCTCTCGGTGATTTTCGCAAGCAGCGACTTTTACCGGGGGAGTATGTCGAGATAGAAATCTACGCACTGTATCCAGAGCAAGTTCTGGGTAGAGTTATACGCCGCATCGCCCCCACACAACGCACATTTGTGGGGACAGTCGAAGAAGGTCGCAATGGTAGGCTTTATGTGACCCCTCAGCAGCCTCCCCTTGCCATCGACTTTCAGCTCCCTAAGGATGTCCCTTCCGATTTGATCGGGCAGAAGGTTGCGGTTCGTTTCCTTTCTTGGGGACTAAAGTATCCCGTCGCAGAAATAGTACGTGTGCTGGGGGCTCCACGCCAGCACCATACAGAAATTCATGCGATTATTCATGAATTTGCCCTTCCCGAATCCTTTCCAGAAGAAGTCCTCCGCGAAGCAGCTGATTTACCCGAGGATATCCCTGCAGTTGAGATTGAGTCGCGTCATGATTTTCGAGGCATCCCTACGTTCACGATAGATCCAGAAGATGCGAAAGATTTCGATGATGCCTTGTCCTTTCGAGAGTTACCCTCTGGTTTATACGAGGTGGGTGTCCATATAGCGGATGTTAGTTATTATGTGATGCCAGACTCCTTGTTAGATAAGGAGGCCCATGCTCGCGGCACGAGTGTGTATTTGGTGGATAGGACGCTTCCGATGCTTCCAGAGCGGTTGAGTGCGAATCTGTGCTCATTGAGGCCCCATGAGGATCGCCTGGCTTTCTCAGTCGTCGTACAGATGGACAAAAAAGCCAGATTGCATTCCGTATGGATAGGTCGTTCTCTGATCCACAGTCAATATCGTTTCTCTTATGAGGAAGCTCAGCGCATTTTGGAAGGGGAATCAGGACCCTTTGCTTCCGAACTCCGTACTCTGAATACGCTGGCTAAGCAGCTTCACGCGGCTCGGATGAAAGAGGGCGGCATCCGCTTTGAGACTGTAGAGATTAAGTTTCAGCTGGATGAGGAATATCGACCGGTGGCTCTTTATGTAAAAGACCGAAAGGATGCTCATAAGCTGATAGAGGAGTTTATGCTTCTGGCAAATCGTCAGGTGGCCTTATTTCTCTCTCAGCAGCGGGGCCTTCCTACTGTCTATCGGGTGCATGACATCCCGAAGTCGGACAAGCTTCGAGCCCTCCAGCTTTTTTTAGAGGGTTTCGGCTATACTATTGACATTCGCAGCGCCCGTTCGCTCACTCGTTCTCTCAACGAGCTGATAGAGGCTATTGAAGGCAAGCCTGAGGCTCATATTATTCAAGCTGTCGCTATTCGTACCATGCCTAAAGCGCTTTACACGACGAGTAACATCGGTCATTATGGCCTGGGATTTACGCACTATACCCATTTCACGAGCCCTATCCGCCGGTATCCTGATCTACTGGTTCATCGGATTTTAGCGGCTGTATTGGATGGGACGATTTCTCCCTATCCCGATCGCTCTCGCCTGGAAGAGCTCTGCCGACACAGTTCTCAGCGGGAAAGGGTAGCAGAGCAAGCCGAACGTGCATCGATTCGATACAAACAGTTAGAATATCTTGCCCAGCTGGAGGGGAAAGAGTTGACGGGGATCATCGTAGGCATCGAATCCTGGGGACTGTATGTGGAGTTGACAGAGAGTCGAGCAGAAGGTCTCGTACCTATGCGAGAGCTCCCTTCGGATATCTATGAGCGGGATGCCCAAGGGCATTTTCTCAAAGCGAGATACAGTCGACGTCGCTTTCGCCTCGGCGATGAAGTACAAGTGCGGGTCGTTGGGATTGATTTTGATAGACGTTTAGTCGACCTTCTCTTGGTGCGGCATCTGGGAGAGCCAATCTTGTAAGGATATTTGTGGGGTGTGGACCCTGGAGCGTTTCGAGAGTGAACTCCGGTGTCTCTCCTGGCCTGAAATGGGAAGCTGGGAAGCCTGGATGCGCTATGCTTTAGACGGGGGAGGCAAACGTTTACGCCCGCGACTGGCCTGGGAGAGCTATGCCTTTTACAAAAGGGAAGCAGCAAAATGGGAGGAAGGGCTTCCCCTTCTTCTGGCTTTAGAGCTCCTCCATACTTTCACTCTGGTCCATGATGATGTTATGGATCGCTCTGCTTTGCGTAGGGGACGTCCCACTGTCTATCGAGAGACAGATGAGAATATCGCTATCTTAGTCGGAGATGCCCTTTTGATAGCGGTATATCAGCAGCTTGCCAAGCTTCCCCCAGAGTCGATTCTGCCCCTGCAAACTATTTTATCTCAAGGAGCGCTCAGGGTATGTCATGGGCAACTGCGAGACTTAGAGCTTTCCAAAGCCCCCACCTCTCAGGTCACTCTCCAAGACTACCTGGAGATGATCACAGAAAAAACAGGTGCCTTAATGGGGTCAGCCCTGGAAGCTGGAGCTGCTTTAGCAGGTGCCCCTCCAGATGAGCAGATACGCCTGAGATATGCAGGAGAAGCAATAGGACGCTACTTTCAGCTACAGGACGACTATTTAGATGCCTTCAGTGAAGAGTCGGGTAAGATCCGCGGAGGAGATCTCGTGGAGGGCAAGAAAACTTTTCTTTGGCTTTGGGCGTACGAATCAGCTTCCCCTTCTGAACGGACTATGTTAGAAGATCGGAGTTTACCCCCGGATAAACGCCGAGAAGTGGGGCTCTCTCTCTATGAGCGTCTGGGGTTACGTGAGAAGGGGGCTGGTTACATAGAATCGGCTCTTATACAAGTCAGAGAAGTAGCTGTACGGACTGCATTCGGCCCCTTACTTCTCCAAATGGTGGAGTCTCTTCGAGGTCGCAAGAAGTAGATATTTAGCCACTATTATTTCGAGAAAGTGCCCTATATTCTGGGGCAAAGGGACGTGAGTTCCTGTTTAGCAGGTATCTTCTTCTACCGCTCCTTACGAAAGGCTATGACTCTTGAGCGAAGGCCCTCTTTTTATGAATAAAAATTTGCTATCTTGCATGCGAAAGAAGGGTCTTTTTATACCGGGATCAGACTCATGGACAAAGAGATACGTACGAAACTGCGGCAGTTGATGGAGAGGTTCCTCCAGCAATCTTCTCTGAAATATACCATTGATGAGGAAGGAGACTTTCGGGTTTTCTTCAAAGTGGAGGAAATACCTGCCTATGTACAAGTAGTGCTCATGGCTGCTGGAACTCACGGAGAGATACTCTCGATAGTGAGCCGTTTTGAAACCCCCCACTTTCTGCTCGCAGAGGAGGATGCCCTCGTTCTTGCCAACAACTGGAATATAGAAAACCGCTGGCCGCGCATATACTGGTTAGATGGAAACTTTTATGGAGACTTCCATTTAGATGTAGAGTGTGGACTTCCCTCTGCTTTCGTACATCATACGCTTCGAAGGCTGCTATCGGCTATACTCCAGTTTTTGCTGTACATAGGTAATCAGGCAGGTGACAAAGGCTGAGCTTCTCTTATGGCTTTATAGGCCATGGATGTATATTTGTTATATGCAAGTGATTGGGTCTGATGTCTTTCCCTTGAAGAAACGAACTTCCGACAAGCGGGAGCTTAGAAAGTGGCTCTCCTTCTCAGGGGATACACGCTCTATATCTATGAGAACAAACGCAAAAAAATATGGAATCTGACCTACGAAAAAAGCTGGAGCGGGGCATAGAGCGGTTTTTGCGGAAATCTTCTTTGAAGTACTCCATAGATAAAGATGGAGACTACCACTTGATTTTAGGTTTTGAAGAGTTTCCAGCCCAAGTACGGGTATTTATCCTAAGAGAGGGTCTACAAGGTGAGATACTCTCTATCATAGCGCGTTATGAAGGGATCGAGAGGCCGATTGGAGAGCAAGAAGCCCTCTCTCTTGCAAATCGATGGAACCAGGAACATCGATGGCCTCGGGTCTACTGGAAAGAGGGGTATTTCTATGCAGATTTCCATTTAGATGTGGAATGTGGAATCTCGCAGAAACTGCTGGAGCTCACTTTGCACCGTTTGCTGATGGGGATTGTCCGCTTTCTTCTGTATCTCGTGAAAGGAGAGGATCTCCTTTCCCAGGAGCTGCGGAAATGGTTGCTGGGGTATTACCCGAGGCTAAACTAAGTGAGAGAAGGGCTATTGAGGCTTAGTTGTCTGTAGGTCGCGAAGCAAGTCTTCCAGGGTCTGTTGCCAAAGCTCCGGATGTTTTGCGTAAAAACGACGGAGGCTATCCCATCTGAGTGTATCTATGGCATAGTGTCGCAGCAAGGAAGAGGTGTAGCCTGTCAAAAGGCTCTCACTGGTCGCGATAGGTAGGTTCTGCGTGGTAAGATGAGCCCGGAAAGTATATAGTTCTCGCAGCAGTTGAATAGTCGTGTCCTCTGCAATAGGAGGCGATGGAGAAAGAGATCTGCACCCCTCAAGAAGGGGTAGCAGCCAAAGCCAATATCTCTTCTGCATAGGTGCGATCATTAGACAAGCGAGGCACTTTGTTTTGTCCCCCTAAGCGTCCTTTTTTATGCAGCCATCGATAAAAAGTCCCTTCTGGAAGGGAGGTTATATGAGGGGGGCCCAGTGCGAGATTCCCCTCTCTTTTGGCATCATAATCGGAGTTTACCTGGCGGAGAGTTTGGTCCAATACCTCTGCAAACCGGTCAAGGTTGGAGGGAGGCTGAATGAACTCGATTAGCCACTGATGAGCGCCTCGATACCCTTCCGCGAGGTATATCGGTGCCACTGTGAAATCCCGTACGCTTGCACTCGTAGCCGAACAAGCCGCTTGAAGGGCGACCTCCGCATTTTCTACCATGACCTCTTCTCCGAAAGCATTGATGTAGTGGCGAGTGCGGCCCGCTATGCGTATACGATAAGGACGTAGACTCACAAATCGGACTGTATCTCCGATCAGATAGCGCCATAGGCCCCCCACTGTCGTTATCACCAGAGCGTATACTTCATGCAGTTGTACCTGTTCGAGAGGTATGGCTTCCCATTGGCCTCGCTCCCAGGCGCTGAAGGGAATAAACTCATAGAATATGCCGTGGTCGGCCATCAGAAGTAGATCCCGTTGGGCGGGTTCATCTTGAAACGCAAAGAAACCTTCTGAGGCATTGTATATCTCCATGTAGCGGACAGCAGGGGAGGGAAGGTACCGGTAAAACAGCTTTTCATACGGCGTGAAGCTCACCGCTCCATGAAAGAATACTTCAAATAGGGGAAATACTTCCAGCACGTGTGCAGCCCCTGTGCGTCGCAGCAGTTCATCAAATAGGACTACTGTCCAGGTCGGGACACCGGCAAGTCCCACGATGTTTTGCTTTTCAGATAGGAGAGCTTCTGCCATGCGCGGCACTTTTTCTTCCCAACTGGGAAGCAGGGCTATGTCCAGGGAGGGGGCTCGAAATAAGCGGTAGAAGGCCGGCATGTTGGCTAAGAGCAAGGCGCTGAGATCTCCACAGCGAGCATGAGGCCCCAGTGGACTTATAGCGTGGCTACCCCCTATACTGATGATTTTTCCCTCCAAAAGGTGAGTTTGGTTCTTGTAAAGCGTGAGATACGTGGCGAACATGTCTTTTGCGCCCCGAAAGTGGGTATATCGGAAGCTCTCTGGCGGGACGGGGATAAACTTACTGCGGTCGTTGGTGGTGCCAGAGGATTTGGCAAACCATCGAACTATACCTGGCCATAGGATGTCTGCTTCCCCTTTGAGTGAGCGCTCTATCCAGGAGTAGAGCTCTTCATAGGAGACGATGGGGACCTGTCGCTGAAAAGAAGTGTAAGACATCCCTGGTTTCAGCCCCAGGGCTTTTCCATAGCGAGTCTGGCTTCCTCTTTCAAGCAGATAGGTATACCACTTGTGTTGCTTATGGATAGGGTCCCTACGAAGGGCTTCTATCCGTTTATGAGGAATGCGTACAATCGGATACAAAAGAGAAGCAATAGACTTCATACTGGCTGGCTTTCAAAAGATAGCCTTGTTTGCTTCGAAGTCTTTGATAAAGGAGGGAGAGGGGGTATCTCGTAAAGAAGCTTTCTATGGGGGAGGATGAGAGAGAGAAAAAAGGTTCTCATCGGATCAGCTGAAACTTTTCTCCTAAGTATACCCTTCGTACTTCTGGGTCGGCGGCGAGATCTTCTGCTGCCCCTTCCTTTAGGATACGTCCCTCATAGAGGAGATAAGATCGACGCGTGATGCTGAGTGTCTCATGTACGTTATGGTCTGTGATAAGGATACCTATACCTCTCTCAGCGAGTTTTACGACGATGGCCTGGATCTCTTCCACTGCGATAGGATCTACCCCTGCGAAAGGCTCGTCTAAGAGAAGGTATTGGGGTTCAGTAGCCAGAGCTCGGGCGATTTCGGTACGCCGTCTTTCTCCTCCCGAGAGCTGCTGTCCAAGAGACTTGCGGACATGAGTCAGACTAAACTCTTCTAATAGTTGGTCGATCCGTTCGTATATCTCTTTCCGGGAGAGCCCTTTTCTCAGTTCTAATACGGTGCGGAGATTATCTTCTACACTCATTCGGCGGAATACGGAGGCCTCTTGTGGGAGGTAACCAATACCCCGCTGCGCTCGACGATACATGGGTAGGCCTGTGATGCGCTCCTCTCCTAAGTAAATCTCTCCTTCATCGGGACGAATGAAGCCCACTATCATATAGAATGTGGTCGTTTTACCCGCTCCATTTGGTCCTAAGAGCCCTACGATCTCTCCTGGCTCCAAGTGAAGAGAGACTCCATCGACTACCTTGCGTTTCCCGTAGGTCTTTTGGAGTCTATGGGCGACAAGCCGCATGTTTTCAAAAGTAGTATCCTGCTCCCATTCACTGAATCTGTACCTCTTGCAGGGGGAGCCAGACGGGCAGGGCACTGCGTGGGAAGCCTTTCACTCGGGGGTGGAGGGTCCAGATCCCGTGGGCATGATATAGGGGTATGACAGGGGCTTCAGCTGAAATGAGGCTTTCTGCGATGGTATACAGCTCACGGCGCAGCTCCTCCTGGGGGATATGTCTGCTATGGCTAATCAGACTATCCACTTTCTTATTTGCGTAGCGGGTGGTATTGGGACCTGTAGGTACGTGTTGGTGTGATTCGAAGAGGATGAGAAAATTTTCTCCATCGGGGAAGTCTGCCAGCCAGCTTGCTTTCCAGAGAGCGATTTGCCCTTTGCTGATGTATTCCCTGAGAGAGGGGCCCAGTAGATATTCTATCTGGAGCTGAATGCCTTGTTGACCAAGCTGACTCTGTATATACTCACATAGTTCTCGGAAGGTGGGGGGAGCATAGAGACGAAGGGAGAGGGTTTGAAGCTGCGCTAAGGTTTGTGTATCAGGTGGGGTCCTATCGACATCGGGGAGGTGACTGAGCAAGAGGGGTGGGATAAACGTGCGAGCGGGGGTGGCATGCCCGCGCAGTACCACACCCGTGAGGGGCATCTGCCAGATGAGGTACCGAAGCGCTTTTCGAAACTTCTGTTCCCGGAAGGGGGGATGCCGTTGGACATCCATGCCGATATATTCCGTACCCAACTGCGGGGTTTCTATGCGGTAGGCTTTTGTTTTATTGACCTGTCTATGACTCAGAAGATGGTCCAGCGCTCTATCAGTTCCTTCAAAGGCATCTATTTCCCCTCGTTGGAGGGCTTCCCAGGCCCAGAGTCGATTGGGATACCATCGGAAAACCAGTTTTTGTACGTAGGGAGGTCGGGCAGATACCCATCTTTTCAGGACCAGCAGGCGTCCTGTCTCATGATATTCTAAAGCAAAGGGACCACAGCCGATCGGGTGTTTTCCAAAATCACGTCCCAGACTTTCAGCGAGCTCTGGTAATACTACCATAGCATAGGGGAGGGTCAGGAGATGTAGAAACGGGCCATAGGGGGCGGTAAGGGTAATCTCCACGATGCTATCCCCGATCGCTTTCAAACCCTGGATAGAAGGGGAATCTCCTCTTTGATAGGCTTCCCAGCCTGCAATAATGCCTCTAAACAAATAGCTTCCCGGAGAAGACCATTTTGGATGCGCTAAACGATGCCAACTGTAAAGGACATCGGCCGCACGAAGAAACCGATTAGGCTGATAATGATATTGCACCCCCTTGCGAAGGTGAAATCTGTATTTCTTTCCTCCTTCACTTATCTCCCATCGCTCAGCCAGAGCAGGTACGGGACGCAAAAGGCTGTCATATCCAACAAGTCCTGAGAAAATTTGCTGTACCAGCCAGACGCTGAGCTGGTCACGGGCGTAGATAGGATCCAAACTGCTATAGCTGTTCATGAGTCCTATGCGGAGTACGTTTGCTGGGAGATCTCGTCGGGGATGGCAGCCCATAAAAAGAGCAACCCATCCCAAGAGCCAAGGGCTGCCTTTGTGAAAAAAAGCGATATATACGGTTTTCCACACCCTATACGCTCTCATCTATACGCAAAGTACGTAGCCTTTTCGTAGCTTTGTGCAATCGTATGGGGAAAACCATCGCCATCGCCAATCAAAAAGGCGGTGTCGGCAAAACAACCACCGCTATAAACCTCGCTGCCTCCCTCGCTGCGTATGAGTTTAAGGTGCTCATTATCGATGTCGATCCTCAAGCCAATGCCACCTCAGGATTAGGCATAGATCCGCGAAATGTTACACAAACGATTTACAATGTCATTTTGGGTGATCTCACTGACCCGCATCCGCTTATCCATCGAGTGCCGGGGATAGAAACCCTCCATCTTATACCTGCCCACATCGATCTCGTCGGGGCTGAGGTGGATATGATCAATTTGCCTCAGCGCGAACATCGCCTTCGGAAGGCTATCGATCCCCTGCGCTCGGACTACGATTTTATTTTTTTGGACTGTGCACCCTCTTTGGGATTGATTACGGTTAATGCGCTTGTGGCTTCCGATAGTGTCCTCATCCCCGTGCAATGTGAATACTTCGCCCTCGAGGGTCTGGGGAAGCTGCTCAATACCATAAAGATCGTCCAGCAACGTCTTAATCCTTCCTTGACGATAGAGGGCATCCTCTTGACGATGCACGATGCCCGTTTGCGGCTTTCACGTCAAGTGGTCGAAGAGGTTTCTCATCACTTTGAAGGGATTGTTTTCAAAACTGTGATTCAGCGTAACACTCGCTTGAGCGAGGCTCCCAGTTATGGGAAGCCTGTCATTCAGTATGATGCAAACTCACGAGGAGCTCAAGACTATATGATGCTGGCGGAAGAGTTCCTCCAACGGAATAATATCCCCATTCCTGCATGAAATCGCGCGGTTTGGGGCGAGGCCTTGGGGCTATTCTGCCTGTAGAAGAGTCTCTTGTTGAGCGTTCGCATACCATACAGGAGATACCTGTTGAGCAAATAGAACCCAATCCCTTTCAGCCTCGCATTGATTTTCCAGAAGAAGAGTTGGCTGCCCTCGCAGAGTCTATTAGGGAGCATGGGCTGATCCAGCCTATCACCGTCCGACAAGTAGGAGATAAGTTCCAGCTGATCGCGGGGGAGCGGCGCTGGCGTGCTGCGAAAAGAGCTGGTTTGTCTACGCTTCCTGCTTATGTTCGGACTGCAGATAACACGGAGCTACTGGCCTTCGCTCTCATTGAGAATGTCCATCGGCAAAATCTCAATCCTATTGAGCTTGCCCTCGCTTACAAGCGCCTTATGGAAGAATGCGGTCTAAATCAAGAAGAAGTCGCTCGCTATGTAGGGAAAAGTCGACCCGCCGTCGCGAATACCCTCCGCCTCTTGCGGTTGCCCCCTGAGATCCAAAAAGCTCTCAAAGAAGGTACTCTCTCTGAGGGGCACGCTCGTCCTCTTCTCTCCCTCGATTCTCCCGACTTACAACTCCAGGTATTTCGAGATATCCAGCGAAAAAATCTCAATGTCCGACAAGTGGAAGCTCTTATTTCTCAGTATACCACGCCAAAGTCCCCTAAAGTAGCGAGTCCCCCCTCGCTCACTGATATCCACCTCTCAGAAGTAGAGCGAATGCTCTCTTATCGTCTTCACGCTCCTGTCCAAGTCAAAGCCCGGCCAGATGGAGCTGGAGAACTCCGTATTCACTACACCTCTACAGAAGACTTAGAGCGGCTGTTAGAGCTTCTCGGAGCAAAAGGAGCATGAATCAATTCACTTTACCGAATGGCCTGCGGGTCTTTCTTTTACCCGCAGATACGCCTTTTACGGCGGTAGTCTTGGCATATACAGTGGGGGCAGCTCATGAAGAGGCTCCTGCGATAGGGGTAGCCCATCTCCTTGAGCACTTGCTTTTTGAGGATGAACGCATCGCTTATGACCGGCGTCTGCAAGAAGTAGGGGGAAGTACGAATGCTTACACGGGACAGGACTACACGGTCTATTACGCAAGGGTGCCACAAGAAGCGGCTTCATTGGCGCTGGAGTTGGAAGCAGCGCGTCTTTTTGATTTGGAGATTACGGAGGAGAAGCTGGCTATCCAACGGCAGGTCGTCGCCGAGGAGTTTCGACAGCGGTATCTCAATCCTCCCTACGCAGATCGCTTCTTTTCTGTATTGCGGGGCATTTTTCCTGCTCATCCTTACCAGCACATGGTCATTGGGGAAACTCCCGATCAGATTCTCTCCCTTTCTTTGGAAACTGTACAAAACTTCTATTCTGCTTACTACACGCCACGAAATGCTATTCTCTGTGTGTCAGGTGGGGGTATTTCCTCTGATTTGGTGCAGCATATCGAGAAGTTGTATAACAGAGAAAAAGGAGGAGTTCCCCTTCCTGTGGTACCTTCAGCTGAGGATTTGCCTTCGCCTGAGCCTCTCTTGACCCGAGAAGGGGCTGTTCCTCAGGTATTGGTGACATGGGCTTTCCGACTCCCTCCGATAGATGACCCATACATGCCGGCAGTGGATCTTTTAGATGATTACTTAGGAGATGAGAGAAGTGGGTATCTGGTACGGCATCTTGTTCATGAAGAGGGGCTCGCTTCTCGATTGAGCACATATGTCTGGCAGTTTCATTTCGGTGGGCTATGGGTCATAGAAGCGTATCTCTCAGAGGGTATATCAGTAAATCGGTATGAAGATAGATTGAGCGCTGTCCTTCATACACTCCCTTCGGAGAGACTTATGGAAGCGTTAGATGTCTATCGACCTCAACGATACTTATCTCTTCATCGGCAACGAGAAAAGGCACTGGGACGTGCCCTTGCCCTGGTTCATTCGGTTTTAGCGGGCCATCTTGAATGGTTTACTGAGCCCCTCCACCCTTATGAAACGCTTACCGAAGATTCTCTTCGCTTAGCGGTCGAGAAGTATATGGTTCCCGGGAGGCGGTTGAAGCTTCATTACATCCCTCGCAGGGCTGGTGCGATGGGGTAGACACTTGCACCATATTCTGCGTTGAGTGCTTCTACCACTTCTCGGATATGTTTCCATCCGATTCGTTCTCCCCATTCAGACAAAGTATAGGGATAGTTCAGTCCCAGCTTCACAGCAAGGTCCAGAGTATCCATGGTAAGCTGACCCTCCCCTCGTAGCAGAAGGGCTTCATTGAGGATGAGGCAGAGTATGCGGGCGCTTACTAAGCCGACCGTATCGGGTACTCGCAGGCTTTGGGGCTCCCAGGTGTGGAACCGTTCCCATGCAGCGTCAGAGAGGGCGGTAGCCTCCACGATGTCTCGCTCACAAAAGCCAGGCAGAAGATTGGCTCCTACACAGCGCGATGCCCAGGAGGGATCTGGTAACAACCGATGGAGGGGAGCTTTTACACTGGAGAGAACCCATAAAGCTGAGCTGACCGTTCGAAAAGCTGGAGAGGGCCGTTCATCTGCTTCTAAATCTACGATAACTTCATAGTGAGGCCATCCAGGCGGCACTTTGCTGGGCCATTTCCAGATATCTGGTTCCCACCGACGCCCTACCCCTCTCATCAAGGCGTCTATTCGATTACGAGAACCTATAACTAAGGTACGCACCCTCCAAAGATGCCAGCTTTTACGCATATTTGCGGCCGTGTCATACTTGTTCACCTCAGAATCCGTCTCAGAAGGACACCCCGATAAGGTCGCCGACCAAATCTCGGATGCGATATTGGATGCTATTCTGGCGCAAGATCCTGGAGGGCGAGTAGCTTGTGAAACCTTAGTAACGACCGGATTGGTCGTCTTAGCGGGGGAGATTACTACTGATGCCCGTGTAGATTATGAAGAAGTCGCTCGGAGCGTAATACGTTCTATCGGCTACGACCGTTCTGAGCTTCGTTTCGATGCGGATAGCTGCGGCGTCATCACCACGATCCATCGTCAATCTCCCGACATCGCTCAGGGCGTAAATAAGGGCCAAGGATTGGATCCAGACTTAGGTGCTGGGGATCAAGGGATGATGTTCGGTTATGCTTGTCGGGAGACGGAGGAGTATATGCCGATGGCGATAGCATATGCGCATCGCATTTTGCGAGAGCTATCGCGTATTCGCAAAGAAGAAGCGGCTCTGATGCCCTATCTCCGTCCCGATGCGAAGTGTCAGGTAACTATTGAGTACACGGATGCGGGTCAGCCTTTGCGGGTCCATACGATCGTTCTATCTACCCAGCATGAGGAGTTTGCAGAGGATTGGAGGACCATGCATCGAAGGATAGAAGAAGATGTGCGAACTCTTCTTCTTCCTCGGGTTCTTCCTCCTGAGATGATGGATGAGCGGACTCGTATTTTCGTCAATCCAACGGGGCGCTTCGTGCTGGGTGGGCCTCATGCAGATACTGGTCTTACCGGGCGGAAGATAATCGTCGACACGTATGGAGGGCGTGCCCCTCATGGAGGCGGGGCTTTCTCTGGGAAAGATCCCACCAAAGTCGACCGAAGTGCAGCCTACATGGCTCGGTATGTAGCTAAAAATCTCGTGGCGGCAGGTATCGCTGAAGAAGTCCTTATCCAAGTTGCCTATGCCATCGGTATCGCTCAGCCCGTAGCAGTCTACGTCAATACCTACGGCTGTCTCTTATACACATCT
>JANZYW010000069.1 GCA_026413325.1 Bacteroidia bacterium | reverse complement strand
AACTCAAACAAACCGGCTCCTCCTATATTCGTAATGTCTCCATAGGAGGCAGTATTACTTTGGTCTATGGTCGCTCCTTTTGCCTGATAGACCAAAATCCGATCGCCTGGATGAAAGGGGCTTGCGTCATCTACCTGCAGAGTAGAGGGGTCTAAAATGGCAGTTACAGAGGCATATTGATTTATTACACCAGAAAGTTGTGCCCATAGAAAACCCACTGCAAGCCCTGTGCATATACGCAAAATCATCTTTTGGGAATAATATAATGGTAGCAATTTTCATTCCATTGAAAACGGAATGGAAATGCCCAACACCTGTACTCATGGTTTTGTAGCTTGAGGTCGCCTTTTGGGAAATGAGAGGGATTTATTCAGAGTGAGAAAAGAGAGGAGCTTCCTAAGTCCTTTTTGGGCTTGGGATTATTCGTCCGACCCTCCACTTTTATCCTCTACGTAGCCCTCGGGTATCCGGAAAAGCGCTTCATCGGGAGGAGTCTGCGAAATCTGCGTAGCAAGGAAAATTATTTTGAGATCCATACCCGGTACGTCCATGGATATGCGCAAGGGAAGGCCTTCTACTTTCGCTCCCCGGGTGAGGGCATTCGTTCGCCCCAAGGTTTCAGATACCTTGAGGGAAGGAGCTGCCCATATCTCCATTTTCACGGTACCTTGATCGGTAGGAACCTCAACCATGTATTTTTCCACAGATTGCCCGAGAATTTTAGTTTTCTCTTTTGTCCGAGTAATCTTGGGCTGAGGTTGATCCTGCTGGGGGGGCTGAATAGGGCTTCGTTGGTAGCTTTGCAGGGCAGGATTAAGCGCATAAATATATCCTGCGTCTCCATCGACGATAATGGTCATGTCGCCGACTTCGCTTCGGCTTTTGTTTCCCCGGTAATAGGTGATCATTCTTTCGGGGAGCTGACCTTTCAGCATCTCCTCCATTTGAGATGCCATCGCTCCTTCTAACTTAGTTGTGAAGGTCAAGCTGCCCTCAAATGATTTTTGGCCGTACACCCAGGCTCCTATCAGGAGTAGGTTCAAACTTACTGTCCGTATCATATCCATATCAGTTGACTTTTTTGTAGAGAGAAGGTATTGAGAAAAGAGTATCGTTTAGTTTTGCGCTTTTTATTTCTGTTGCTTCGTACACCAGTCGAATGGGTAGGTCCATCACAGGAGATTCTAACACAAGAGGCATCCCCTGCACATGTACTCCCCGAGGAAGTATAGGAAAAGCCTTCTGAGCAGAGGCTGGAACGGGAAGGTCCTGCGCTTCCCAAAACTTCATGTACACTTCTCCCGATGGGGTGGTGTAGCTCACCCGCTTGCCTACACAGGTATGGCCCAGCACAACTCGGGTATCTCCTAAATCAGTTACAATGGGAGTTTTTTCTCCTTTTCCGGTGTCCCTCTGCAAAGGGTATGCTCGATAACTCAGACTTTCTGGAAAAAGTACATAAAAGCTATCCTTTTTATAGTCAATAAGAAGGATGTCTCCGCTTCGCTCGATTCGGGCTTTTTCTGCCTTGTGATAGAGCCTAAAGGACGGAACCTGAGTTTTGAGGAAAGGCTCAAGTTTATCACTTCCTTCCCCTTCTAATCGAGGAGAATACTGAATATTCCCTTCGAAGGAGTTTTCCTTGGGAGAACATACAGATAGAAACAAAAGAAAGATAGTTCCGAGCGGTGCGATTTTCGTGGTGCTAAGAGGTCGACACAGCATAGGAAATAACTTCTTGGAGGATTACATCTAAGCTCCGGGTGGGTTGCCAACCGAACCAGTCTTTCATTTTTTGAATATCAGGAGTACGTCGCTGCATATCTTCAAATCCCGGGCCATAAGAGACTTCGTAAGGAATGAGTTCGATAGAAGAGCTCGACTTAGTGAGAGCGATGATACGTTCTGCCAGGTCCCTTATGCTGATTTCCGTTGGGTTACCGATGTTAAAAATCTCTCCCCATGGTTCTCGGGAGGGCTCTATGAGGAGGGTATAAATCGCAGAAACTGCATCTTTGACATGTAAGAAGGAACGTTTTTGTTCTCCGCTTCCATATACGGGGAGGGGTCTGCCTTCGAAGGCAGCCTGAACCAGGTTCGGTATGACCATACCGTAAGCGGGAGATTGCCGAGGGCCCACTGTGTTGAAGAAACGAACTACAATGAAGGGGGAGCCTTTTTGACGGTGATAAGCGATAGCAAGGGCTTCTTTTGCGAGTTTGGTGATGGCGTATATCCATCGATGACGAACGGGAGAACCCAGAAGGAGAACCGAATCTTCGGAGAGTCTGTGTGCGTGGGTGGGGTCGAGGTAATCGAGGGTTTTACCGTACACTTCGCTGGTAGAGGCTACAAGGGTAGGCTTGTTGTATGCTGCGGCAGCTTCTAAGATGTGGTCTGTCCCGCGTAGCCCTTCCAATATGGTAGTGAGAGGCTCTGATAGGACGCGCTTGACACCTACGACAGAAGCCAGATGATAGACTCGATCATGTGATGCGACAAGATTCCGAACCAGAGGCGCATCTTCTACAGTGCCGAATACAAATTGAAATCGTTCACCGTATTTTTCTAAGCTGCTTAGGTTGCTTAGGGAACCTGTGGAGAGGTTGTCGATAATAGTTACCTCGTGGTCGAGTTCCAGGCACCGTTCTGCCAGGTGAGAACCTATAAAACCTGCTCCTCCTGTAATGAGGATTTTCATGAGCGTCGCCGATGGCGTGGATTTCGAGATTCGTCTGAGCTGTGAGGGCGCCGAGAGAGACGTCCCCCGCTGTGTCTTTCTGGTCGTCCCTCTCCAGAAGAGGTTTCGATGGGGCTGTCTCCATTTACAGCCGCCTTGTGGCTCACTCGGTATTTTCCAGTTCGAGAGTCCAAGCCTATATATTTTACGGGAAGTTCTTGTCCTATCTTTAGTACATCTTCTATTTTCTCGATCCGATAAGGCATGATTTCTGATATATGTAGGAATCCCTCTTTGCCTCGCATGAACTCAACGACGGCTCCCGCCTCTTTGAGGAGTTTGACACGAGCGGGATATATCTGTCCGATTTTAGGTTCGGAGATGATTTCCTGGATGATATTTGCGGCTTTCTCGAGGGCAGCCTTGTCTTGAGCGTAGATCACTGCAGTTCCGCTTTTGTCGTCTTGCTCTATGGAGATAGTAGTACCCGTTACTCGTTGAATTTCTTGGATGACCTTTCCTCCCGTACCGATGACAGCTCCAATGAGTTCGTGGGGGATGGGTAGGCGGTGGATACGAGGGGCAAGTGGGGAGAGTTCTGGACGGGGAGCGGGTAGAGTCTCTCGCATTTTATCCAAGATGAATAGGCGGGCTTGTCGCGCTTGAAGCAGAGCTTTTTCCAGCACTTCGTAAGGCATATGCTGGATTTTGATGTCCATTTGGCATGCGGTGAGTCCCCGAGCTGTCCCGGCTACTTTGAAGTCCATGTCTCCCAAGGCATCCTCATCTCCCAGGATATCGGTCAGGACTGCGTACCGCTCCGAACTCTCCCATATGAGACCCATAGCGATCCCTGCTACAGGTGCTTTTATGGGGATACCCGCATCCATGAGAGCCAAACAACCCGCACATACGGTAGCCATGGACGAGGAACCGTTAGACTCCAGGATGTCAGACACGACTCGAATCGTATAATCGGCAAAATCGCCTATTTGAGGCATGACTTGCCGCAGAGCGCGTTCGGCCAGATGGCTGTGACCTACTTCCCTTCGAGAAGGAGCTCTTAGAGGTTTTACTTCGCCCGTGGAGAATGGAGGGAAATTGTATTGAAGCAAAAACTTCTTGCTTCCTTTTTGGGTGGCGTAGTCGATCACCTGCTCATCTTCTTTTGTGCCCAGAGTGACGGTGGCTAAAGCTTGTGTTTCGCCCCGGGTAAAGAGGGCGGAGCCATGAGTACGAGGTAAGATACCTACTTCACAAGTAATGGGACGGATTTCCTGAGGTGTACGTCCATCGAGGCGAGTCCCTTTTGAAAGGATGGTCTCTCGCATGATCCGTCGCTTCAGCTCAGCAAAATAGGAGGTGGCAAATCTCTGGATTTCGGGTTGGGCCCACTCTGGATTTTCCAGCACTAGGGCTTCGCTGCTTCGTTGGAGGACCTCTTCAAAAGCGGCTTTTCGCTCTTGCTTAGAAAGAGAAGAGTCTACTATTTTGCGGAGCTCATCTCCGATCTTGCTCTCTAAGAATTGGGAGATCTCTGGATAATCGGGCTGAGGCTCCAGAGTTATTTTAGCTTTTCCGTAGGTCTCTCGGATTCGTTCTAAGAATTGTATAAGCTGCCGTATATAGTCGTGGGCATGGCGCAAGGCGTCGACGAGGTGTATTTCTTCGACTTCTTGCATTTCTCCCTCGACCATGACGATCGAGTCGATAGTTCCGGAGACCACAAGGTTGAGATCGGCTCCTTCGATAAGAGCAGAGGGCGGATTGAGGAGAAATTGTCCTTCTTTTTGGATGACTCGGGCCATAGCCACCACTTGCTCGGTCGGGATGGAAGAGAGGCCCAAGGCAGCAGAAAGTCCGAGTCCAGCCAAAACATCGGGCGGATATTCTGGATCATAGGATTCCAATATAGCGATGAGTTGAGTCTCATGACGCCAGTTTTTTGGGAAAAAAGGGCGTAGCGAGCGGTCTATGAGCCGAGAGGTCAAGATCTCACTTTCATTAGGTCTTCCGTCCCTTTTAAAAAAGCCTCCAGGTATACGTCCACTGCTTGCAAAGTTTTCCCTATAGTCAACTGTGAGGGGCAGAAAGTCGATATCCCCTGCTTTTTCGCTCGCACAAGCCGTGCATATAACGATAGTGCCCCCTTGCTGTATCCAGACAGCTCCGTCAGCTTGTCGGGCGATATGTCCAAAGTGTAGTTCTATCGGGGCAGAGCCCGGGATGGCAAAGACCTCTGTTTGTCTGGGCATACCATTATCCCCGCAGATTAAGCTTCTCCACGATAGCTCGATAGCGCTGAATATCTCTTTTACGGAGATAACTCAGTAATCTTTTGCGTTGACCCACCAGCTGTAGTAGCCCTCTCTGAGCAGAATAGTCCTTCTTGTGTTCTTTCAAATGCTGAGAAATCTCCTGAATGCGATAGGTGAGAAGGGCTATCTGGCTTTCGGGAGAACCTGTGTCTTGTGCGTCTCCTCGGGGGCTATGAGCAGCTACGATTTGGGCTTTTATGCCTTTGTCCCAATACATGCCACAAAAGTACAAAACAAAATCCGCATCTTCGACCTATGTGGGACTTTGTCAAGATGGTCAAGCGGATGCAAAATCTCGCTCAAGAACTTGAGACCACCACAGTAGTAGGGGAGGGAGCAGAGGGGAAAGTTCGGATTACGCTGACAGGTCACCAAGTGGTCAAGTCCGTAGAGATTGCACCCGAGCTCCTCCAAACGCCTGGGAAAATCGAAGAAGGGGTAGCCCAGGCTTTTCATGATGCGAGAGAGAAGCTACAGAATCTAATCATGGAACGGTTGGGAGGGGAAATACCTCCCTTTATCCCAGGACTCTCTACCAATATAGGATTGGGGTAGTTTCCTCAGGGAAAAAGAACTATTCGCATGGTCTCTGCTACAGGAGAGAAAATCTGCAGAAGATAAATACCCGAAGGAAGGACGAGTTGAAGGGTTTCCCCAGCGGAGAGGGAGCCTTTATGCTGTTCCTTTCCCCACACATCGACAAGACGGAAGGAAATGGGCTGCTGGGCTTCAAGGGCAAGCTCTCCTTTGTTTACGGAGATAGAGAGAGGAAGAGACGAAGCGGTCTGGAGGGAGGTCGCCGCTGGTACCACAGAGAGAGCAAAATCCGCTATGACTGGGAGATGGTCGGACATAGCGTATAAGGCATTGATTAGAGCTGCGGAGTATCCAGAAGGGAGAGGAGGGGAAGTGAGTGCTTGTTTGAAGCGCTGCCCGTCCTGTCCTACTGCCCGAAGCGAACCCGGAATGTAGCGAGCTTTACCAGACTGGGTCGTACAAGAGGGGCTGAAGAATATAAAATCAAATCGGTCGTCCATCCCCCCTCCACTTCCTCCATCTGCTAAGCTCTGGACACGAGTGGACTGAGTATGGAAAAACGCATAAGCGGGATTGCCGCTCCAAGGTCCCGCAGGACCTGGATCAACCAACGTTTGGGTGAGCGTCTGGTATGCCATTTCCCCTGCTCCATAGAGATTATGGTCACCCATTTCTACGACAAACCTTCGGCGCTGTAGAGGTAGGTTTTCAATATATTGCTGGATCTGAAGAGCCGCTTGGGAGCGTGTCTGGGCATCAGCTGGGGTATTGCCCGCTTTCAGATGAGAGACGATCGCAATAAGGAAAAGCGTATCCTGGGTTTGAGCCAAAGTAGGCTCCAAATAATACAAGTGATAGGCGTAAATATCTCGAAGTCCCCCCTGCGTGGTAATGAGGTCTTGACGAAGCCACCCTAAGCGTCGGCTATCATAAAATAGCCCATTCACGATATCGCTATTCGACGGGTTGGAGTAAGAGCTACTTCTCCAGTAAGTAATTCCTCCTATGTTGAGTACAGAGTCAAGCAATCGCCTAAAAAGGCCAGGAGAAGGGGCAATCTCATTGAAGCCGATAACGTGAGGGCGGACATACGAGAGAATGGTTCGAAGCTGGGCGTCTTTGCAGCGGATATCGCAATACCCAGGAGTCGCTCCATATCGAAGGAGATTGTAAGCCATGAAACGAAGCGTATCCTGTCCTGAGAGAAGTATCGGGAGAAACAGGCCCCATGTTCTTACCTGCATTGAGCGAAAATAGCTGCTTTGGATAAAACTCTCTTGAAGGGGGGAGGCTGGTAGGCTTCTTAGCGGGAAATCTGGGCTGCTGGCCCTTGACTTGAAGGAAGCCTATTTTCCCTTTTCCGATTATTTTTCGGAAAAGGCAGCATCGAGGAAACGAAAGCTCTGGGGAAGCTCGTAATAGGCAGGTTAGTTGGTGAGGGAGAAACGGAACTGTACCCCAACGGCAGTGAATGAAGTGGGGAAGGCATTCGACAATACGGGCCTATTTCGGGTGTGCTCGATATACGCTCGTACGGTAAGCTGCGTGCTCAGGCTATAATCCACGGCGGGCTTGACCGTAAATGAGCGGGTACCCCCGATG
The DNA here is from genome assembly GCA_026413325.1 of Bacteroidia bacterium. GTDB lineage: Bacteria > Bacteroidota > Bacteroidia > SpSt-205 > SpSt-205 > SpSt-205. Next base: position 4,032 of record JANZYW010000069.1, on the reverse strand, counting down.
GGTTGAACAAAAGCAGGATTATCCAGTTGACGGTTTTGATTGGTGAGGTTGCGGTAGGTGATCTCGAAGCGGAACGTAGCGCTATTGCGCAGCTCGAAAGTGCGTCCAAAAAGAGAGAAAGGCTGTAAAAAGCTTTCTCTGCGCCAGTTCCAGGAGAAACTCAGTTCAGTAGTGCGATTTTGATTGAGCTGCAAGGCACCGACATTCAGGGTGATGGTACGACTTCGCCGCAGCTCGAAGGTTGTATTCATTCCATTTTTCCAAGCCAAGTTAACTCCTGCGAGGGGAGCGAAGCTCTCCTGCAGGCTGACGGCATTGATGACAAAAAGAGGTTCGAAATTGTATACCGTAAGTCCGGGTAAGGTATCTAAGGGACTTTGTATGGGTTGCAGCGTCTCCGAAAAACCATCTTTGTTTTGGTCTACAGCCCGCAGATTTAGGGTATAGGTGGTGGTATAGGTGGACCGATAACTATGAGAGAGGGTAATGGTACGAAAATGTTCCTTGAGAGCGGGGATTTGGCTCAAGCCCGTATAGTTGGCATTCCAGTTGGGGAAAGGAATGCGAGGAAAAGGGGATAGGGGCATGCGATTGGGGTTGTAAGGGCCATAGGCGCTGAGAAACGAGAGCACAACGACATCCTGCTGGGAGCCGGTATACCCATTCCAGTACTCTCGTCGAGTGAGGGTGGCGTCAGGACCCAGCGTAGCTTCATAGAGAGGGTTCGCCAGGCGGAGGCGCTGAGAGAGGATATACCGATATTCTCCTTCCAACCGTTCGTACCCTCGATCTCGACGACCCGAGAGAGCCGTACCGAAGCTGAAAAAGCTCATACTGAAGTTTCCTTGCGCATTTCGGTTACTAAAAACAAAGTCCTGCAGCGTGCTATCCCAGCCAAATAATCCCCCTTGTGTAAAGGTTTCGTTGCGGGTGAGTGTAACGTCTAAACGCAGGTCTTTGAGAGGGGCCAAACTGGCTCGGATATTCAACTGTTTGCTTTGCGTTTGCTGGAAAGGGAGCGTGAAGCGAGGATTGCGAGTGAACCAGCCTTTGTCAGCGGCAGCACGAAGCCATCCTCCCTCTAAGTTGGGCTGCTCGCCTAAGATGAACTCCCAGCCAGGTGCCTGAGAGCGACGACCGCTAATGGAGTCTCGAAAGTCCCAGTCCAGTCCAAGGTTAGCTGGACGAGGCAAGAAACCAGGAAGCGTCGTGCCTTGCTGCCGAGAATAAGTCACATCGAGATTCTGGACACTAAATAGTATCCTCCCCAGGACCCGGCCTATCTGACGAGCCGCAATGTACGGGTCATCACCTTGCTTCCGTGACGTATCTGCCTGGGAAAAGATATTTTTCTTGGGAGGAGGAGATAAAAGGCGGTCCACGAACTTGATTTTCTTATACAGGCTACTGAGCTGGAGCTGTCCCGTAAGCTGTAGGTTCTGATTGTTAGACACGGTATTTCCGAAAGCTTCCTGTCCGATGGCAGCGGTCATCCAGCGGTAATCCGCCGTGTACGAAATGCTGCTATTGATCCAGTCGGCCCACTTAATCTTACTGAAAGGCAGCCGGTATGTTGCCGTTACATTTTGTTGAAAAGAGAGGGTTCTTCCAAAGTTAACCCGCTGGTATCGTCCCCTGGAGGGGTCTTTGCCCAAGCTAAAAAAGTTTTCCCATAAACTATCTCTTTTCTCCTGGGTATTGATGGGCCCTATAGGCTCATCCACCCGAGCTTGTACCGTGGCGTTGTAGTTGAAAGAAAGGCTCGGGGTCAGATTCCATTGTAAGAGGTATTGGCGGTTGAGTAAAAAGTTCTGGTAAAAGGTGGGACGAACCTCAGGACCGCCATTTACCGCGCGGAGCCGCTGCTCTTGGTATTGCCGATTTCCTTCGAATCTCCAGCCCACTTGGGTGGGAAGGTAACTCAAACTAAAGTCCCGAAGTAAAGGAAACTTGAGCTTTCCAAAAGGCTTTAGGGGTTTTATTTGAAAATTATAGCTATAGGATATGCTTCCCGTGTACTGCTTGCTTATGAGGTATTCTGTTTGAGGATTTCTACTGAAGCTCTCATTGTACCCGTAGCTAAATAAAAAGTTTTGTATATGCCAAAATCGCTTTTTAGCCTGGGGATTGGTGTAGATTTTTCTTACCCCTGCGAAGGTATAGCTGTAAGTTCGGCTATAGGTGGTGAGTACCCTTTCTAAGCTATCCCGCAGCGAGGGGGTAGATTGGGCTTCTAATCGGGTCCGCGCAAGGACATCGGGATCATACGGGCTATACAGGGGACGAATCGTATTCTCTCCATAAGTAAAGAAGGCGGGTATCTCTACCCCCAGCTTTTTAGGCAGGAGTTTATGGAGTTGTAACCCTCCTGTGAGTGTGTAGCGCTGCGTCCATTCTGTGGAACGTTGGCTTACCTTCTGCTCTATGCTTCCAAACCACGGCGTGCCATAGCTCCCTGATAGGGAGAGATTACCCAGGTCAGCCAAGCGAAGGTTGAGTATACCGGAAGCGCTCCATCCTGGTCGCGTATTGTAGTTGGTTACTCGGAGCTCGTTTACCCAGACTTCTACGCAAATGGGACCTCGGCCATCATCGGGATTTCTTACGCCGATAAGAATCGTTTTTACGTTGTTGAGCTGAGGGGTGCCTCGAACCGATACACGGTGTCCACTCGGAAGGGTATAACTGAACACTTGCGTAAGAGGGAATCCCTGACTCTGGCGAGCTTGGTCTCGAAGGACTTTCACGAAGTTAAGGTCCTCTAAGCGAATATCTATGTTATTTGCCCAGATATTTTCTACGCTCAAGTCTCCTATCTGCGACAGCTGCAGAGGTATTTCGTATTCGTAATAATTGTCTGAATAGTCGGTGCCGATTCGGATGAAGAGCGTTGCATCACCTCGCTGACTGACATTAGGGGGAATAGGACTGCCCTGCAGGGGTTCCGCGTGTGCCCACAGACGAAGCCGTTCATAGAATCGCAAATCGTAGTTGAAAGTACGGAAGACTCCTCTCCCATCTCCATCAGAGAGATTACATACCCGCATGACGAGACTCTGCTCGTTCTGGAGAAGTCCTGCTACTGGGCTACCTGGGATAGGCTGCCGTAAGATGCCTGGAGGCAAAATGTACGGGAAAGGCTGTCGGGAGCCATTTTCTTCGATATTCATCGTGCCTGTCTCGAACTTGGTGGGGTCAGCTCCGGGATCGGGGAGGAGGGTTTCATCCCGCTGATTCAGATTGATGAGGGCACGCCTCCACATGGTCGCCACGAGTTCGAGCTTGCCAAATCGCAGCACCACATCTCGGTCAAAGCCAGTGAGATACATTCGAATAAAGTCAATTGCTTTGAAATCCTGGATGCCTCCTACTGGCGTACCTGTAATCAACGGTATGCGAAAGAGATACCATCGAGTGCGGGTAGTACTACCGTTGGGCAGCTTTATATCTAACTCTCGTTGGTCGACGATATAGTTCTGCCCTATACGAAGGTCGGAAGGACGTAGGGATACTCGGTAGGAAAAGAAAGCCTCTTGGGTATTAAGAGTTCCATCGAGATTGATATCCTCTACATCGGGTAAGGCGCTGGCTTGGCGGGTATAAGGCTCTCCTGATTGAGGAATAGGAGAGTTGCCTTCTAAGCCGGAAAACTTTCTATAGCGCTCTAAGATATTCGGGCTATTGACGTCGCGGAAGTGTAGGTAATCATCACTGGAGGGATCTGCTTGAGCGGCCTGAAAGCTATTTGCAGTAAGAACTCCCTGAAGCTGGTTGAGATAGTCGGAAAAGAAGCTTCTTTCAGCCTCGCTTCGTAAACCGTCTAATCCTACATCTTGAAACCGACGCGCCCCTGGGTCATTGTCAAAAGCCAGAGTGGGGATCTGGATATTGGGTACTCGTCCCCATGGGGTGGAAGTGAGGTTGAGATTAGCGGCGTCGTCCTGTGCATTGGTGGGTAAGCCGTGTTCGTATGCTCGGCGATTGTCAGGCAGGACATCCTCACTGACCTGTCCCTGTCTCTTATACACATCT
>JANZYW010000068.1 GCA_026413325.1 Bacteroidia bacterium | reverse complement strand
TCAGATGTGTATAAGAGACAGACACGGGAGAGAGGATGGCCCCGCTCTTTTAGTGGATCAAGTCGTAAGAAGGGTTGTGAGCCTGTTCTGAGGAGAGCTCCCTCACAAAGGGGGGGAGGCTACCATTTTCTAAGCGTAGCAGGGCGATACTACCCGCCGAAAACAAACAAAATGCTAATAGCGCCCAGAGATTTGCCCGCGACGGGTATGACTTCAGACTTTCCTGTAGGTCACTCTGCAGGTAAGGCGAAAAGCTGATTTTCACCCCAAAGCGTCGTGCTAAAGTTAACCAGATTTTGAGTAGCGTTGTAGGGGTCTTTGTGTCCCCAATAGTAGTATCTTTTGGTCGCAGCTCCTGTGTTATGAATGATGACCTGGCCAATGACGAGGCTGTATACAGACTGGGCGGGTAAGAGACCGCTTATGAGGGTAGACCCTATTATGTCGGGGGAGGGAGAATAGGTGGTGGGGGAGTCAGAAAAGCTGGTCCGTATCCATATCGATGCATTTGTGGAGAGCATGGAGGTGGGGTTGATGAGCTGAGTAGAGAAGACGATCCACCTTCCTGGGGGTAAGTCAATGTAGCTGTTGAGATACTGCCATGAGGGTGCATTCGTGGTGAGGTTTTGGGCGGCGGCGGACAATACACCTTGCACGAGCCCTGCGTATCCGTTTTCCGTAAACCGTTGCCACCGACCGGCTCGGCGATAGTAGTAACCAGGAGTGACCCGATCTTGTCCCAGGCCTGAAGTGGCGGTATTATAGACCAGCATGCCATCTGTATCGGCCCCTGTCAGGGGAGCCCAGTTGGTCGCGTTGGTAAGGGCGACTTGTGGAAGGAGGACACCTTGAGTCCCTGTGCCTTGTACATGCAAGCGGGCACTGGGGTGTGGAGAAGGAGTGCCAATGCCTACGTTTCCATTTGTAAGGAGAGCTATGCCTATGTTCCAAGTGATGGGGCTTCCAGGAGCGGCTCCACTGGCATAATTAAGGCGCAGTTGATTAGAAAACTTGTACATCTGGAAGTTGGAGCCCGCATGGGAGCTTCTCCATGCGCCATCGTAGTAGGCATCGAAGTTCAAACTAACATTGTCGTGGCTCCAGTTGAGATTTTGGAAGAGGGGGTAGTTGTCGGCGTCGGTATAGACCCAAATGTGAGGACCTGCGGTACTTGCGTTTACTGCCCGGATAGTTAGTTTAGATTGTGGGGTAGTAGTGCCAATGCCTACATTTCCTGTGGCGTTGATAAGGGTTATATGGGGCACGAAGTTCGTACTGGTCACAGGGATGCCCCCGTAGCCAAGGTACAAGTTATCCCCAGCAGCTGTTGTCGCCAGAGCCACTCGCTGTCCACTCAGAGCCCATATTCCCCCTCGAGACTGTCCAGCATAGTGGACGATAATCCCCACATCTGCTCCGAAAGCTTCTAAGCGAGTGAGGGGGGTGGTTGTGCCAATACCCACATTCTGGGCGGGGAGAAGGCACAGCAAGAAAGGAAGCCCCGCAGAGATGAACCGCATGGCCAACAGTGTCCCGAAGAGAAGCTGATTCATGTCGCCAAAGATAGACATATTTGAAGAAATACTTGTATATGCTTAAGCATTGATGTGGGAACTAACCTCAGGGTTTCCGGTGAGTGGGGCTGATTATCTTTGCTTCATGTGGAGAGTCATTTTGGGAGGGGGGATGAGCTTTTTGATGGCTCAGCCTCAGCTCATCTACAAGGATACGCTGCGAGATGTGTACGTCTACCATTTGCAAAATGGCCTTACCGTAGTGGTGAGTCCGAATACAGCCACTCCACGCGCCTTCGTTATGATAGCTACGAGGGCAGGCAGCAAACAAGACCCTCCTCATAACACAGGACTGGCTCATTACTTGGAGCATATGCTCTTCAAAGGCACCGATCGGTATGGAACCAAAGATTATGATCGAGAAAAACCCTATCTTGACCTCATAGAAGATCTGTACGAGAAATACAACCGGAGCCGAGATTCGATTGAGCGAATCCGATTGTATCGTCAGATCGACTCTGTATCTCAGCTGGCAGCTGCCTGGGCTATCCCAAATGAATATGACCGAATGGTGAGTGCCTTAGGGGCAGAGGGTACGAATGCTTTTACGAGTTTCGAAGTTACTGCGTACATCAATGACGTTCCCGCTCGAAATGTCGAGCAGCTGCTCCGTCTCGAAGCAGAACGCTTCCGTAAGCCGGTTTTACGTCTGTTTCATACAGAACTGGAGGCTGTCTATGAGGAGAAGAATATCTCTATCGACAATGAGTATCGCGAGCTGAGCGAAAAGATTCTTGCGGCTCTTTTCCCCGACCATCCATATGGGACACAAACCACCATCGGCACGATAGAACACCTCAAAAATCCCTCTATCACGGCCATAAAGAAGTATTATGAAACCTACTACGTCCCTAATAACATGGTGGTCATCGTGGCTGGGGATGTCGAGTCAGAAAGAGTAGCGAGGTGGGTTGATATGTACTTTGGAGGCTTTGTTCCGCGGCCTATTCCTCCTTTTCCGTATGGGAAAGGAGGGGCATCCCCCCTGAAGAAGCGTACGGTCGTGACGGTGGTCGGCCCGGAAGCGCCACAAGTTCAGTTGGCTTTCCGTATGCCTCCAGCAGGTACGCGAGAGGCCCAAATCTTGCGCATACTGGACCAGGTTTTATCTAACAGTGTCGCTGGCTTATTAGATGAATGGCTGGTGCAGAGCCGTCAAGTCAAATCGGCAGGTTCTTCTGTGCTTTTGCTCAGTGACCATAGTGTGCATTATCTATATGCAGAACCCAAACCGCATCAACAGCTTGAAGCGGTAGAAGAACTCCTCTGGCAGGCCATAAAACGCATCCAAAAGGGAGATTTTGATGAAGCTCTTATCGAAGCAGCAGTGAATGATTTGGCCTTTTCTGAAATGAAGTCCTGGCGAGAGAATAATCGGCGAGCGCAGAGGCTGCTCGATATATTTGTCAAACAAAGACCTTGGGGAGAAGCTTTGGCTGAACTGGAGACGTTGAAAAAAATCAAAAAAGCAGATATTGTCTCATTTGCCAGAAAGTACTATCCTAAGAGGCGCTGCGTCGTAGCTTACAAAAGACAAGGAGAGCGTCCCCCTCTACCCAAAGTACCTAAGCCACCCATTACCCCCCTTTCTATAGAGCGTTCTCAATCTTCTTCCTTTGCTGAAGCCTTTTTCAGTGAATCGGGTGAGAATCCCTTGCCTTCTCCACAGTTTATCGATTTCGATACCGTATTTCAGAGGGGAAGCTTATATGGGAAGGTACCCTTTTATGCTATCCCAAATGCAGAAGATAGTCTGTTTACCTTGATTTGGTACCTGCCTCTGGGTACTCGACATGATAAGTGGCTTCCTTTGCTGTTTCGGTATTATGAGCAAGTGGGACCTGCGGGGATGGGAGAGACTATTTTCAAGAGGCGTCTCTTTGGGTTAGGAGCTCGGCTTCGATTTTCTGCAGGAGAAGAAGAATCCTTCGTTATTTTGGAGGGGCTTGTAGAGAATCTCGCATCTGCGGTCCGTCTGGTTGATTCGCTGCTTCGTGTGCCGGCAGTAGATGAGAATGCCTGGGCGTTTATACGAGAAAATACGCTCAAGAGTCGCTCAGATGCGAAACGCTCTCCAGGTGCTATTCAGAGCATGCTTACTTCTTACGCTTTGTATGGGGAGAGCCATCCTCGAAAGTACATCCCCACGGAAGGGGAGCTTCGTCTCATGACGGCTCAGGAGCTGGCTCGCCGCTCGGCTGACCTCTGGCAGTACCCTTGGGAGTTGTATTATGATGGGCCTGGGGGTGTATCTCAAGCTTCTGTTATTGAGAAGGCTATGATTTCTCCGGCTCCTTGGCAGTCGCCTCCGGCTCCGAAGCTTTTTTCCATGCAAGAAACGCCTGGAAAGCAGGTGTATTTCGTGCATTTCCCCATGGTGAGGGCCTTACTCATGTGGGTGCACCGCTCAGTCCCGTATCGTCCTGAGCTGTATCCTCCTGCCCGCTGCTTCACGGAGTACTTTGGAGGGGGGATGTCTGCTGTAGTTTTTCAGCAAATCCGAGAAGCAAAAGGATTAGCCTACGCAGCTTGGGCTTACTTTGACACGCCTACCCGCCCCGATCAGCATTATTCTTTCTTGGGATATGTAAGTACCCAAGCGGATAAAGTTATAGAAGCGTATCAAGCCATGGAAGAGCTGATAGACAGCCTGAGGATAGAACCTTCTTTAGTGGAAGTTGCTGTCCAATCTCTCCAGGCGCAGCTTGCTACGGAGCGCCTCCGGCATGAGAGGATATTCTTTTCCTACTGGGCTGCCCGCCGATTAGGTCAGCGTCGTGAGTTGCGTTCTGCTCTCTGGGAAGCGCTCCCGAGTTTATCCGCTGCGCAGCTGGAGAAGTTCTATCGGGAATATCTTCAAGGCAAGCCCCGTACCCTCCTGATAATCGGAGATAGACAAAGGATCCCATTGGATAAGTTCAGAGAGCGAGGTCTTAGAGTGGAGGAAGTTTCTTTAGAGGCCCTGTTCGGTTATTGAGTGAAAGAAGGATCATCTCAATAAAGGCTTCTCTGCTTCAAACAGGGGGCCTTCGCAGGGAGAAAAATGTATCGGACTTTGTATCAGGCGAGGAGGGATTACTTGCCTTTCCAGCCTTCCAGGAAACGGGTGTTGTAGGTTCCTTTCCGGAAGTTTTCATCTCGTAAGATTTGCTTGAGGATGGGAATGGTGGTCTTGAGGCCAGGCCCTTCTATGATGAACTCATCCAGAGCCCGCAGCATCTTATTGATGACCTCTTCTCGGGAAAAGTCAGCCACGATTAGTTTGGCTATCATGGAATCGTAGTAGGGGGGTATGGTGTATCCCGCATATACGTGGGTGTCAACCCGAACGCCATGACCGCCAGGTTTGTGATAGTGTTCAATGCGCCCTGGACTCGGACGAAAGTCATTATAGGGGTCTTCTGCGTTGATGCGAACTTCCATAGCCCAGCGGTTCTGTGGAAAGTAGTGTTTCCCTGAGACGGGGACTCCAGCTGCGACCTTGATCTGCTCCTTGATAAGATCGAAGAAAAAAATCTCCTCGGTGACAGGATGCTCTACTTGGATGCGGGTATTCATTTCCATGAAGTAGAACTCTCCGGTATCTTGGTCGAGGATGAACTCCACGGTTCCTGCACTTTCATATCGGATAAACTTAGCCAGTTTGACAGCGGCTTCTCCGATGCGTTCTCTGGCTTCTGGGGGGAGGATTGGACTGGGTGCCTCTTCGATAAGCTTTTGGTGTCGACGTTGGATAGTGCAGTCCCTTTCGGAGAGGTGAGAAACGTTTCCGTACTGGTCTCCCACGACTTGTACTTCGATATGCCGAGGGTTCTGTATGTATTTCTCCATGTAGAGCCCCTCATTTCCGAAGGCTGCTTTGGCTTCTGCTCGAGCGATAGTCCAGGCGTCTTCTAAGTCGCTTGCCTTCCATACGATGCGCATGCCTTTTCCACCGCCACCTGCAGTCGCTTTGAGTAGGACTGGGTAGCCAATCTCAGAAGCAACCTGCCGGGCTTGTTGGAGGTCTGCCAGGATGCCCTCAGAGCCGGGAACGACAGGCACACCTGCCTTGCGGGCCGTTTCCTTGGCGGTTGCTTTGTCGCCCATAGCTGCGATCGCTTCTGGGGTTGGACCGATGAACTTGATCCCATATTCAGCACAGATACTGGAGAATCGTTCGTTTTCTGAGAGAAACCCATATCCTGGATGTACCGCATCTGCAGCGGTGACTTCCACGGCAGACATGATGGCTGGAATATTCAAATAACTGTCTTTGCTGGGAGGAGGGCCGATGCATACCGCCTCATCTGCGAATCGCACGTGCAGACTTTCTTTGTCTGCTGTGGAGTAGACAGCCACGGTGGGTATCCCCAGCTCCTTACAGGTACGAATGATGCGAAGGGCAATTTCCCCTCGGTTGGCGATTAGGATTTTACGAAACATATTTTACTCCAGCGGCTCTACTTCGAAGAGGGGCTGGTCGTATTCCACGGGCTGAGCGTCTTCTACCAGGATACGGGTCACCTTGCCCGCAATCTCTGCTTGTATCTCGTTGAAAAGCTTCATCGCTTCGATGATACAAACGACTTGCCCTTTTTGAATGATGTCGCCCACCTTTACAAAAGGTTCTTTGTCAGGGCTTGGACGTCGATAGAAAGTCCCTACCATCGGCGAACGAATATACTCTGCTTTGGGGGAAGGGGCTGATCGACTGGGTTCAGGTGGGGATGGTGGCGCAGCTACCGCAGGAGGGGGAGAAGAGATATTTAGACTCACGGGAGAAGGGGTAGGGGCGGGAGGGAGAGGAGCGGCGGAGGAGTAGGCTATCACGCCTTGAGGGCCTCCTCTTCGGATGGTGAGCCGGAATTCTCCTTCTTCTACGATCACTTCTTGCAAATCAGACTTACTGACGAAACGCAGCAGCTCCAGAATAGATTTTAGGTCCATACGCACTTATGCTTTTATGCGTTCAATATATTCTTTTTTTTTGGTATCTATTTTCACTTTGTCTCCCACTTCTACAAAAAGGGGAACTTTGATGCGCGCGCCTGAAGAGACCACGGCATTTTTGAGGATGTTGGTCACACTATCTCCTTTGACTGCCATCTCAGCTTCTGTGATTTCTAATACAACGAACTGAGGAAGCTCCACGAAAAGCAAAGTTTCCGTATCTGCATCCCAGAGAGCTTCACACCGCTGATTCTCTGTGAGAAACTCTACTCCTCGTACCTGGTCTTGAGAGGCAGAAAACTGTTCAAAACTTTCTTCTTCCATGAAGTAGTAGAGGCTGCCATCTGTGTAGAGGTATTGGCAGGGGCGCCTCTCCACGCGCACGGGATCGATGCGTGTGCTGGAAGGGAAATTGCGTTCGAATACTCGGCCAGTCAGGACGTTTTTCAGGCGTGTATATACATAGGGGTTGCCTTTTCCTGGCTTTACATGTAGAAACTCCACGACTTCATACAGGTCATTCTCCAGGCGGAGGATCATGCCGTTTGATATGTCTACGGCTTGTGCCATGGCGCGAAGATGGGAAAAACCCCTCGACCCACAGAAATCCTTCCCCTTAAAGATTTGTTACCTTTGTTCTATGCCTCAAGTCACGACTTCCGAAGTAACCCGGGGCGGCGCATTCCTTATACAAGCCACTCCTGCAGAACGCATTTTTATCCCGGAAGAATGGAATGAAGAGCAACGGCAGCTGGCCCAGCTCTGTGAAGATTTTCTCGAGAAGGAGATATATCCTCGTTTGGATGAGATCGATTATGGAGATCCTACCCAGGTGATGCCCGAGATCCTGCGCAAGGCTGCCGAGCTGGGTTTTCTGGGATTGACTGTACCAGAAGCGTATGGAGGGTTGGGTGCTGATTTTCTGACGGGTATGCTCTTTACCGAAAAGATGGGGCCTTCGCATTCCTTTGCTGTGGCTCTCTTAGCCCACACTGGTATCGGAACTTTGCCCATACTCTATTTTGGCACACCCGAGCAGAAAGCCAAGTATCTCCCTAAGATCGTTACAGGGGAGCTTTTTGCGGCATACTGTCTCACTGAGCCTGGGTCTGGTTCGGATGCTTTAGGGGCTCGGACTAAGGCTATACCCACCGCAGACGGGAAGGCTTACCAGCTCACAGGCCAGAAAATGTGGATCACAAATGGGGGATTCGCCGATCTCTTTACGGTGTTTGCAAAAGTGAATGGAGAACAGTTCACAGCCTTCCTGGTGGAGAGAAGCTTCCCTGGCGTTTCCGTTGGAGCAGAAGAGAAGAAAATGGGCATCAAGGGATCCTCCACCCGGCAGGTATTTTTCCAAGAAACTCCCGTTCCCGTGGAGAACGTCTTGGGAGAAATAGGGAAAGGACATGTTATCGCATTCAATATTCTCAATATTGGTCGTATAAAGTTGGCTGCTGCTACTACGGGGTCTTGTAAGCGGCTTGTGGATGTCTGTGTGCGATATGCAAAAGAACGTCACCAATTCAACCGTCCGATAGCCAGCTTTGGAGCCATCCAGCACAAGTTAGCCGATATGGCGATCTATACGTGGGCCAGTGAAACTGCGACCTATCGCGCTTCCGCTGACATTCAGGCTTACGAAAAATACCTCCTGGACCAAGGACAGCCTTATGAAAAGGCTCTTCTCGGAGCGGCTCAAGAGTATGCGGCTGAGTGCGCCATCTTGAAAGTATTTGGCTCTGAAGCCCTGGATTATGTCGCAGATGAGGCCGTACAGATTCACGGTGGGTATGGCTATTCAGCGGAGTACCCCGTAGAGAGAGCCTATCGAGATAGTCGTATTAATCGCATCTACGAGGGGACAAATGAGATTAACCGCATGCTCAGCGTGGATTATCTCCTCCGCAAAGCCATGAAAGGCGAGTTGGATCTTCTCTCTGCAGCGATGAAGGTACAGGGTGAGCTTATGAGCATCCCTGAGTTTGGAGATGCGAATGGAGCGTTCTTGGCCACGGAAAAGAAAGCAGTGGAAAATCTCAAGAAGGCCATTCTCATGGTGGCTGGATTTAGCGCACAGAAATACATGCAGAAACTGGCCGACGAGCAGGAAGTGCTGATGGCAATAGCGGATATGCTCATCGATACCTATGTGGTGGAGTCCATGCTTCTGCGTACCGAGAAAATCGCGCAGCGGAACGGAGAAAGTGCAGCTACGGATGCATTAGCCATGACACAGGCATTCCTGGTCGATGCACAAGAGCGGACTGCCAGTGCTGGACGACGAGCTATCCTTCACGTAGCGGAGGGAGATGAGCGTCGAGTTCTGCTGATGGGTCTCAAGCGGTTTACTAAGCCGTTAGAAGTAGATACAGTGGCTCTGCGTCGTCAGATCGCTGAGAAACTCATTTCTGCCGAGAAGTATTGCTTTTAGCATCGGGATAAAAATCGGCTTGGGAAATACCTCTTTCTCGGCGACGAGGGCTATTTCTCGTGTGGGGAAAGTAGAGCGGGGCTCAGGCTTGGAACCAGGTAAGCTGCCTTGGCACTCCACCTGTACTTGGCTAAAAACTGTACCGGAGAGTTACGCTTCCCCATCTCCCCATAATAGGACCCCAAATGAGTGAGGCGTCAAAGTAGGGGGAAAAGGGTCGGTCGGCTGCTACTACAGGCCAGGATTGTCGGAAGCCGGTGAGGTTCTCTCCTGCGATCTGGATTTCCCACTGATCGATGCGATGGGTCAGCTGCATCGTCAGGAGGAGGTAAGCAGGGGTTTGCGTGCGCAAACGGTAGGGGAGAGGATTTTCCTGGGTAGAGGGGAGGCGTTGGGGCCCTATCCAAGAGCCGATGGCATCTACCTGCCAGCGGCGAGAGAGTGTCATCCAGCTGCTCCATACTACGAGGCGGTCTTTCGGGAGCAACGGACGCAAGCGATAGGTTCCTTCTAAAGGCTGCCATACTTCCTGGTGTTTGTAGCCCACTTGGATTCGGAAGCGGTCAGGTAGTTCGTATGCTATCTCCGCGTATAGGGTCTGATACAGAGAGGGGTCGGGTGAAGAGAAGACCTGGATCTCCCAGGGGCGTTCGATAACCCAGAGCAGAGGGTTTCTTAGGGTAGCTCTGACGCCGTCTATAGACAGGCGGAGAATAGCTGGGCCCACTGCGAGGCTATGCTGCCAGAAGAATCCATAGCTCCAGGCGCTTTCCACGGCAGGCCACCCCGGAAAGTGTAGACTCCACTGGCGGCTGCTCATGAGAAAAGGGAAGCTTTCGGGTAAAGGGTCTGGGACGCGCCATGAGCGTCCTCCCGAAAGCCGTACACTTCCACTTAGGGCATATTGCCAACGTAGGTGGGCCCGGGGTAGAAGCTGCCATCCCCAATACGAATGCCAATCTGCTCGTCCCCCTAAGACGATACTGAGCTGAGGAATAGGAGTTAGGGTAAGCTCGGAGAAAGCACCTGGGATGAATTCGAGTCTTTGCCAAGTCGTGTCGTAGCCATGCCAAGTGGTAAGCGATTCAGCGTAGAAGGCGGCCTGCGCGGATATCCCTCCTTGCCAGATCCATCGGGTATCGCCGATGGGTTGACGATAGATAAGTTGAGCCCAGCTCAGGGGCTGCTGTGCGACGTATCGATTGAATCCCGCTTGAAGGGCTTGATGGAGTAGCCGAATCTGCCCTAAAAGACTCAAGCCTCGCCCTTTAGGGAGTACCCACCCCCGGCGGACAGATGTCTGCCCGTAAGTAAGCCGCTGATATGTTCCCCATGCCTCTAACGAGGCGATCTGGGACGGTCGCTGAAAAGTGACTTCCCCTCCCCACCGGTAGTCAAAGAGGGCTTCTCCCTCCACCTCAAATAGATTTCCGATACTGTCGCGTCGTACCCCCTTGAGCAGTCCGTGTCCTTGTTTGAAAAGGGGAATGTCCAAAAAGCCGTCTCCATTGTGGTCTTGTAAAAAGACTGATTGGAAGGGAGTCCATCCGATATTGCCTAAAGCCAGTAAAGTCCACTGATGAGGCAGCTGCTGCTGCCAGCGGCCAGAGAGGAAAGTCTCTCCGGTAGTGCGAGCTACCCATTCTACTGCTCGAGGAAAGTTGGGCTCTTCGTAGGAGAGGTATTGGAGTTGGACTTGGCCAGCGGGGCCATCAAAGCCGTATAGCACGCTTCCGATTCCTTTCGCCAGGGAAAGGCTCTGTATCCACAGTGCAGGGACGAAGTTCGCAGCCCAAGGGCGATAGAGACCAAGAGAAAGAGGTTTACTCTCATACCACAGGGGACTGTGCGCGGGTTCGAAGCCCATAAGTCGAAGCTGACGCACTCCCAATGCTCCATCGGAGAGGGTAGCATCTATTATTGCAGTTCCTTCGAAGGCTTCCGAAAGGTTACAGCAAGGAGCGGCAGTAAGGGTTCGCCGATCCCATGTCTGGAGAGGGGGAACGGACTGGGAAGACAGGCTTACCCCAGGGTAGTCTGCTTCTATGCGCTGGGTGGGTAGGGCTGCCTGTGCAGCAATATCCCAATGGATTGGATGAGAAGGGAAGGTGGGTACAAGTAAGCTGTCTTGACTGTGGTCTGTACGCAAGATGCCAGGCCAGCTGGGGGGTGGTTCTATCTCGAAAAAACCATTGCTATTCGAGATAGCGCCAATACTTGTGCCGGACCACCATACTTTTGCTCCTTGGATGGGTTGCTCTCCTTCGACTAAACGCCCCGTTATCCCCTGA
>JANZYW010000067.1 GCA_026413325.1 Bacteroidia bacterium | reverse complement strand
CCGTACCACTGGACTATCGGGTGTATGGGGGGGCCCTTATTTATAGCCTCCCCCGATAACCTCAGCAGAAAGAGTCTGCGGCTTTGTGTGCGGAAGGAGACTGGCTCCAGGACCCAAGGGACTCACATATACCCAGTGAGGAGGAGGAGAAAGCCATTGCCGAGGGGTATCTACCACGGCCTGAAGGACTTCTTCCCACGAGAAACCTGCTAAAAGAAGCCTTCGCAGCGGAAACCAGACAGAGAGGGAGGGGGCATTTGCCAAGCTATCTGTACCCAAAAGGAGTCGTCCTCGATACTTACGCCAAAACTGAAGGATAGGACGCCTGCGAAAGAGATAGGTATTGGCTTCAGGACACAAGACGAAGTACACGTTGGGAATCTTACGAGATAGGCCGTCAACTAAGTCGGGGGGGGCTTCTGTGGCATGTATCAGCCAGATAGCGGGGGCCCGACGAGCCCATTGAGCAAGCCAGTATTTCCATTTCGGAGGACGAGGACGCGAGGTAAAAAGCCGAAAATAGAACCGAAAAGGCCCTCCTGCTCTTTCCAGCCAGAGACGCTCTTCCCAGCTCTCCCAGAAGTGGATGCTTCGAGGAAAAGGAGTAAAACGACGCCCTTGCCGAAGGAGTGGCCTGCTCAGCGCATAAAAACTATGCGGAGTAAGAGGATAGCCTAACCTCCGAATAGAATAAAACCGTTTACGGCTTCCTCGCAGGCGGAGACCGAAGTACTCTCCTAAAAACCGACATTCGATACCCCCTGCTACACCTTCTACAGGCAACCAGACATTTTGATGAGAAACGAAAGACCACGTACCCTCTGCTGCTGCCTGCTGCAGAGCATATACTATTTCTTCCACGGAAGCTACCCCTCGTTGGGGTCCCATACGAGAGAAAAAATCAACCATGCCCCGCCCCTGAGAAAGCTTGCCTCTCAAATGGCAAAGCTCTATGTGGGTATGGGCATTTACCCAAGCAGGAGAGAGAAGTCCAGGAAGATAAATAGACTCTGAAAGAGGAGTCGAGAGCACAGCCTGAGGGATTCCTTCTCGCAAGATGAGCGTGGGGCGGTGGAGGAGTCGTCCCTCCCAGTAAAGCCATTCTGGGGTGAAAGCACCCGACAGAAAACTCACACTCGTGCCTCCAGCATCAGATAAGGCCGCCAAGAACTGTCCAGCTCTTCAGCCCCTCTCAACCAGAAAAGAAGGTAATGAGGCCGACGGGGTCGAACCAGTAGGGACATGCCTGCTTGCTCGGGTGTCCGACTACCCTTTCGACGATTACAAGGCTCACACGCTGTGATGAGATTCTCCCATGAGTCCCCTCCACCCTGGCTTCGAGGAATGATATGATCTACTGTTAGATTGTGAGAAGTGCCACAGTATCCACAACGAAACCCATCCCTTTTGAAGATATTTTGACGGGTTAGCGGTACATTCTTATATGGGGCGGGAACATATCGAAGTAATCGTATTATGCTCGGCCAGGGGTATTCTGCCCGGACGGTCCGTAGAGTTTTCTGTGGTCGAGTCTCTATCACCTCTGCCTTCTGTAGCATCACTAATACAAAGGCCCGGCGCCAGCTCGTCACATGGATAGGCTGGTAATCATAGTTGAGCACCAGGACAGACACGACCGTTAGTTTTTGCTAAATAACGAAATCAACTTCTATTTGAGCGCGAATACTGTGGAAAGTATGGGTAAAGAGAAGCTTATAGGGTGTGATGTGGACACCATTTGCGGGTGTAGCATGTAGGAGTCGGCCTCCCCCCCAATACAACCCTACATGAGAAATACGACTTGAAGGGGCTGGAGAATCTGTAAAGAATACCAAGCTTCCTTTTGAAGGGGCAGCTATCGGGAAAGTCTCCTCTGCCTGCTGATAGGCATCCCGAGAAAGGAGACGACCTGCCAGACGGTACGCTATCTGTGTCAAGCCTGAACAATCCACTCCAGCAGGGGTCTTCCCCCCCCATAGATAGGGGGCTCCCCGGAAAAGACGGTATACCTGGTAGGGGATTACTGTCAAAGCAGGAGAAGGCCAGGGCAGTAGAGCAGAAGCGGTCGTGGTAAACTCGCCTACCGCTGTCCGCCATATCCCAGAGGCAGGCCAAAGTGAACCAACCGGTATATACCCCACGAGCTTGCCCACCTGGAAGAGAGGCGCCCACTTCCTTTTCACTACAGCCCATCCCCCTCCCTCACGCCAAGCTGCTATGAGAGAGCCCGCAGGTACCCATCCCACATACCCATCTACCCACCCTCGCACAAAAACCCAGCCTTTCTCTTCTTGCAATATCTGCTGCGGCTCTCCCCAGAGGATCTGTGATACCATTTCGCTACGATGGGTGGGCTCTCGGCGGAGGGGAACGACCCCTTTAGGAATCCACAACCAATCCGCCATGAGCTACATGATAGCGTAGGAGAGTTTCTGCAACCTGAGGGACATCACCCTCCCATTCCCCTCCATATGCCTGAGTCACTTCCTGCAAAAGATTTTTGAATACCTGAGCAACCCCTCCCACATATCGGATACGACGCGGCGCGGGCCAGCGACTCCACGTTCGCTGTGCAAAAGCTTCGAAGCGGGAGCGAATGAGTGCATCTACCCACGGGTGACCCAGATGTCTCACTAAAAAATACGTCATGCTGGCCAAGAGACGAGAAGGATGCTCACTCCGGTACACCACGGATCGAAGTTCTCGAGGAGAGGGGGGGAGTCCATGCACATGGTATACCCCCTTGATTGGCACCCCCTCTCGAAAATCGCGCTGTATCTCAGAGGGTACTTCCCCATGTAAAAAGGCACTTAGAAAGTGACGTCCGATATCCGCCCCACTGCCTTCGTCTCCCAATAGATAGCCATGCCCTCCTGCCTGCCTCACGACTGTTTTCCCATCCCAAAAAGCACAGTTAGATCCCGTTCCCAGGATAGCTACAATACCTTCTCCCGTTGGCCAGGCTGCCCGAGCCGCTCCCATCAAATCATGATACACTTCGATGTGGAGGCTTTTCTTGCTTTTCCCGCTGAAAATCTCTTCTAATAGAAGCCGCATCTGGCTCTGTAGGGACTCAGAATGAAGGGCAGGCCCGTAATAATATATCTCTGTGGGGGCTGCCTCCCCCTCTTTCTCAAGCAAGTGTGCTGCAGCCCGCTGTAGATTTTCACGAGCAGTATCCCAACCCTCTACTTCCACATTTAGCCCCTCCAACTTGTGGATGGAAACAGAAAGAGAGCGAGAAGAATCATACACAGCCCAATCTGTCTTAGTTGCTCCCGCATCTGCCACCCATACCCGACGCATACAGCAAAGGTAGAAGGGATGAGCCTGAAAGCATTTTGCTACCTTTGCCCCGGTATGGCAGCCAAAACCAAAGAAGCCTCCCTTGAGGCTCGGATCGTGGACCTCTATAAACAGCTCGTCGTCGAGGACAAGCTAAAGAAAATGAGTGTATTTTCCTTTTGCAAACTCTTAGACATTTCGGAAGCAGATTTCTACAAGCATTTCGCCTCTCTCGACGCTATTGGGCGAAAAATATGGGCTTCCTATGCAGACGAGGTGATTGCAGCTCTGAAAAGTTCAGAGACCTACTCCTCTTACTCGGCCAGAGAAAAAATATTGGCTTATCTTTTCACCTTTTTTGAGCATGTGGTGAAGGACAGAAGCTTTATCGGGAAAACCTATCTGCATTTTACCCTCTTGCGTACATATCAAAGAAAGTTTCGTACTCATATGGCCGAGGTCATTCAAGAGGGGGTCATTTCTGATGAGATTCAATCTCGTCATTTAGAAAACCTGTATTTAGATGTTTTATGGGGTATCCACTGGGGTCTGATTCAATTTTGGCTCAATGACGAATCGGAAGGGTTCCAAGATACAGAGAAAGCCATCGAGACTTACATGCGAGTCCCCTTAGAACTGATGGGGCAAAATGTCCTGGACAGTGCTTATGAAGTGCTACGATTTACCTTGAATCGCTTCAAACTCCCTCGTATAACTATTCTCTCTTGAGAGGGGCGGGGTCTATTTCCGTTGCTCGACGAATAGCTGGCCTTAGTGAGGCACAGACTTTGGGGATGGCACAGCGGGTACGAGATCTACGAGCTTCAGGGAAAAAGGTAGTATCTCTGCTGCTGGGCGAACCAGATTTCCCCGTGCCTCTCCCTCTTCAAGAAGCTGCCATCGCCGCTATCCGAGAAGGACATGCTCCTTACCCTCCCGTCGCTGGCCTTCCCGCTCTCCGAGAAGCGATAGCAGACTACTACCACCAGCGGTATGGCCTTCCTTTCTCTGCTTCTCAGGTGGTCGTCTCTAATGGTTCTAAGCAATCCATCTTCAATGCTCTGCTCTCCCTCTTAGAACCAGGAGAGGAAGTTCTGGTCCCTGCCCCATATTGGGTTTCCTACCTTCCTCTCATCCAACTCACCGAAGCAAAGCCTGTCATCATTCCAACTTCCGCAGAGGAAGGATATAAACTGACTCCAGAGAAACTTCTCGCACACCTTCGTCCCGAGACACGAGCTCTCATTCTCTGCTCCCCCTCCAATCCCACGGGAGCTGCATATACTGCCACGGAACTGGCTGCCCTGGCAGAAGTACTGGAAAAACATCCCCAGGTGTGGGTACTCTCGGACGAGATCTACGAGCTGGTCCGGTACGAAGGTTCCTCTGTTTCTCCAGCACAGCTGCCCTCCTTGTACGAACGCACGCTCATCTGTAATGGTTTTTCCAAAGCATTTGCGATGCCGGGGTGGCGTCTGGGTTATCTCATCGCACCTGATCCCATCGCTCAAGCTGCGATCAAAGTCCAGGGGCAGACGACTGCAGGGGCCAATACGCCCGCTCAGAAAGCAGCTCTTTCCGGCTTGAGAAGCGATATTGCTGCACTCGTGAATCCGATGATCTCAGCGTTTCGCGAGCGAAGAGACTTCATCTATGGCTACCTGCGCACCCACCTTCCCGAAGTGAAGCCCTATCTACCCGTTGGAGCGTTCTATTTCTTCTTGGATATATCGGCTTTTCTGGGTCGCAGGACACCCGAAGGAGACCTTCTCCCTTCTGCTGATGAAATTACAGAATATCTCCTAAAGGAAGGGGTAGCAGTGGTATCGGGGACTGCATTTGGCTCCGAGAATCATATCCGCCTGAGCTACGCCGTGGCCCTCCCCGACATACAAGAGGGCCTAACCCTCATGACCCAAGCCCTACGTGCTCTGGCTTAGACGAGGAATAGGCATTCTCCTCATAGGATTAGGACTTCTATGTTTTTCCTATGTACCGAGTGCCATCTACCTTTTCGCCCCTCCCCGGCCATTTCATGGCAGCGGTTGGTACAATCCTTTCTCGGGAGATACGCTACTATGGTCAAAAGCCAACTTCCATATCCACACTCGCACATGGGGCGGCCTCACAAACGGAAAACAAAGCCCCTCCGAAATACGACGTGTATACGACAGCTTGTCATATCGTTGGATCGGCTTGTCCGATTATCAACGCATCAACCCCCAAAGCCCCATCCCTCTCTATGAACATGGATGGAATATCCAGAAAGTGCATCAGCTTTGTTTCTGGCCAGCTCGAGTGGTATGGGACGACTTTTTCCTGTGGCAGCCTCTGTCAGTTAAGCAGTTTGTATTGGAGAAACTCCGGCCCACGACCCCTTTCCTGGTCCTGGCCCACCCTCGATTTTTGCGAAGCTATGGGGGAAAAGAGCTAGCTCAGTTAGGAGGGTATGATGCTATAGAAGTACTCAACCGCTACGGAGATTCGGTCGAAGAATGGGACAGTGCTCTTTCTTCAGGCCATTATGCTCCGATTCTCGCCCATGATAACGTACATGACGTATACAACCCCCATGAGGTCATGAGCCGCTGGACTGAAATCGCCTCGGTCTCTCTCACTTCTTCTGAAAGCCTGTATTCTACCCTGAAGGCAGGACGCACCGTTGGGTATAAAAACCGAACCCCCTCGCCCTTGGCCCAATACCCTACTTTTCGAAAGATACACATGCGGGGAGATACCCTCCAAGTACGCATCAGTGAGAAGGTAGATTCGATCCGGGTAGTGGGTCAGAATGGAAAAGTAGCCGCTACCTCCTATGGAACAGATAGCTTGCTCTACATCGCAAAAAAACAAGATACCTATCTCCGCATAGAAGCCTATACAGAGAAAGTAGAGGCCTACACCAGTCCCCTCGTCCGAGGAGAGCCTGTACGTAGACAGCTGCCCCCCCGTGAGGGAACCCTCACCTGGCTTTGGAGAGTGAGCTGGTTTTTCGGCGGAGGAGGGGGACTTATAGGGGGCTACTTTCTGCTGAAACGCAGGTCCGCCAAAGCCGCCAGACGATCATAGGATAAACTTCTCTTTCTGCCGCCTGAATAAAGGCTTCGACTGTCTCTACATCCAGTCCCCGAATGGGGAGACGAACCTGATGCAAGATAGGCCCCTCATCATACCGTTCTGAGACTTCATGGACAGTGAAGCCACTCTCTTCGCAGCCTGCAGCTACGACGGACTCATGAACGCGTCGCCCGTACATTCCCTTACCTCCAAAAGCAGGAAGCAGTGCAGGATGGCTATTGATGATACGACCTTTGTATTGCTGCACTATCTGCGCCGGGACAGGAAGAAGGAAGCCCGCCAGGGCGATGCATTCCACCCGATGTTGAATACAAACCCTACTCCACCCTGCAGGGGTGTTCTCTATCTGATAGACAGGTATATCCAAGCTCTCCAAGGCTTCCCGGGAAGCACGAGGTCTATCTACGATACCAACGACTGGGACCTTTCTCTCTCGTAGCACTCGCGCAACCGCTGCAGCCAGCCGTCCTTTACCTGAATAAGCTATGGCACAGGTGGGCATAGGTCCGGTTTTCGACTTGCAAAATCGGCTTCCTCTTGTAAGCCCAAGGCCAACGCCGCTTCTCTATAGGCTTCCCACAGACCTTTATCATAGGGATTGACCTCAAGAGCCGCTCCCAAAAATCGATAGGCCTCTTCAAACCGCCTCTCTCTCAGAAGAGAGGAAGCCCAAGCTACCTGAAGGGGAGGGAAAACAGGAAAAACCGCTCGAGCCCGCTCCACTTCTTCAAGGGAGGGATTGAGCTGAAGCCATACTTTACACCAATACAACGAATCCGTTCGAGTCGCCAGAAAAGAACGCAGAGAATCTATCTCGGCCCGAGCAGCTGATACGTGGCCTTTGGCCAAAGCTACTTCTGCCCTGAGGGCTCGGAGGATCGCAGAAGAAGGCTTCTTAGCAAGACCTGCTGCTATATTTTCTTCTGCACCCGCCGTATCTCCCTGTTCCAAGAAAAGACGAGCAACGACTTCATAGGGTTCATCATAAACTGCCCCCTTTTCTACCCAGGGTCTCAGAACCAGTACAGCGATCTGTATGGCTTTCCGATGGTAAGCATACCGAGCAAATCGCAGATAATCCTTGTCTTTCCAGTTCTGCAGAGGCTCCAGAAGTGTGGCTTCGCTAAGGTGGCCAGCTGCCGAGAGAAGAAGCGCAGCCTCTTTTCGAGCTTTCTCCTCTAAATCAGGGTAGGATACCCAAAGGCGACTAACGAGGCCATATGCCGCATCCAGACAACCTGCATCCGCGAGAGCATATGCCGCATACAATGAATCTACTGGTGTACCCGCCGACAGGAATAGCTCACAAGCTGGACGAGCTAATCCTTCTTCTGAGAGAGCCACAGCGAGGAAGCGAGCTAATCGAGGCGCCACTTCCGGGTCATGGGTACGGAAATAAGGCAAGAAACCCTGTGCCTCAGAGAAATCTCGCCTACGTACCGCAGCGATAAAACGGCCGACCGCTCCCGTATCGGTTTGAAGGCCTATCCACTGGCCATTCCAAGTCTGAACCGGCTCATAGGGGAGAGAATCTATTATGCCCAATAGGTAGAGATAAGCCAAGTTTTCCTGGACAGAAGAGACAGGAGAAGCGGAAGGTAGCACACGTTGGACCACTTTCTGCGCCCATGCAGGACGACCATATCTGGCGTACAGGAGGGCTAAGTGCGTATAGTAGCGTTCCTCCGACGGCTCTTTCCGAATAGCTTCTTTCCAGTAGTACGCAGCCGAATCCAACTGTCCACCCTTGTAAAAAGCAAACGCAAGCTGGTTGTACAGGTCCGCATTGCCTCCAAAACGATTGTGATAGCTTTGTAAAACTTGGATCGCCCGAACAGGCCTATCTAAGGCCAACCAAACGAGAGAAGACTGAAGAACGGCTGGAAGAAAAGGTTTGCTCAGGAGCGCCCTATCATATCTTTCACAAGCTGCTTCGGCCCGACCTTCTTCCTGGGCTTCTAAACGGCCGAGATTATAGTTGAGCTTCGCCTCATAGGGGAGAAAAAGGGCTGCTTCCTGATAAGCGGTTTTGGCTGCCTCCCATTCCCCCCGCAGCAGTGCACTTTCTGCCCGTAAGACAGCGTAAAGACGGGCCGGAAGGCGAGAGGTCGGCCAGTCCGACCGAGCCTCCCAGAATACAACAGTCCCTAACTGGACAAAATACACAAAAGCAAGGGGAATCCGCATACTACGATGCAGCTCCCAGTAGTTCATACGACGCTGCTTCCACAAAGGCCAAAAGTTGACTCCGAGATACAAAGCCATCATGGGGAAAGATGCGCCCAGCAGATCCCGAGCCAAAGTAGCTATTCGATAGATATATAAATCCTGGTGAGCCCAGCTATGATATCCGAAGCTGGACAGACTTATTCCTATCAGACCAAGCCAACCCCAAAAGAAAGCGATAGGCTGGCGGAATCCTTCACTCCACAGAGGAAAGAAGGGCTGCAGTCCGATAAACCCTATGACAGCTCCTCCTATGCCTATCCATACGGCTGCACTCAAAGCCACTTCCTGAGGCAGGACCCAAAGTCCTACTCCTACCATGACACTCACCAGTGCCCATATCCCATACCCCAATATACCCGCTCTCCACCGACTCAAACCATAAACAACAAACGCACTCCACGCTATCCCTCCTTGCAGGAACACAAGCACGGATGCCGCAAGGGATACGATGCCAGGATACGCTACACTATCATGGAAGACACTCTCTCCCCTCCACAGAGCAGGTGTGCCCAACACTACCCCAACGAGAAAATACAGAAGAAGCCCCGTGTACCGGAGAGAAAGACGCCAGATTCCGACTTGTATAAGATAAGCAGGAATAAGTACTACCAGGGAAAGACCTAACGAAATCACATAGAAGGGATCGACACCCGCCCAGGCCTCTGCACTCCCAGAAAGATAAAGCCATGCAATCCAACCAAAGTAAATGACATACGGCCAGAAACCCTGCATGCGGGTGGCTGCTGTCAAGAGCGAACCCCACCCTATCACCAATAACAAGAACCCCACCCCAAATGCCACTCGAGAAGGAATGATCACATCTGCCGCCCGCAGCTCATATACCCACCGGACGGGTGCTTCTATCACATATGAGCGGTGCTTTATTTCCACCTCTCGTACCGCTTCTATACTCTCTTCCCGATAAGAGAAAGGTACAAGTACTTCTGAGAAATCGTATCGCCTCAGCCACCCTCCTATCGCCCATATGGCAGCTAAAATGACCCCTGCCAACAGGAAGGTCCATACCCGCTTATCCGCTCGGGGTATCCCTATCCACAACCCCCGCCAATCCCATTTAGGTTCGCTCACTTCGTCGCAAAAGTACAAGCCCCCCTCCACTGAGGAGCAAAAACAGAAATCCAAGCTGAGCCCACATTCCTTTGGATAGACTTCGCCCTATCCAGACAGGCAAGGCATCCGCAGACCAAGGCCATTTTCCCGAATCCAAAAGTTCTCGAAAAGCCGCCACCCAATCCCCTTCGACAGGCTGGAAAAAACTTCCGACCAGCAAGCTGCCCAAAAAAAGAGGAGTACCCCATCGCATACTCACCCTCCAGAAAGCCCCTAATCGCCAACGCGACTCTCGTTCGAGAACCTCCCATCCATTCACTCGATGAAAGATCCACCAGTAACCCAACGCAGCCAAGACCAAGAAAATACTTCCAACCCACTGATCATACAGATCCAAAGCGCCTTGACCGTACCCAAAGGCTGGAGGCATACCCAATAGTGCCATTCCCAGAATCAGAGGCCAAACCCAGCGGGTATGGGCCCCTCCCACCGTATCTACCAGCCAGGTAAGCGCCACCCATCCCATCGCCAGCAGAGAGGTAAATGCCGCTAAAAAGAGAAGCACATACCAAGCCACCACCAGGGCTCTTCCTCCCCACTGCGTGAGTACATATGGCATCACCTCAAATCCCATACCAAATCCTGCGCGCGCCGAAACCGCTTCGATACCCATAAAAGCAGTGACAAGAGGTATGCCTATGAGTCCTCCCAGCACGACCTCTGCCACTGTATTAGCTGCCACCGTAAGAGCCCCCCTCTGCAGGACATCGCCTCCTTCCCATGATGCCGCATATACAGGATACATAGCGAAGCCCACCCCGACAGAAAAGAACACCTGCCCCGTCGCAGCCAACCAGACTGCTGGCTTCGTCAAAGCATCCCAACGAGGCATATAAAGATACCGAATACCTACCCATGAGTCACAAGAGGAGCAGCGCCCTGTATCTCCCAAAAACACTACCCCCCCCGCTATCACGATGGCCAATGCAAATAAAATAGGCATCCCCCACAAGCTGATTCGCTCCACTCCCGAATGAAGCCCCCTATGCAAAACACCTGCCAACAAAAGCCAAGTGATACCCAGAAATAGGTAGGACTCCCCCTCTAAAAAGCGCTTATGAAAAGCCACGCAGAATCCTAAGTCCTGGGCATCAAACGAACCGATGGCTCCATGATACGCATAGCCTAAGGTCCAGCCAGTAAGATATGCATAATAAGCTCCGACTCCCATACTCACATATACCCCCAAAAGCCCGATAAACCAACCCATGCGCCCCGAGAGAGAAGACAGTATCCTCGGAGCACTCTGTCCTGCATGAGAACCCTGCCGCCCCAAGGCAATCTCCATCCAAACCAGTGGAAGCCCCACAACTATCAAGGCAACTGCATAAGGAATGAGAAACGCTCCCCCGCCCCACTTCGCAGCTTGAAACGGAAACCGAAGAAAGTTTCCAAGCCCAACCGCTCCTCCTATAAGCGCCAACAAAGCCCCGACTCGATTCCTCCGACGCTCCATCGAGCAAAAATACAACGGCAGGATTTTTGCCTACCTTTGACACATGCGATACACAGGGGCTATGGTAGCTTTATGTGCAGTGGCTCTCGCCCAGCCAGAAAAGTATCCCCCTGCTCAGACCTTTCCTCGCTTCCTTCTCTACACAATAGAAGGGAAACCTTTCACCGATAAAGATTTACCCCCTCCAACCCGAGGACGCATCGTGATCTTT
>JANZYW010000066.1 GCA_026413325.1 Bacteroidia bacterium | reverse complement strand
GACGCTTACTGCCCAAGTCAGCAGCACCTGTACGGATCAGCTCCAACGCACTGTAGAGATACTTCCGCTTCCCACCGCTGCTTTCACCGCCCAGCCGCCCTCACTCCTCTTACCCGAGCAGAATACGCTGACACTTACCAATACCTCTTCTGGAGCTGCGACCTATCAGTGGGATTTTGGAAATGGCCAGACCAGCACCGCCCCTAACCCTACCGTTACATTCGATCAAGAAGGGGAATATCTTATCATCTTGACGGCCATCTCGGCGGAGGGGTGCCGTGATACAGCTCAGTATCGGCTCATCGTTCGCTATGCCCAGGCACTGACTATCCCCAATGCTTTCACCCCGAATGGCGATGGGGTAAATGACCGGTTTGTCATCCGATACAGTGGGATGGAAAGCATACGTGCCTTCCTGTATGATCGGTGGGGAAATGAAATTTTCAGCCAGCAGCAGGCTTCACCCTCGGGGACGTTGGAATGGGACGGGACAAAAGGCGGGCAGCCGCTACCAGAAGGGGTCTATGCAGGACTGATTCAGGCACGCACTGTAGATGGCCGAGACATAAAGAAAAGTTTTACTGTTACACTCCTGCGATAGGCAGGCCATACGCATCGCTTCTGGCGGGGCCCATGGGGCCCCGCTTTTGTTTTGGGGCAGGAGTGGGACTAAATGGGATAGCTTCATCTCTGAGGGTCCTTCTTTCCTTTTGTATCACGGGGAGGGGCTTTTCCTCGTCTAAGCTGGAGCATTAGCAGGTCAGAATACCGTGCTTTTGCTTGCGTTTTATCCAGTCATCTTATTTCTTGAGGGTCGGGAGATTTTCATTAGAGCCTTCTATGAGGAAAAGACTTAGAGAGGAAGGTAAGAATGCCGCCTTCTCTCTGTGAGAGCTACGATGAAGATGCTCATCTCGTAGAGCCCCCACAACGGCACTGCCAGTAGTAGTTGGCTTAGCACATCTGGTGAAGGGGTAAGAATCCCTCCCAGAATAACGGCAGCGGCTACGGCATAGCGCCTACCCTTTCGAAGCCCCCGTGCGGTGGCTATCCCAGCTCGGCTCAGAGCCCATACAAGCACAGGCAGCTGAAATACCAGTCCCACTGCGAGACAGGTCTGGACGACCAGCCCGATGACATCGCCGATCCGCCAGATATTCTCTACTTCTCCTGCGATGCGGAAGCTTGCAAAGAAATGCATCATAAAAGGGGTTAGAACAAAGTATCCGAAGGCTATTCCCGCGAAAAATAGGAGGGAAATATAGCCTACGATCCCCTTAAGAGCCTTTCTCTCGTGCCGATAGAGACCGGGTCGGACAAATCGCCACAGCTCCCATATCAGGTAGGGGAACCCCACTACTAACCCAGCGGCTAAGGCGAGCACCATAGCTTTGACGAACTGCTCGGAGGGATGGGTAGCCTGTAAGCGGATGGAGAGGGGAGGCAAACAGTGCCCCAGCTTACATAAAAGTGAGGCAGTGGGGAAGTCTCCTCGCAGAGGTCCGAGGAGTACACTCCCAACCAGCCAGTCTATCTGCCAAAAAGCTATGCCTGCCAGGAGAAAGATCACAATCACACTGCGCCAGAGATGCCAGCGCAGCTCTTCCAAATGGGCCCAGAAGGGGAGGTGGCGCTCTTGATCAAGGGGCATTACAGGCGTATGTGATAGATTTGGTAGCCATTTTTCCCGGGGGGAGCCCAGGCCAGACAGATCACTTCCCGAGGGCCCAGATAAGCCGACCTCCCGGGTAGGAGCAGGAGATCGCCAGCTGTGTTGTCTGCGATGTCTTTGGTGAGGGTCTCCCCTGTGTCGTGATTGAGCAGGTAGACTCGGAGCTTTCCTTTTCCTGTCCGCTCGGTCAGGAAAGCGATCGATAAGAAGGTTTCACTGATTCCGCTCAGGAAAGAGACTGCATCTGAAGAGGGTTCTCTTTGTTTTTTCTCTATTCGGTAGCTCCAGGAGAGGGTGGGGTCTCCTTCTACCTGCCAGCGGGTCACCCATATATCATAGGCCAAGTAGGTACCTCCTCGGAGTCGGAGATCTTCCCATATCACGTAAAGGGTGGTGTCTGTGTGAGGAAGAATGCGTACTGCGGTAGGAGAGACAGGGTCTTTATAGAGGGTATACCAGTCCGCAGGAAATGGAGCTTTTGCCCATATTAGCTGGGTAGTGTCGGTGAGGGGAAGGGGAAGCTTTCCGAGGACCCAGGCGCCGATGGGCCCTCTTTCGGAGGGGAGGGTTTTCTCTGCGGGGAGCAGGCCCCCTACGTACACTGCTTTGGGGGTGACCCACAGCCAGGGAGCGTACAGCACTGTATCGGGATTGAGCCGCCAGCTGCGGCGGGTACGAGCTTTGGTATCATAATATACCAGTTCGGGGAGCTGGTTGGGAGGGGTTTGGAGAGTCCAGAGGTTCATTCGGTTATCTGGTTGGGCAGCGTTTACGATGCCAGAGAGCTCCCAGTCGGTCTGGGAAGCGACTTTTCGCCCTCCACTGCTCCAGAGTGCATACCAGCCTCGCTGGGCTTCTCCTCTTTTCCCCGGAAGATAGGCATACCACAGAAGATAAGAGCTATCTGGACTTACGGAGAGACTACTTACCGTTCCTGAGGCAGCTCGGTCATACACCGAGATATGGGTCCACTTGGGGAGGATGGGTTGCCCTTTTAGGTCATAAAAGCGCCCCGCTTCTTGGATAGCCCCTTTGTTGAGGGGGTCTTCTTCATAGGAGAGGACGAGAAGGGCATCCTTGAGACGGACTAAGCGCAGAGGTTTTCCCTGTCCGGCCGCGGGGATATCCAGCAGCTGAGACCATTCTGTATAGTACTGAGTGTTTAGGCATTCGAGGTAGTAGCCGGGCTTGGGTTTGTCCTGTGCCCAGTATTCTATGTAGGCAAAACGTCCCTTTCCAGCCGAAACCGGGCTTTGCGGAAGTCCTACTTTCTCTACAGAATACCCTTGTACTTCTATCTGGGTTCGGCTGAGGATCTTCTGGGCAAGGGCTACCCCCACTACCGCCCAGAGCCATCGGTACATAGGTCAAAGATACATCTAAGCGCGCTGGACCGGACTTGCTAAGGACTCGATGTAAGTGAAAGCTACTCGCTCCCCACAACCTGCACTGCCGCCGTATGGGGGGGAGCTTGCCCCTGTTGCACTTCTACATAGTATCGCCCTGGTGAGACATGAAGCGGGAATCGGGAAACCTCCCCTGCTTGCCCCGTTCCTAATATGATTTTTCTGCCAGATACATCCACTAAGTAGGCGGTGTACGCTCCTTCCCCTCTTACGAATAGCTCTATGAGGTCGCGAGCGGGGTTAGGGGTTATGCGGAGAGAGGAGGGTTGGGAGCGGTGCTCGTAGGCTTTTTGTCTGTGTGCCACATAACGCTGATAAGTAGCTGAATCAAGGGGTGGGGGATTGTATCCCTTAGGGAAGTAGTTTAGGCTGTGCCACCTACCGGGCTCAGAGAGGTATGTCGGATCTATCTTTCCATGGGTAGCTTTTTGCCATTCTCGCACGGACTGGTGGCTGAGGTAAGCTCTTTTTTTGTCGGTTGTTGGGCAGGTGGAAGCCTGATTGAGAAGGCCCCAGAAGTACGGCTCTGGGAGAGGCAGGGAGGCGAATTCACGGGAGGGCACCAACCGTGAGTTCAAGAAAGAGATGCGTTCCAGCTGCATCCCTACACCGGGCACATCTTTCCACAGGCAGAACAGCTCATCTGCAGGACCCCACGGGACTCGCTCCAGATGGGCCAGCAGGCTATCCATGTAAGGAAGGAGAGCCCCGGTTGAAGGAGAGGGAGGGCTCATCGGCAATACGATATCTACTTTGAGGCGGATAGAATCCCGTGCTGCGGTGGCAGCGAGCTTCCTGAGTATTTCATCGCAGTCGGACTCTGTGCAGAGGGTTTCCTCTTGGAGCTGGTCTTTCTCATCGTACTGCCGAAGGAGGTACAGCCCAGAGGGAAGCGCTTGGGCGGCTTTTTCTTTCTCAAACTCGATGAAGCGAAGCTGAAGGGGCCTTCCGCGATAGGCTATGTAGCGTAGGAGGGGGCTAGCGTTGGGCCTCCCGGGTAAAGTAGCGATCCAAGGTCGAAGGTCAACCCCCTCATAAAAAAATGCGCGCAGCTCCTGCGCCCTTCCTAAAGCGAACGGCGTTATGCCCAGCAGAAAAAGGTATCGGACAGAAGACATGAAGCTAAGTTCAGAAAATATTTTCTTCTTTCCAAAACAAGGAGCTTTCTTATGCATGGGGGTTCTTGGCTCTTACCGTACCTTCGCAAGGTGCGGTATGTCGTCGCCTTACTTGCCTGCCTGTTGGCGCAGGACAAGCCTGCTTATGTCTTCTATACCGCTAAGGGGAAGAAAATCGCTTATAGCGAGGTAGTGTCGCGGGCGCAGAAAGCCGACGTGGTCCTCTTTGGGGAGCTTCACAATAATCCTATTGCGCACTGGCTGCAGTATGAGCTGGTAAAAGATCTTCATAAGAAGAAGCCGGGGCAGCTGATTATCGGGATGGAGATGTTAGAGGCAGATCAGCAAGAAGCGGTTCAGAGATATATGAGAGGAGAGGTTGCCTCTATCGAAAAACTGGGAGAAGAGATTCGTTTATGGCCGAACTTCCGCACGGATTATGCTCCCTTGCTACTTTTCGCCCGTTCTCAGTCTATACCGGTGTATGCGACCAATGTGCCTCGGGTTTTGGCCCGAGAAGTGAGCCAGAAAGGGGCATCGGTGATGGAGATGTGGGGAGAAAAGGAAAAGCAGTACACGGCGCCTCTTCCTTTCCCGCGGTTGGATACACTCCCCAGTTATCGTCGGATGGATGAGATGGCCCAGCGTCATGGTATGGACCCAGAGCCATTTCGTCTGGCGCAGATGCTCAAGGATGCGACGATGGCCCACTTTATCGTTCGTGCTGCGCGTCCGGGCGCTGTATTTCTGCATCTCAATGGTCGTTATCACAGCGATTATCATGAGGGCATAGCGGCGTATCTGCGTCTGTACAATCCTACCCTTCGGGTGCTTGTTATCTCGACAGAGGAGGTAGCTGACCCTCTCAGATATAAACCTACCCCTCCTCCTGTAGCGGATATCATAGTGGTTGTGCCAGAGAGTATGACGAAGACGCATTGAGGCATGAGTTATGATGTGGTCGTGATCGGGGCCGGTATAGTGGGCGCAGCTGTGGTACATCGCCTTCGGCAGCTATGGCCAGAGGGTCGTTTTTTAGTGATAGAGAAGGCTCAGGGACCTGCAGCTCACCAAACTGGTCGAAACTCTGGAGTGATCCATTCAGGCATTTATTACAAACCCGGTTCGTTGAAAGCTACTCTCTGTGCGAAAGGGCGAGAGCAGCTCTACGCTTTTGCTGCTGCTGAGAACCTCCCCCATGAGCGCTGTGGAAAGCTCATTTTAGCTACTGATCCGACAGAGCTGCCTCGCTTAGAA
Organism: Bacteroidia bacterium; assembly: GCA_026413325.1. Classification (GTDB taxonomy): domain Bacteria; phylum Bacteroidota; class Bacteroidia; order SpSt-205; family SpSt-205; genus SpSt-205. The sequence goes on along the minus strand of JANZYW010000066.1, from coordinate 6,077 downwards.
GGTCTCTATAGACGGGGGCTTGAAAATCAGATCCCGGGTATCCAGCTCCTCAAGCCAGAGGACATTCCTCATTATGAGCCAGAGTGCCGGGGTGTGGGGGCCATCTATGTGCCCGTTACGGGCATCATTGATTATCGAGCGGTGACCCAGCGTCTGCTTGAGCGGGGCGGCGCCCAAGTTGTGTATGGTGCGGAGGTTACCCATCTAATGAGAGCACCTGACGGGTACCGGATCCATACCAGCCAGTCGGCTCGTTTTGACACCCGATACCTTATTGCTTGTGCGGGCCTACAGGCAGATAGGATTGCTCGCTTAGATGGACTGCGTCCTCCTCTTCGCATCGTGCCTTTTCGAGGAGATTACTATGAGCTGCGTCCGGAGGCTCGCTGGAAGGTGCGTAATCTCATTTATCCCCTTCCTCATCCTACATATCCCGTGTTAGGGGTACACCTGACGCGTATGACAGATGGGAGTGTAGAGGCGGGTCCTAACGCTGTATTTGCTTGGGCGCGGGAGCAGTACAGCCGAGTAGGTTTCTCACTTCGAGATACAGTGGAGGCTCTCACATTTTCTGGCACGTGGCGATTTTTCATTCGGCACTGGAGAGAAGGCCTCGCAGAGTATCGTAGAGCTTTTTCTAAGCGTCTTTTCTGGGAAAGCCTTCGGCGGCTGGTTCCCTCCTTGACGCTGGAAGATCTGGTGCCTGCCCGCTCCGGCATACGGGCGCTGGCATTGACCCAGGATGGGCAGTTTTGGGATGATTTTTACTTTGTTTCACAGGAACGGAGCCTTCATGTGCTCAATGCTCCTTCTCCTGCCGCTACGGCCGCATTGGCCTTGGCAGACGCTATCGTAGAAAAAGCCTTTGCCACATGGAATCTCTCTATATCGGCACCTACCGTTGGCCCTTAGTTCCGCCACTTCGTCTAGTTCGAAGAGGGCAGGGAAGGCTCGCTGTCTTCCTTTCCGACGAGGATACCACGTCAGAGGCGTTGTCTCTCTTGGAGAAAATCACAGCTGCTATTCACTGCCCTCCTGAGGGGGTATCAGTTTGGGCAGCAGGAGGGGGTCGGCTCACTCGGGAGCGGTTGGCTCTCTTCGCTGAGAAAGTGATGTGGGTGATGGGGGAGAAGGTACTTTCTTTTCCCTTATCGAGAGGGGCATACACCCTTCCGGGTCTTCAGCCTTTAGCGAAGCTTCCTTCAGAATGGCCTTCAACCCCGATTTTGTATCTGCTTCCCTCTCTTTCAACTATGATGGAAGAACAAGACGCAAAAAGGTTTACTTGGCGGTGCATACAGGGTTTGGGTTCTCCCTCATAGCGGAGGAGGGTTCTGCCAGGGTGGGAGTTTTGTATACTGCCCATGGGGAAGTGCCTACTCCCGTTTTCATGCCGGTAGCTACGCACGGTGCTCTTAGGGCATTCCCACATCATTTGCTCCCTCAAGCTCCTCTCCTTCTGGCCAATACTTATCATCTCTATCTCCGTCCAGGAATGGATATCCTCGAGGAGGCGGGAGGCCTACATAGATTCATGGGTTGGGAGCGTCCTATCCTGACCGATAGTGGAGGGTATCAAGTCTTCAGCCTGGCACAGCGCCGCAGCCTTTCGGAAGAGGGAGTGTTATTCAAGTCTCACGTAGATGGTTCTCTCCATCTCTTGACTCCTGAAAAAGCGGTCGCTATCCAGCGATGCATCGGGTCGGATATTCAGATGGTGTTGGATGTATGCCCTCCCTACCCGGCTTCTGAAGGAGAGATGTGGGAGGCGTTGGATTTGACCCATAAGTGGGCTCGTCGGGCTCGCTTTTCCTTTTTAGAAAATCCCTTTGCATATGGGTATCCTGTACTGCAGTTTGGTATCGTACAAGGGGGAGTCGATGTACACCTTCGCCGAGCGAGCTGGGAAGCTCTGCAGGCACTGGAGTTTGAGGGGTGGGCCGTGGGAGGATTAGCCGTGGGGGAGCCATTTGAGCTGCGAGCGCCCATTTTACACTTGATGGGTACGCTTTTACCAAAAGAAAAGCCCCGCTATGTGATGGGATTGGGTACCCCTCGCGATATCTTAGAGGCGATAGCGGCTGGCATGGACATGATGGACTGTGTGCTGCCTACCCGAAATGCTCGACATGGTCTCCTGTACAGCTGGGAAGGGATACGTAACATCAAAAATCACTGCTACCGAAATGACTTCACTCCCCTGATGCCCTGGGGGTACACTCGAGCCTATCTTCATCACCTCTTTCGGGTGGAGGATCCGTTGGCTCTGGTTATTGCCACGGCCGCTAATCTCTATTTCTTCTTAGACCTGGTGCGAGAGGCCAGGCAACATATTCTTTTAGGAGACTTTCATCTCTGGAGAAAGGAGAGGGTAGAACCGCTCATGCAGCGACACAGAGGGACGTCATGAGCTTCACACAAAGGTATGGCTTGATTTAAGCACAGCTTACCCCTTGCTAACCGTTGGGGATTTGCTTTGCGGCATGCAAGAGCGACCTTTCTTTTTCTGGGCTATTTCCTTAGCACTCACCGTGGGATGGGCTCAAGAGGAAAGGGAATACCTTCGGATGGAAGCTTCTCCTTCTTCTGCCTCTGAAGTTCGGCAGAGAAAATATCGCTTCGTGGTATTAGATGCACAGACGCAAGAGCCTTTGGCGGGGGCTTACATCTTCAATCTCTCCGACAGCTCAGGGAAAGTCACGGACACAACAGGTGTGGCGGATGTGCTGATAACCTTCCACACCGATACGGCTTGGGTTGAAGTACGATACTTAGGGTACGAAACACAGCGCCTTCCTCTCACCCCAAAAGGAAGCCCTCAGCAAAAACTTTTGCTCACTCCCGAAGGCATAGAGCAAACGGAAGTCGTGATCGTAACGCTTCGTGTCTACCGTACAGAGGTTTCTTTATTAGCTACCTTGAAAGAGACACCCCAGATCGCCACGGGCCTCTCGGGGCAGGTTATCGAAAAGACACCTGACAAAACGCTCGCCCAGGTGCTGGGTCGTGTGGCGGGCGTGTCAGTCTATGATGGTAAGTTTCTCAATATACGGGGGATGGGCCAGCGATACAATGCTGTACTCATCAATCGCTTACCCGCTCCACAGACTGAGCCGGATAGTAGAGGATTCGATCTAACCCTTTTCCCCTCTGGACTGGTGGACCAAGTGCTTGTGTACAAAAGTGCCTCTGCAGAACAGACAGGCGACTTCGGGGGGGGTGTGGTAGATGTGATTACTCGCAGGAGTGAGGAAGAGAGACAGATGAGTTTGTCGTGGCAAGGAGGATACCTCCGTGGAACCACTTTTGAAAAAGGATTTTCCCGTGGGCTCCCTCTGCGAGATATGATAGGTATAGGGATCAGAGAACGGAGTTTGCCTACGAACTTTCCTTCCGATCTCAATAGCGTGTCTGCCTCTCAGGCAGCTGAGTGGAGCCGAAAGCTTCCCGTGGACTTTTCACTACGCACCTCGGCGCAAATACCCCTCAATACCCAGGTGGCTTTTCAGGTGAGTACACCTGTAGCGCGTCGCATTTGGACTACGTGGGTGGCTTCCCACAGCCAGGGTTTCCAGACTATGCGAGTCCAGCGCTACAGGTATGAACTAATTTCTCCCGAACCGGGTCGAAATCCCCGCTTATTTGCCTTCGAGGATTTCCAAACCACCTGGCGAGTGCGTTGGCTCGGTTTCCAAAACTGGATTTGGATGCCCAGTCCCAAAAATCAAGTGGAGCTGAACGCGTTCTTATCTCGCATGGTCGATGAGGAGTTTATTCTTCGAGAAGGATATTCCCTTTATCAGAGAGCGGATGCTCGGTTTCGTAACTACAGCTCCCAATATCTGGCCCGTACATTAGGGACTCTTCAGCTCGGAGGAACTCACATTTTCGCCTCCAGAAATTCGCTGCGATGGGACGTCGGAGCTAACTTGAGCTATCGAGATGAGCCTGACTTTAGGCGGATACGCACTGTCCAGGAGCCTAACGACTCTCTCTATCGGATCATCCTGTCTCCGGGAGCTACTATCTTCGATGCCTCCCGTTTCTACAGCCAAATGCGACAGTACAATGTGGCACAAAATCTTCTCCTCCATGTAGAGATTTTCGGCTTTCAGGTCCGAGGTGGCGTACAATCAGAATATCGATGGCGTACTTTTTGGGCTCGTTGGTTCTCGTACACGTATCCTGTAACAGGAAATCCCGCTTTTCTCGCCCAATGGAGCGGACTCTCCCTTGAAGAAGCTTTTTCATCCGAAAATCTCTCCTTCTTACGTTTCAGAGAAGGGACAAATCCTACAGACCGCTATCAGGCAGAGCAGCTGTATATCGCACCGCTTCTCTCCGCAGATAAGAAGTGGGGACGCTGGAGCCTCCATACAGGCCTTCGGTACGAGTACAGCTTTCAACGGCTTATAACCGCTACTGCGACCCAAGATATAAATCTTAGGATACCCTTTCCGCTTTGGCTGCCTTTTGTAAATAGCATTTACCACCTCTCTCCCTCGCATCACATCCGTTTGGCTTACAATAGAAGCCTTAATCGCCCTGAGCTGCGAGAGATAGCCCCTTTTCTTTACTATAACTTTGCCCTGACAGTAGAGGAGGCAGGCAATCCGAATCTGCGCCCCGCCCGTTTACACAACATAGACCTTCGGTACGAGTGGCTTCCTACGTTAGATCAGATCGTAGCAGTGGGGTTTTTTTACAAAAATATCCGAAATCCGATAGAAACCTACATACTAAGAGGGGCTGATCAGCCTATCATCCAGTTTGGAAACGCAAATGAAGCGAATCTATGGGGAGCTGAGGTAGAGGCTCGCTTACGATGGGGAAAGGCTTTCTCCACCCTATTTAATGCCTCTTATGTGTGGAGTCAGGTGGATATGGGGCAGCGGGTACAGGGCACCACGGGCACCGCAGCGAGTCAAGCTCGGTATAGACCGTTACAAAGTCAGGCCCCGTATATTCTTAATTTTATCGGTATCTATGCCCCCCCCAACACCTCTTGGGAGGTTTCCAGTTCGCTCCAAGTGAATGGGCCCCGGCTCTGGTGGGTGGGAGATAACTTCAACCCCAGTGTATATGAAATGCCGAGGTGGATATGGGATTTCCGCCTGCGGCGAGTTTTCAGACGTTTCTTTGTGGAGGTCCAAGCTCGGGATGTCCTTAATCCCCCCTTTTTGTATCTTCAAGATACCAATCTGGATGGAAAAATTTCTCGCCGGGAAGATGTGATTTTCCGCTTTGTGCGAGGCTCCGAGTGGATCTTACAGATGGGATTGCTCTGGTAGCATATCTCTTGCAGGGTCTTTAACAAAACCTTAACGGCAGTCTTATTCATTTGCCTCATGTGGAAGCTATTGGTGGGGGGGGTAGTGCTTTGGGGATGGGTATGTGCGCAAAATCCCTCTGCTCGTCGGTATCGGGTCGCTGTTAGGGATGCGCAGACTCAAGAAGCGTTGGTCGGCGCGACAGTGGTGCCGCTCCGAGAAGGGCTTGCCGGTGCTCTCACCGACACACTGGGAGTTGCATCTCTGGCATTGCCAACATCGACAGATACTGTATGGGTAGAGGTGCGCTATCTGGGATATGAAAGCCAGCGAATCCCGCTTACGGCGCGATCCCCCCTCCTCATTGAAGTTAAGCTCAGGGAGGAGGGAGTCACCCAAGAGGAGGTGGTGATAACGGCTATCCAGGAGACGCGTACGGAGGTCTCTCTCCTTGCCGCTCTCCAGCAAATGCCCCAGATCGCTACGGGGCTTTCTGCCCAGACTATCCAGCGTACGCCTGACCGAACGGCGGCTGCGGTCTTGAGTCGCGTTACGGGGGTTTCTCTCAATGATGGTCGCTTCCTAGTCGTTCGAGGGATGAATGAGCGGTATAACCCTGTGCTTCTGAATCGCCTTTCAGCCCCCAGTACGGAGCCTGATAGCCGGGGGTTTGACTTAGAGATACTACCCGCTGGGCTCATCGACCAGGTTCGGGTATATAAGACTCCTACAGCGAATCAGACAGGAGATTTTGGGGGGGGGCTCGTGGAAGTTATTACCCGTCGAAGCTGTCTCTTATACACATCT
>JANZYW010000065.1 GCA_026413325.1 Bacteroidia bacterium | reverse complement strand
GTGTCTGAGGACGCACATGATCATCCGCAGCTACCACGATGATGGCCACGTCTGTCACTTGCGCACCTCGGGCACGCATAGCGGTAAAAGCTTCGTGCCCAGGAGTATCTAAGAACGTAATCTTTTGCCCAGTAGGAAGGGTTACTTCATAAGCACCAATATGCTGCGTGATGCCGCCCGCCTCTCCGGCGACCACATTGGCACTGCGGATATAGTCCAGCAACGTAGTTTTCCCGTGGTCGACATGCCCCATTACCGTGACAATAGGAGGACGAGGTTGTAGGTCTTCCGGAGCATCTTCAACCTCGGTAAGCTGCTCCAGTGTATCATCCAGACTGATAAACTCGACCTGGAAGCCAAATTCCTCCGCTACAATAGCTGCCAGATCGCGCTCTAATCTTTGATTGATAGAAGTAGGGTAGCCCAGCTCCAGGCACTTGGCGATGATCTGATTAACTGGAACATTGAGCGCTTTCGCTAACTCTGAGGCCGTGATGTATTCGGCTATCTGGATCGTGGTGGCGGCTGCCTCTGCCTCTATTCGTTCGAGCTCTCGCTTTCGTTCCCTTTGTTTATACTTTTCTTGACGGAAGCGGCGTCGAGTGGCAATATCGCCCGATGATTTTACCTGGGACTTGACGGGACGACGCTGGGCTCCGCCTGCAGCTCCGACCTTCGGGGTAGGAGGAGGAGTGGGACCGATTTCCTTTCTTTTCTTGCGGGCTCGCTTGCGTTTTCGCTTCGCTCCTTCTTCCTCTCCTTCTGTAGGGGAGAGCTCCTCTTCAACCTCGACTGGAGCTTCGGGAGAGGAAGGAAGAGAAGGAGGAGACTTTACCTCCACCGGCTCGATAGGAAGGTCAGGCAAAACGAAAGTGGGCTTGCGACGAGGAGGCTCCTTCAGCTCGATCTTTCCGATAACGCCCAGTCCTTTGAGGAGCTCTTCAGACTTCTCTTCTGGAGGAGGAGGTACCTCTTTGTCTGGGTCTGAGGGGGGAAGGGAGGAAAGAGAAGGCGCAGCAGGAGGGGGAGGAGCCACAGGAGGACTTACGGGGGGAGCTGCAGGCTTGCTCCGAAGAGGAGAACGAACTTTACTGGGAAGCTCGACTTTCCCTCGAATGGGCAAGGACGGAGTCTGTACCTCTTCCTCCTTTTCTGGAGGAGCAGCCGGCTCAATGGGGGAGGTACTTTTTTCGGAAAGTCCCTCCCGTGCCCCTTTTCCATAGTGTCGAAGCAGTTTCTGATAAGCCTCTTCCGAGATTCGAGCAGTAAGAGAAGGAAGAGTCGGATATCCCAGCTTCTCCAGGTCTTGGGCCAGCGTCTGTAGGGCTACATTAAGCTCTGCAGCGACCTGGGCTAACTTGTATGATTTCCCACTCATTCCTCAAACTCCGCCTGAAGGATTTCGTACACCTTCTGAAGGGTAGGCAAATCTATCTGTGTGCGCTTCTGCAGCTCATCTATGGGGAACTGAAGTACGGCCTGGGCAGTGTGAAAACCTTCATTCTGAAGCGCCTTCAAAATCGCCTCCGAGATCTCATCACTAAACTCGGAGAGTTCTATATCCTCCTCCTCTCCGTATTCAGAGGCTTCGCGGATGTCCAACTCATATCCCAGTAGATCCTGAGCAAGGCGTACATTGATACCCTCTCTCCCTACTGCGCGAGGATATTCCTCTGGAGCCACGAAAACTTTCGCATAGCGCCGATGGGGATACAAGTCGACGTACATTACGGTAGCAGGAGCCAAAGCCCGAGAAATCATAAGCTTGACATCGGGGTTATAGGGTATGATATCTATGTATTCCCCTCTTAGCTCCTCCACGACAGGCTTGATGCGAGTGCCTTTCACCCCTACACAAGCCCCCACGGGATCAATGCGTTCGTCATAACTTTCTACAAGCACTTTCGCTCGCTCACCCGGGATCCGAACCACTTTCTTGATACTGATAATACCATCGTAAATCTCGGGTATCTCTAACTTGAGGAGCGCCTCGAGAAAGAGAGGGGAAGTTCGAGAAAGAACGACGATCGGGCGGGAAGGAGAAGCTTTTCGAGGGTCCAATACTTCCTGTACTACAGCCTTGACCACACTGGAAGCACTTCTATCTCGGCGATAAGCAGGAGAGCTATCTTTGGGAACATATACATCTTTGCCGGGGATAAGTTCTCGGCGGGGAAGGGATAGTTCGTTCCCTTCATGCAAGATGATAAGCTCATCTCGGGTAGCCTTGAGAACTTCTCCTGTGAGGATCTCTCCCACCATGTGGATATATCGCTCGTAAAGAGCTCGACGCTCTAAATCACGGAGCTGCTGTCGAAGACGAGCTTTGAGAAGCTCTATCTGATTTCGGTTGAGGCTTTGGAGCGCTATCTCTTCAAAGAAATCTTCGCCTGCTTGCGCTTCGGGGTCTTTTTCTAATGCCTGGCTAAGGGGAATCTGTCGCGACTCATCTTCCACCTCATCATCAGGTACGATTTGGCGACGACGAAGGATCTGGATATCCGCCGTATCTGGGTTGACGATGACAGAGAACTGGGTTTTCCCTTCTGCATCGCGGTCTCCCGATGAGCGAGAAAGAACATCCATGAAAGCGGCGCGCATAACCTCCGCAAAACGGTCTTTGTCGATGCCGTGCAGCTGGATAAACTCCTGCATCGAAGAGAGGAGGCGCTGGCGTGCTTGCTTCTCCTTTTCAGAAACTTTAGGGAGCTTGGCTTTGGGCATGAGATTAAGAGGATTTGGTCCGGTGGAAACGAGGGGGTCTCCCTATCTCTACTCGAGCAGAAGCAATGCGGTCCCATTCGAGAGAGAAAGGGCCTCGATGGGTTTTCAGGACGATCCCTTCATCTGATACACTGGTGAGCACGCCTTTGACATAACGACCATCTGTCAGTCGTACGGAAAGGAGACGACCCACATTTTGGGGATACTGGCGGCGCAAGCGAAGAGGGGCACCCACGCCAGGAGAGCTCACACTGAGGGTGCAACTTTCCGGTAACCAGGAAACCCCCTCGAGCTTTTCCTTGAGAAAAAGATGAATCTGTACACACTGATCAAGCGTGATACCTGTATCTGTATCGACCCGAAGGTACACCTCGGGCTCCGGTCGGTGCACCCGGAGACGCGCCTCCACCAAAAATGCTTGAGGAAAAGACTCGGAAAGCCACCGAGTGACTTCTGTGGAGAGGCGCTCCTCTATCTCCCGCAAAGCCTCCATCTACAGCAAAGGTAGCGAAAATCCCATACCCCTCGAGGGCATTCCCAATCACACCAACTGTATCGGAGGATGAAGAACCATCCGACAACCGCCAGAATACTGACATCCTTCCTCGGTGCCACAGGAAAGAATCCCCTTCTCCTCGGTGGAGATGTGTGGCCTCCGCTTTTTGCACGATAAGAAGCTGCCAGTACCTCCCTCTACTCTTGAAAGGGAAGGCTGCTTCGGCACTTTACCGCAACTTTACCCAAAAATCAGAATCTTGTGTGCCATGTTAAATCGGAAAGTGTTGGTCGTAGATGATGAGCCGGACGTGCTTGAGATCGTAGCCTACAACCTGCGCCAAGAGGGCTACGACCCATTGTTAGCGGAGGAAGGAGAAACGGCCTTACGCCTGGCCCAACAGCATCAACCCTCTATTATCTTGCTCGATATCATGATGCCAGGGATAGATGGGCTGGAGGTGTGCCGTCGCTTACGCAAGCTTCCCGAAACTCGGGAGAGTTACATTATTTTCCTGACGGCTCGTTCAGAAGAATTTGCAGAACTGGCTGGATTTGAAGCGGGAGCGGATGATTTTCTGGTCAAGCCTATTCGTCCCAAAGCCCTTCTCAGCCGCCTCAAGGCGATCTCCCGTCGAGCAGCCCCCCTCCAAAAGCTACAGTTTCCAGGGATCGAAATCGTGCCGGACGAGTACGCTGTACACAAGCAAGGGCAAGTTATCGCTCTCTCTAAGAAGGAGTTTGAACTTCTCTTTGCCTTAGCGAGCCGTCCCTACAAGTACTTTTCTCGAGACTCACTTTTAGATCGGGTCTGGGGAAGCGATACCTATGTCATCCCTCGTACCGTCGACGTCCATATTCGTAAACTGCGAGAGAAGATAGGCCCGGAGTTTATCGAAACGTTGAAAGGGGTAGGATACCGATTCGTTCCTGAACCTCCCACTGAGCGCGACGAGTCCTGAGTTTAGATCAGATTGAAAATGTGTACCTTTGCACCATGCAACCCCTCCGAATCGGTGAAATAGTTCCTGCTTTGCAAGTAGAAGCGTATCTACCAGACACTCGACAATTTGCTTCTCTCAGCACCCAGTCGGTATGGGAACGGGGGCACTGGCTGGTACTTTTCTTTTACCCTGCGGATTTCACTTTTGTATGTCCGACAGAGTTAGCTGATTTAGGAGAGCTTTATTCTTCTCTTCAGTCGCGAGGAGTAGAAGTCTGGGCTGTGTCAACCGACACGATATATGCGCACCTGGCCTGGCAAACTACCGAAAAACTTTTGTCCCACATTCGATATCCGATGGTAGCAGATCCCACTGGGCAGCTCAGTCGGCTTTTCGGGGTCTATGATGAGAAAACCGGTTTGGCTCTCCGAGGTACTTTCATTCTCACACCAGAAGGACAGCTGGTGGGTAGTGAGATAACCCATTATGATGTGGGAAGGAGTGCCGCTGAGCTTCTTCGTAAGATAGAGGCTTATGTGTACGTTCGTACCCATCCTGGAGAAGTATGTCCAGCGAAATGGCAACCTGGACAGAAAACCCTACGCCCAGGGGCTAATCTCGTGGGACAGGTAGCCCAAGCGCTCTCCACCAGTCCTAACTAAAAAACCGCTCCTTCGCTATATTCTCCAAAAGCTGCCGGAGATAGGGGGCAGCTTTTCGCATCCGAGCCCCATACCAACTAAAGTAGTCTCCTTTTACGCAGTATACCATCGCGGAGGGCCAAATGCGCTGTATCTCTGGGATATGTTTTTCAGAAAAGGGAAAAGGTTCATCGCTAAGTAAGATCAGTTCTGGGGCGACGTGCTTGTCACTCTCCAATGTAGGGTATCGCCCTGGGAGAGATGCTGCTTCATTCTGCCATCCCAGGCGAGTAAGCAGACTATCGATGTAGGTATTCGCGCCAGCGGCCATGTAGGGCTTGCGCCAGATGAGGTACAATACGCGGAGGGGCTCGGAAGCTGTGGGTATTTGAGAGAAGGCGAATGTAATCTCTTGGATAAGCTGTTCCGCCTCTCGTTGTTTTTGGGTGATATCGCCCAATCGTTGGATACTCTCCAGTGCTTCTTCATACCTTTCTACCCGTGTAACGTAAACAGGGGCGAGTTGGGAGAGCCGTTCTACATCTGCTGCGGTATTTTCCTCCATTTGTGCGATAATCAAGTCTGGTTGCAGCGTAGCTATAAGAGGTACATCCACTTTTTTGGTTCCCCCAACTACAGCCACCTGTTCTATCTGTCCTTTAGGTTCGATGCAGTATCGAGTGCGTCCCACTATCTGGGGTCCCACCCCCAGGGCAAATAGCGTTTCCGTCTGAGAAGGGCATAGCGAGATGATCCGCTGGGGATACTCGGGTATCTGGAGGCGCCTACCGAGGCTATCGATTACGCTGCGCATCCGCCTCGTACAGTCGAACAATCTCACTGACAAGGGGATGGCGAACAATATCTGTTTCTCCGAGACGGACGACAGCTATCCCAGCCACACCTTCTAAAAGCTGGATTGCGTGTAAGAGTCCCGAAGCCTCTGGCCGAGGAAGGTCTATTTGGCTCAAATCCCCCGTGATAACGATTTTGGAGCGATGCCCAAAACGGGTGAGAAACATTTTCATTTGGAGACGGGTGGCATTTTGTGCTTCATCTAAAATGATGAAAGCTTCGTTGAGTGTACGTCCCCGCATGTAAGCGAGGGGAGCAATCTCGATGACATTTTGCTCTAAGAGCTGCTGCAGCTTCTCGGCGGAAAGCATCTCTTCCAGGGAGTCATAGAGAGGGCGCAGATACGGGGCTACTTTTTCTTTTAGGTCGCCTGGTAGAAAGCCTAAGTTTTCGCCCGCTTCTACGGCAGGACGAGTGAGGATGATTTTGCGAATGTGTCTCTCTTTGAGAGCTCTAACGGCGAAAGCGACCGCAGTATACGTTTTGCCCGTCCCCGCTGGGCCTACGGCAAAAGTGATATCGTGGCTCTCGATAGCTTGAGCAAGTATGCGCTGCCCTTCCGTTCGAGGTGCCACACTTTGACCAGACACAGTACGGAGGATAGTGTGTCCTCTTTCGGGGGAAGGAGGGCTCTCCCCTCCTTGTAAACGTCCTACGATCTCTCGGACCCGTTCAGTAGGGAGACGCCCTTGATGACGCACCTCTCTTACCATGGCCTCTATTATCTGCTCTAATCGGGCGATCGTTTCTGCATCCCCACTTGCTTTGATGCTACTGCCTCGTGCGACCAATTTCACAGAAGGATAAGCACTTCTGAGGAGCTGGATATTTTCATTCCCGACGCCATAAAAGCTGAGAAGGTCGATACCCTCTAAGGTGATCTCGCTCTCCGCTACAGGTTTATCCATCTATAGCAAAGATAGGCTTTCAATGAGAACGATAGGTAAGAAGATACAGGAGATGCTCTAATGGCAAGGTCTGAGAGAGAGGAAGGCTTTGAGCCACTTGCACAGCCTCTTCTACATATTGGGTGAGTACCTGTTCCGCATAGGCGAAAGCTCCCGCAGCTTTTAGCCTTGCTCGTACTTCAGGGAAAGGGGCTTGGAGGAGATAGCGGCGTTCGTTTCTGCTCACTTGGCTGAGCATCCACAAAAGAGGGAGTGTGAAACGCTTTTGCCGCCTATCTACATCGGTGGGTTTCCCAGTAAGGGCACTTTCACTCCAGTCTAATAGATCGTCTCGTATCTGGAAGGCAATACCGATTTTTCGGCCCATCTCAGCTGCCAGCAGTATCGTGTCGCTCGAGGCCTCTGCTGTCCAAGCTCCCATAGCACAAGCCGCTTGAAAAAGGGCCGCAGTTTTTTTCTCAATGACGGCGAAATAGCTCTCTGGAGCGATACTGGCTTCTCGCATGCGTTTGAGCTGTAAAAGCTCCCCTTCTGCGAGGGCCTCCACGGCTTCGGAAGTGTAATACAAGAGCTGGGGTTGGTGATTTCGTAGGGCGATGAGTAGGCCCCGAGCCAAGAGCCAATCTCCGAAAAGTACCGCGATCCGATTGCCCCACAGGCCCCGTAAGGAAAAAAAACCTCTTCGATAGTCCGAATCATCTACTACATCATCGTGGACGAGCGTGGCATTATGCAATAGCTCGATGAGCGTAGCAGCAAGGAAAGTCTTGTGATTAATCTCACCGCATGCTTTGGCAGTATAGAGGAGCAGTAGAGGTCGAATTTTTTTTCCACCCCGCCGCAGAAGGAAGTTAGCCAGCTTCTCTAAGAGCCAATGCCCACGATATACCTCTGTTCGAAGGGTCTTTGCATAAAATGCTTCAAAATCACCCCATTCAGGGAGAGCTTCCTGAAGAGACTTGAGGGATGCAGGACGAGAAGCTATGATTTCTGACATATTAGGGCTTCCCTCCCAAAAACAAATAGTTGAGGGCACGCAGTACCAGAAGAAGCCACAGGCCGACACCCATCAGAAGCAAAATACCCAGGTTATACAAGTAAGTCGGCAAGCAGTGCCCTAAAAGGCACTTATAGGCAACAAAGAAGGGAAGGTAGCCCCCTTCCGCATGAGTTATATAGCCGGGTTCATAGAGCCGAATCCATTGCCCTCTCACCTGAAGAACTTTCTGAGAAGAGTGAGAAGCCAAAGCGGTTTTTTCAAGCGCATTGTTGTGATAGCGAAGGCGAGTATCAGGGGAGATCTCAGCTTCTCTGAGGACTATCTGGGTATTGAGCTTTTGTAACTCTCTCCTGAGAAAAGTCTCCAGTGCATCTAATGAAGAAGCAGAAGAGGCCCATTTTTGTAGGTAGGCCGCAGTATCTCCTCCCGATCGAACGGCAGGGAGCTCATAGAGAAGATGATAGCGTAAAAAAGACTGTTGCGCCTTCAGCCGATATAGGAGCCGTTGATACGGATTCTGGGTAAAATGCAGAACAACCTGATGTTCATAAGCCCAACGGGTAAAGGAGAGGTCCGCAAGTATAGGCACGGGCCGCTCTCCCCGGAGGGCAGGATTAAATCGGTCAAAAGGGATAACAGCTCCACTGAGGACAAGCTGAGGGATAATCAATATCGGTATGAGGACATATACGGGAACAGGATGGGTAAAGGCATCAGAAAGATTGAGAGAAAGGAGGTTACTTAAGGATGCAACCACAAAGAGCAGAAGCCACGTACTGCCCCACAGAGCCTCTACTCCTAAAAGAAGAGCGACTACCCCCCAATATAACGTAACCTGCAAGGCGGAGAAAAGGAACGTCCAAAAAAGCTTGGCATGGAGATAACTCGCCCAACTCAGGTGTAGAAATGCTTCCCGCAGGCGAATCTTTCGATCTCGTAGGAGCTCCTCGGCTGGAGAGAGCATCCCCAGAAAAATAACCGCCAAGACATTCGTAAAAAGGGCGGTAGGGAAGTTGTCATTTTCATACAACGTATAAGGCTGCCCAGATGGATAAAAACGCAAAATAAACCCCACGATGAGCCCCAGTGCCGGCGCTGCGAATAGAAGCGCAAGGGTAGCCACACGACTTCTCCATTTCCGTAAGCCCTCGCGTGCCCATAATACCGCAAACTGGCGCACTCGAGTGGCAGGAGGGCGCGACTTAGGCGCAGGGACCTCCACTTGTGTCTTGGGAGGGTTATAATCCCTCCAGAAAATATGATACCAACGCTCAGGAGACACATGGCGCTGCTCTAATGGACGACCAGACTCATCTATGCGTCTCTGCTGGATGATATCGAAAAGCGCTTCTGGCTCCACCCGACGACAGCTGGGGCACTCCACTTGCTCACTCTCCGCCAAGCCAGCCGCTCGTCGAAAGTGCTCCAAGGCTGCAATCGGAGCACCCCAAAAGATCGCATACCCTCCCTCGTCCAAAAAGAGTAGGTGATCCATTTTTTTATAAATATCGGAAGAGGGCTGATGTAAGGTAAAAAATACGATCCGCCCTTCTCGGGCCAGCGCCCGCAAAATCTCCACCACTTGCAGCGCATCTGAGGAAGATAGTCCAGAAGTAGGCTCGTCTACAAACAGCACGAGGGGTTGGCGGACAAGCTCCAGTGCGATATTGACACGCTTTCGCTGGCCCCCGCTAATAGTAGGATTGAGTGGAGAACCCACAGGTAAGTCTGCGATACCCGTCAACCCTAACTCCCTGAGCGTTTCCTCTGTAGCTTTGCGAGCCTCCTCATCGCTCGCATAGGCTAAACAAGCTGCATAGTATACATTTTCTCGGACTGTCAGCTCCTCTATAAGAAGATCTTCCTGAGGAACGAAACCGAGCAATCCCTGAATCGCTCGAGATTCGGTGTGAATATCTTTTCCATTTAGGTAAACCCGTCCCCCAGAAGGCCGTAGCTGCCCACTCAGGAGACGGAGAAGGGTACTTTTCCCTGCTCCACTGGGACCCATGATGCCTACCAAGCGGCCCTGCGTCACTTCGAAGCTAAGCGGAAAAATCGCTGTCTGCCCATTCTTAAATTTATACGTCAGTTTACGAACTTCCCAAAGGAGTCGCTGCTGGAAAGGAGCAGGTCGAAACTGCTCCAGTACCTCTTTGTAGGTGAGAGTATATCCTTTTACCCGCAGCAGAGCCCCTTCCGAAAAGACGCGTATGACATCTCCATGGACCCACTGGCCATTCAGATGAGCCTCCATTTGAGGCCCCACTAATCGCATCAAGACGAGGTCTACAGAGGGCAAATGCAAAAATGCTACGTACCCCGGAAGATGAAGTTGCATATGACGGACGGAGGGAGCCACCTCTTTATCCGCAGCTCCCACGATGAGTAGCTGAGGTGAATCTATAGTCCTAAGCCTACTGGTCTGAGCGAAATGCTGTAAAAGAAATCTATCTTCTTGAAGAATCTCAAATATATCAGCCATATCTTGAAGAAAACGCTCTTCTTCTGGCATAAACCGCTTGTCGGCATGAGCCAGCTGCATGACATATGCGTAGAGAAGATAGCGGAGAGGGCGAGGTAACTGCTGAGCCACTGAACGGAGCAGAACCGTAGGATGGAGCTCACCGGGACGGGCGATATACTGCTGGATTTTTAGAAGCTCCTGCTGCGGGTCCACCCCCAGCTCACGAAGCAGCTGCCGGAGCACTGCCTCTTCTTTTGCGGAAAAACTTCCTTGCAGGGAAAAGTAGGCCAAAATGCGTGTTAACCCATCCAGTAAAACCTCTTGCATGTATCGGCAAGTTTAGGCATTTAGCGCCGCCTGATAGCGCTCGATCCGCAAGAGTCCCTTCACTTCTCCCAATCCTTTGATCACGCTCAACAGCTCTGGCTCATTGTATACATAAAACTCGATTATCCCCTGGAAGTAAGAAGCCTGCCCTTCAATGCGGATGGAACGAATATTTTTCCGTTTTCGAAGGGAAAGCACCTTAACGATATCAAGGAGCATCCCTTGCCTGTCTTCCCCCTCCAGAAGAAGGGCTGCGAGAAAAGGCTTCTGAGGAGTAGAAACCCATCGGAGGGGACGAACCTTCGCACTATCCAAAGAGAGAAGGCGTTGTATCTCTCGACAAGTCGTCCGATGAACTACCAGCCCTGTACTAGTCACATAGCCCATAATCGCATCGAAGGGGATAGGATAACAGCAAGTGGCGTATTGATGCTTCTCCTCCGTGTGCCCCACTTCTACGGCTCCACTGAGCAAACCCAAATGTTGGGATAGCTGGTCTACAATCGGAGTGGTACCGTGCGAAAGCCGCTTCAGACGAACAAAATCTTGGATTCGGCTTAGGTCTATCGTATGAGTGCCTAACCGGTACAAAAGCTCTTCCAAAGAAGAGAGACGGAGATACCAGAGCAGCTCCCGAATCACAGGGTCTTCTGCTTTGATTCCCAGATGCCTTAGCCTCCATTCAAATATCTCCCTTCCCTTCTCAATAGCCTGGCGACGTTGATTTTTGAGGTATTCACGGATTTTTAGACGGGCCCTTCCCGTTTTCACAAAGCGAAGCTGTTCTTCGGTCGGCTCGGCCCGCTCACTGGTCAGAATCTCCACTTGGTCCGCATTCTGTAGTACGTAGTTGAGGAGGACTGGACGTCCATTTACTTTCGCTGCGATAGCGTGTCGTCCGATCTCTGAGTGGATCTCATACGCAAAATCCAGAGCCGTCGCTCCAGCTGGAAGGACCTTGAGATCTCCTTTCGGCGTAAAAACATATACTTCATCGTGAGCGATGTCTGGGTGAAGCTCACTAAGAAGATCTATGCTCGAGAGTTCAGGATTCTCCAGGAGGGTGCGTATGCGTCCCAACCACCGCTCTAATGCTTCATCATAAGCAGAGGTATGCCCATTTTGCCCATCTTTATATCGCCAGTGCGCCACAAGACCGTATTCGGCCGCTTCATGCATTCGTCGAGAGCGAATCTGCACTTCCACCCATTTCCCTTCAGGACCCATCACGGTGATGTGGAGAGCCTCGTATCCCGTAGCCTTCGGATGGGATATCCAGTCGCGAAGCCGCCTCAGATTGGGACGATATAGGCTGGTTACGATAGAGTACACCCGCCAGCAATCGGCTTTCTCTGAAGTAATCGGAGAATCCACTATAATCCGCACTGCAAAGATGTCATAGACTTCTTCAAAAGGAACCTGCTGGCGCTTCATCTTTTGATAAATCGAACTAATGCTTTTTACCCGGCTCTCGATACGATAGGGCACCTGCAGTTCTGCTTGAAGGCGTTTTTCTATGGGCTCAATAAACCGTTGAATATACTTTTCCCGCTCCTTCGCCGTTGCTTGCAACTTCTGCGCCAGCTCAGCATATAACTCCGGTTCTCTAAAACGAAATATAAGATCTTCCATCTCGGATTTGATCGAATATAACCCTAACCTATGAGCGATAGGTATGTATATGTACTCTGTCTCTGCGAGTATTTTCGCCTGTTTCTCCGGCTTTACAGCAGAAAGAGTCCGCAAGTTGTGTAAACGATCCGCCAGCTTTATGAGCGCAACCCGAATGTCATCTGCCATCGTGAGGAGGATCTTCCGGAAA
>JANZYW010000064.1 GCA_026413325.1 Bacteroidia bacterium | reverse complement strand
GTCCCGGGGCTACTCCACAGTCTACTACGACAGTTACTCCGTGTTTTACCGCTTGCTCCTCAAGGAGAAAAGGGTCTTCAGGGAAAAAAGAGATATCCACTACATTTTTCCTGGCTTGGATAAGCGCGTCCACGACAGTGAATCCGATACTTCCTGGTACAGCACTGATCACCAGTGTAAAGGGAGCGGCCGCCTCTATAAGGGATCGCCGCTGTGTGAAGTCGACGGTGATGAAAGTAAGGGAAGGAGCTTCCTGCCTCAGAATACTTAGAGCTCTTTCATCTCGATCGGCAACTGTGACCTTGTAGCGGCGGCTCAAGTCCAAAGCAATAGCGCGTCCAACTCGGCCTGCTCCTAAAACCAGTACAGAAGGAGAAAACACGACCAAAATTAGCAGCTATCCAGTATGTATTTCTTCAGAGCTGGGCGCACTGGTTCTGGAAGGAGAATGTCGTAAGCCCGCTCGTACATTCAATAACTCTACTCCGAAGCTAAATGCCATGGCAAAATAGATATATCCCTTTGGAATATGCATTCCCGTTCCCTCCCCTACGAGCGTAAAGCCAATGAGAAGAAGGAAGGCCAAGGCCAGCATCTTGATCGTAGGATGTCGCTGAATAAATCTTTGGATCGGGATCGCAGCCAATAACATAATCCCTAAAGAGAGAACGATGGCCACCAGCATGATCAGGAGGCTCCTTGCCATCCCTATCGCTGTCAAGATAGAATCCGCAGAAAATACGAAGTCTATGAGGGCAACTTGAAGAAAAGTGGCTCTTAAAGAAGCATTTTTGCGGGTCAGGGGCTTTTCCTCTGGAGTTTCTAATCGCTGATGGATCTCCTTCACGGCTTTGTAGAGCAGAAAAAGACCACCCCCGAGTAGAAGTACGTCTCGAACGGTGAAGACGTGTGTGCCTATCTGGAAAAGACTGTAGGGGATCATGAGGAGCTGTACCAGGCCGACCAGCAAAGCGGCTCTCAACACAGGAGAATACACCATCCAGAATCGCCAGACCCGTTTTCGTTCTGCCTCTGGCAGATGGCTGGAGAGGATGCCGACGAATAGGACATTGTCTATCCCCAGCGCGACTTCCATCGAAACCAGCATCAAGAGGGCTATCCCACTTTCCCAGAAGTTGGACATAGGCTGACTTGCTTTAGAACATGAAAGGAGCTCTGTCGTTCTTTTCCTTGCCTTTTAGCGAAATATCCATCCAAGAGACAGTCCGATGTGGGGTATAGGACGGCCTCCCCGGCGCAAGATAAAGTCCCCTACCGGTGTGAGGTCCGCAGCGTACTGGTGGGGAGGTGCTATTGGCTTCCAGTTGTGTTGCGTATATCGGACCCCTATTCCTGTGAAGAGATCGCAGATAAACCGCGTGCCCAGCTGCGCTTGATAACCGAGAAGGCAGCTAAAGGAAAAAGCTTGAATGGCTCGCTCATAGGGACCGAGGGGCATCGGATTGGAGGGAGGGGGATAAATGCCTGACGTGTCGATCTGCCCTAAATTTTGAAGGTAATACTGAAACCCTCCTTGAAAAGCTACGTAGCCTCCCACCAGGGTATAGGTGGGTTTCGTGGGAGGTTTCTCGGATAAAAAGTATTCTCTCCACTGGAGTCGTGCTTTGAAGCCTGTCTGAGAAAAGTCTTCTTCTGTGGTACCGAACGGCTCGGTTTCTCCGAAGTGTCCGAAAACCCATCCTCCTTCCAGTTGGAAGCTACTGGAAGCACTCGTCGGAAGCTCCAGTCCCAGATGGAGAGTATACTGAAATGGGTCTATCATGGCGAGGGGCTGAAACTTAAGAACAGGGTTTCGGTACACCGGAACGCGAGGGTCAGGCTCTCGCACTTGTGCATAAAGAAGGGAAAGAAAACCTATCCACCAACCCAGAAATGCTGTGGTTTGTCTCATGCGGGTATGTTTCTAAGGATTCCTAAGGAGAGCCCCACCTTTTGAAAGGCAGCGATGGCTTTATCGATGTGCTCCCGAGTGTGAGCTGCACTGAGTTGTACTCGAATGCGGGCTTGTCCTTTGGGTACCACAGGATAGGAAAAGCCAATTACATAAATGCCCTCTTGGAGGAGCGCTTCTGCGAATCGATGGGCTACCACGGCGTCATACAGCATGATGGGCACGATGGGGTGGTCTCCAGGCTTGATATCGAAACCAGCCCGCGTGAGTTCTTGACGGAAATACCGGGTATTTTCCTCAAGCCGGTCTCGGAGCTCGGTCGTCTCTGAAAGCCAAGAAAAAATCTCTGCTGCAGTACCTGCGATGATAGGGCTTAGGGAGTTAGAGAAAAGATAGGGACGCGAGCGCTGACGAAGGAAGTCTATCAGCGGAGCTGGACCTGCGATGAAGCCCCCCATAGCTCCTCCCAATGCTTTCCCCAGTGTGCCCGTAATGAGGTCTACTTGCCCCAGAACCCCAAACTTCTCGGGCGTTCCCCTTCCAGTGGCTCCTACGAAGCCAGTAGCATGGGAGTCATCCACGATGACCGTGGCATCATACTTTCTGGCCAACGCGACGATCTGGTCCAATGGAGCATAATCTCCATCCATGGAAAAGACTCCATCCGTTACGATCGCCCGGAATCGAGCCGATTGTGCTTCTTGAAGCTTCGCTTCTAAATCTGTCATGTCTGCATGCGCGTAGACTAACCTGCGCGCCTTTGTCAATCGGATCCCGTCTATCAAACTGGCATGATTCAGAGCATCGGAAATGATCACGTCTTCTGGACCGAAAAAGGGCTCAAATATGCCGCCATTTGCGTCGAAGCATGCCGCGTAGAGAATCGCATCTTCGCAGTGGAGGAACTCTGCGATGGTTTTTTCAAGTTTCTTGTGGATCCCTTGGGTGCCACAGATAAATCGCACGGAGGCCATACCATACCCCCACCTATCCAGAGCCCGATGGGCGGCTTCTATGACTCGGGGGTGGGACGCCAGCCCTAAGTAATTATTGGCACAGAAGTTTAGTACCTTTCGTCCGTCTTCAAGAGTTATTTCTACAGATTGGGGCGAGTCTATGATGCGTTCAGATTTGTATAGACCAGACTCTTGTATTTCTTTTAGCTGAAGCCGAACATGATCTAAAAGTCGGGTCGACATGCTACAAAGATAAGGGAGCAGGGAGAAGGGTTGTATATGCTGTTTTTGAGGGAGGCAGATGGGGAGCCTTCTCTTTTCGGGGTGGCTTTGGAGAGAGCGATTTACCTTCGGTAGGTGCGCAAGTGCTACTTTCCTTTTGGGTGGGCAGTGGTGGTAGCGTTTGGGCTGGGGATCTGGTTTATAGTGTATTTCCTCGTCGAGTGGGATCCTTCGGGGAGGCCGGTTCGTCTCTTGCTAACGGACGACGCCATGATATCCATGGACTATGCCCGCAGTTGGGCGCAAGGTTGTGGATGGGTCTGGTATTGTGGAGCGGATAGGGTGGAGGGCTTTACCAATCCCCTATGGGTGGCATACATGGCTTTTTGGCATTTGTTTCCGTTTCCTCCTGCGGTGGCGGCACTTCCTATCGTACTCACAGGGTTTCTAACCCTTTATCTTCAGCTTCGATATACGTACAAGTTAGCGAAACGCTACTTTTCTGAGGAGGTGGGGCGGTTAGCGGTGTGGCTCCTGGCTCTGCTTCCTCCCGCTGTGCTCTGGCATTTTATGGGCTTGGAAACGGGTTTTCTCATGGCACTTACTACTTATTTGTCTTATGAGGCTTCTATGAGGGAGGCTCCCACTTTTCCTAACTGGATCGGATGTGCAGCTGGCATCCTAACACGAATGGATTTTCTGGTTCCCTTGGGGGCGCTGTGTATTTTCTGGAGCTTGCGCACCCGTAGGAGATACCCCTTTCTGCTCATACTGGGGACCTGCATAGGCTTGCTTGTGGTGCTTACTGTAGTGAGGTGGAGCTATTACGGGGCACTCCTTCCGAACACGTATTACCTGAAGGTGACGTCTGTCCCTCTTTTCCTTCGCTGGGCAAATGGGCTGCTGACGCTGGGAGGAAGTCTCCTCACCAACCTCCCGCTTTGGGCATTGGGCGTATATGCGGTAATTCGAGGATGGGAGGGCCAGGGAATCTACTGGCTGGCTATCCTGGTAGTGGGTGCCGAAATCCTATACAGTGTGTACGTGGGAGGGGATGCCTGGGAAATGGCAGCGCTCACCAACCGGTATCTGGGGCTCGGATATCCTCTGCTGGGCGTGTTGGCCGCTTCGGTTCTCAAGCGGTACAAGCTTCTTTTCCAGATGGTGGGGCTTGCATTCATTTCTGCGGGCGTGAGCAATCGCTGGCTCCATTTGTCCACGTTGGCACCGTATGTGCGGCCTCTCTCCAAGGAGACGGTTTCGAATCTCTTTTCGGTTTTCGTGCCTTTTCCTCTTCCGGATCTGGGGATAGAGTCGGGAGCAAAAGTGTGGTTGGGACCAGCGGGAACGACTCCCTACTTTTACCCACAATATCGATATGGGGACTATTTGGGCAAATGCGATAGTGCAGTCGCCCATCGCTCTCCTACCTGCTATCTAACTATGCGATTTTATCAGCTGTACACACCGGGGCACACAAGGATCGGCATCGATAGAGTGTTGGCCGACGAAGAAGCGAAGGTGGTATGTATCGGGCCAAGGGGGCATCCTGGGCGTGTGCGGAGCGCATGTGAGGCGGAGCGGTACCTCCCCCGTTTGGAAGAGCAGTTTACTTATCGCCCCCCCTACGGCTGGTTTAGGCGATGAGAGAGTGCGGAAAAAAGCTTACCTTTGTGCCCGCTTTGGGGGGTTAGCTCAGTTGGTAGAGCGCCAGCATGGCATGCTGGAGGCCAGCGGTTCGACTCCGCTACCCTCCACTCCCCGGGGAGTTAGCTCAGTTGGTAGAGCGCCAGAATCGCACTCTGGAGGTCAGCGGTTCGAATCCGCTACTCTCCACCTCTGGAGAGGTGCCGGAGTGGTCGAACGGGCACGACTGGAAATCGTGTACTCCGACAAAATCGGAGTCGGGGGTTCGAATCCCCCCCTCTCCGCTCCGTTTTCTTGTGGATTTTGTTACTTTGAGGCGTGCTTACGCAGCTGAAGAGCTATTACTCTTCCCTTGTCGCTCCTCGGCGGCTCCCTACCATAGAAGTACCTATCGGAGATGTACCCGTAGGGGGTAGCCATCCTATCCGTCTACAGACGATGACCACGACGGATACACTGGATATAGAGGGTACTGTAGCCCAAGTTCTGCGCGTGGTCGAGGCTGGCTCAGACTATGTTCGTATCACCACGCCAAGTCAGCGAGAGGCAGAGGCCCTCGCCGAGATTAAGAGGCGCCTTCGGGCTGTGGGGTGCCGAGTCCCGCTCGTCGCAGATGTGCATTTTACGCCCAAGGCCGCCGAGATAGCCGCCCGCCTCGTAGAAAAGGTCCGCATCAACCCCGGAAATTATGCTGACAAAAAGCGCTTCGAGCAGCGTACCTATACCGATGCCGAATACGAAGCTGAGCTCCAGCGTATATATGAGCGTTTTGTTCCGCTGGTTCGCATCTGCAAGGAATATGGCACCGCCCTCCGGATAGGGGTCAATCATGGTTCACTTTCTGACCGTATTCTGAACCGCTACGGCGATACCCCTGAAGGCATGGTCGAATCGGCGATGGAGTTCCTTCGCATCTGTGAAGCCGAAGGATTTTATCGGGTAGTGATTTCCATGAAGGCTTCCAACCCGGCCATCATGGTCACTGCGTATCGGCATTTGGTGGCACGGCTGCGAGCACATGGGAGGCTGTATCCTATCCATCTGGGTGTCACAGAAGCGGGGGATGGGGGCGACGGTCGCATCAAATCCGCTCTGGGTATCGAGGCCCTTCTCCTCGATGGAATAGGGGATACCGTTCGTGTTTCTCTTACGGAGCCGCCAGAGAACGAAATGCCTACTTGCCGGGCCTTGGTCGCCTTTGCCGAGCGGTATCGAGATACTTCATTGGCTGTACCAGAACCGTCCTGGCCAGGAGAAGGTCTCTCGTACCGGCGATGGGCAGAAAGGTCCGTCGAAGGGGTTGGAGAAGGGTTTCCTGCTGTCGTTGTAGCCGACCATAGCAGAGATGGTACAGGCCTCTCTTTGTATGGGGGGGAGCAGAGCCCTGATTTTATCTATGTGGGAACTCACGTACCCGACTCCCCTCCACCGAGAGCCCGTCTCATTTACGATGCCTCTGTGTGGGAAAAAGTGGCCCGCCCGCAGGATTCACCTTTTTTCCACTCCGTAGAAGCTTGGGAGTCCGCTTCTCTTCGCCATCCCACGCTAAACTGGGTACGGCTCCGTCCCGCCGATCTGCTGCGGGCACATATCGCTTATCTCTCCTCCCCTACAGTAGTATGGGTGGTAGAGGGGGAGGGGGAGCTGCCGGGTCGGGCTATCCGATGGATGCGCCTGTATGCGGCCGAGAGAGGTTTTCGGCCTCCCATGGTAGCCCGCCTTGTTCTACCCCCTCCCACCGACAGTCCTGAACCTCGACCTGCTCATGCTTTAGCGGTAGAGCTTGCCTGTCACAGCAGCCCCTTTCTTCTGGACGGCTTCGTCGACGGACTCTGGTTATATGTTCTGGATAGACCTCCTGCAGCAGGCGTAAGAATGGCATTCGACTTACTACAGGCAGCTCGTTTGCGCATTATTCGTACCGATTACATCGCCTGTCCCTCCTGCGGTCGCACCCTCTTCAACTTAGAAGAGGTAACGGCCCGCATCCGAGCTCGCACCAGTCACCTCAAGGGCCTCAAGATAGCCGTGATGGGCTGCATCGTTAATGGGCCTGGAGAAATGGCCGATGCGGACTATGGCTACGTGGGAGCAGGTCCAGGGACGATACACCTCTACCGAGGCAAAGAAATCATACGCAAAAATGTGCGGGAAGAAGAAGCCTTAGATGCACTGGTTGAGCTCATTCGTTCGGATGGGAGGTGGGTTGAACCCGTGGAAATGCCCGCTTCAGCCGAAGGGCTGCTTCCTTGAGCATCTCTATCGGTCGGGCAAAACAGAGCCGCAGCCAGCCCGGATCATAGCCGTCTCGATAGAAGGGACTAAGGGGAATAAGAGCTACCCCCGTTTCGCATGCCAGTCTCTCTGCCAGTGAGACATCCTTTTCTCCCTCAGGGATCCGAAAAAGTACAAAATATGACCCCTCAGGTGCTACCATCTCGAGTGAAGTGTGCTGCTGCAGAAGCTCAACACAGGCCCTTCTTCGTTGCAGAAGTCCCCTATGAAAGTAAGTCGCCCGTTCTATTTGCTCTCCCAAGTAATGGGCGACTATCCTCTGCAGAGGAGTGGGAGCACAAAAAGTGACGAACTGATGTACGCTTCGGATCGCCTCGGTATAAGGAGGAGGAGCGAGTATGTATCCCAGGCGCCACCCTGTTGCACCCACCATCTTCCCTAATGAGCCGACGATTACACTGCGATCTCGAAGCACAGCAGACTGTCGAACACTCAAAGGAGGAATTGCTTCCTCTCGAAAAGGGTCAGGATGCCACGTCATGAGCTCATATGCCTCGTCGACGATGAAGCAAAGCTGGGGGAAATCAGCTGCGATCTGCTCTAACTCCGCAAGGTCCTCCTGATGAAGGCACCTACCCGTCGGATTGTGGGGAAAGTTGAGAAGGAGGCAGTCGGTCTCACTATCAATGGCGTCTTTTATTTTACTCCAGGGTATAGAGATGCCCTCAGGTGTGATGGTAAGGGGTACAGGTACGGGCACTGCCCCTGCTAAGTGGATATTGGGTAGATAGCTATCGTATGCAGGCTCTATGAATACCACCCGTCGCCCAGGATGGGTACAGGCCAGGAGCGCAGAAAAAATACCCTCCGTGGCGCCCGTGGTGATAGTTATCTCCTTTTCAGGGTCAAATGCGATGCCGAAAAAATGCGCGGAGATCTTAGATACAGTTTCTCGGAGGGAAAGCTCCCCAGCGGGGAAGCTGTACTGATGAATAGGAGTTTCTGCCATCATGCGTTGAGAATAGTGCAGCAGCTTAGGATCAGGCTCCATCCACATAAGGCCCTGTGCCAGATTGAGGGCACCTGTTTTTTGAGCCAAAGCGGTCATTCGGGCAAATACACTCACTGGAGCGGTAAATCGCACCCTTAAAAATACGACTTAGTACCTAATCGGGCGTTGAGTTTTGTAGAAGCTCATGAAAAGTGGATGGTTGGCGAGTGAGAACTTTGATATGCGTCTTCCCTTTTTGTTTCGTGGTATCTTTGCTTATTATGCAGACCCCTGCCGAGGAGAACTATCTCAAAGCAATTTGGTATTTGGGGGGAGCGAAGAATGAAGTGAGCATGCAAGCCCTTGCACAGCGCCTACAGGCTACTTCTGGAGCAGTTACCGATATGATTAAGAAGCTGGCCGAAAAAGGATACATCGCCTATAGGCCCTATTATGGGGCTCATCTCACGGAAAAAGGGCTCAAGGTAGCTTTGCGCATCGTACGGCGGCATCGCATCTGGGAAACCTTCGTATCGGAAAAGCTGGGCTACACAGGAGCGAAAATACACGAGCTGGCCGAACGGTTAGAGCATGCTTGTGACGATGAATTTATCGAACGATTATATCGCTATTTAGGGGAACCGACAGTAGATCCCCATGGCGATGAAATCCCTCCTTCCTTAGAGGTGCCTCAACCCCTCAGTCAGCTGCTTCCGGGCCAGAAGGGGATTATCCGCGAGTGGCGGGGAATTTCTCTGCTCGAAGAGGCTCTTCATCTTTTGAACCTACAGGTAGGGGATGTAGTGGAGGTGTTGCGGCCCTTTCCTGCGGATGGAGCCTTATGGGTGCGGTGCGAAGGACGCTCTTTTGTGATTCCACCCACCGTAGCAGAGAATCTTCTAGTGGATATTGTTTAAGGAAGTGTGCGCCTGTTGGGTGAGTGGGATTTGCCTGGGCACTGCGGCCCCATTTATGCTCTCGAATGCGATTATGAGCGAAAGTCTCTTTTTTCAGCGGCTTCAGATGGTCTGATTGCAGAGTGGAGGTGCTTGAGCGGTAGACAAGCGAGGGCCATTGCCCATACGCCTTCTACGGTGTATGCACTACATTGGCTTTCTGCACATGAGCTTTTGTACGTCGGAGACAGTACAGGAGTTGTGTATGTATTAGACCTGAAGAATAAAACCTTGCGTAGGGCTATCAAAGCCCACCAAAGCGCAGTTTTTGGGATTTTCTCTCACCCTGCTGAATCCGAAGGATGGAGCTCAGGTCGAGATGGGAAATTTATTTTCTGGCACGTAGAAGAGAGTGAGCCATTTGCGAACGTTTATGTTACTTCTGCCGGTTTGAGGGGGTTTATTCTTTCTCCTTCTTTCCGGGGTTTTTGGACTGCTGGTAGGGACGGATGGGTGTATGAAATAGACCGTGCCCGCAAAGAAGTGGTTCGACGAGTCCAGGTTGACCCGCAGCTCGTATTTAGTATTCAACTATCTCCTCTTCGCTCTTCTGTCGCTACAGGGGGTAAGTCTGGCTATCTGAAGCTCTGGAGTGCTGAAATGGAGCTGCTTTGGGAAGAACCGGCCCATGGATCCGCACTGAATGCACTGGCATGGCATCCTGGGGGCCGTCTCTTAGCTACGGGCGGAAGGGACAAGCAGATCCATGTATGGGATGTCGTAAATAGAGAGAGAAGATTGACTCTACAGGGACATCAGAGGAGCGTAAATGCACTTTTATGGATTACCCCTGATGTTTTGGCGTCGGCAGGGGATGATGGCCTTATCAAGGTGTGGCACCTCGAGGGCTTGCCCGCTTGATGAGTCCTCCTGGCTGCTGAATGATCCATCCTGCTACTTCCATCACCAAGAGCTGTTGAGTTACCTCTCCCACGGGGCGACCGAGGTGTAGTGCAATCTCATCTACATGTCGAGGAGAATCGGACAAGAAGGTATATATGGCCTTCTCCAATGGATCTTCTGGTTCAGGAGAGGAGACGCCCTGAGGGGGGAGGGGAAGGCGATCTTTTTGAAAGTGGAGTTCCGAAAGAAGCGCAGAGGCATCCGTTGCGATCTGGGCGATGTGTTCAGCGATAAGCCGATGGGTTCCTTGAGAAGTGGGAGAAAAAATCTCTCCTGGCACGGCAAAGACAGGACGGTTAGCCTGGAATGCGGCTTGGGCGGTATAGAGCGCTCCTCCTTTTTCTTGGGATTCTATGACGAGGGTGATATGAGATAGTCCTGCGATAATCCTGTTTCGGAAGGGAAAATGAGTGGGATGGATGGGGGTATCTGGAGGGTATTCACTGAGCCATGCTCCATTTTCGAGGATGGCATCCGCAAGCTTTCGGTGGCCTGGAGGGTAAATCCGATTAAGTCCGTGGGCGAGTACTGCGAGGGTGGAGCCCCCCTTCTCCACGGTTATGCGATGGGCGCAGGCATCGATCCCGTAGGCAAGGCCGCTAACGATAACGAGTCCCGCATCGACAAGCGCTTCTACGAAATACTCCGTCGCTCGGAGTCCATAGGAAGTGGGTTTTCGGGTTCCTACGACAGCTACCGACGGCTTGTTGATGACCTCCAGATTTCCTTTGTGATACAAAACCACAGGTGGAGGAGAGACCTCCTGGAGGAGAGAGGGAAATGAAGCTTCCCAAAAAGGAAGGATCCGGATCCCGAGTCGGTCGCACCTGAGATAGAGCGCCTCTGCTTCTTTACGAGCTAAGTCTATTTGACTGGAAGCCTTTTGGAGGGGTTCGGGTAGGGAGGTGCGCTCCGAGGGCTGCCGAACCCGATCCCACCATTGAGAAAGCGTTCCCCATCGCCTGCGAAGGAGCAGTGTGTGTTTCGCTCCGATTCCCTCCATGCGCAGGAGGGCCAGGAGTGCCAGTATCTCCTCATTCATGGAAGGGGTCGCTCCCGAAAAGGCTTGAGGGTAAGAGATAGGGTATGAGTAGCGGCTTGGCGGAAAAAGAGTGCATAGCCGTAGTCTACGGCCCATTTGCGGGCGCGGAGCCCAGCCCCGAAACTGAGACCTCCCAACGCCTGGCTTCCGACCGGATTGAGTTCCCTTCGCCGTTGTACGTGGTAAGCGAAGCGAAATTGGATAAGTTTCCCGGGTAGCATGTCTACTCCAGCCACGAGGTGACGGAAAAGATGTTCCGTCCATTTCGGAGGAGGAGGGGGAATGATGTTTCCAGCTATGTCATAGCGGATAGGCTGGAGAGGATCATTATAGGCCATTTTCCAGCGTTCCAGGTGGATGAGGCCTATATGTAGGCGAAATGGAGCATGGGGCACTTGATAACTCAATGTAGTTTGAAGCATGGTGGGGAAAGGCTGAGCAAAGGGACGGCCAGTAGGGCGATACAGTTCTGTTCCCAGATTTCGTAGAAGAAGAGATGCCGATAAACCCTTGGCGGTATCCTCGTAGACGACCCCGATATCAGTTGCCAGGCCGAGACGACGGTATTGGTCGAGCGTCACCACGGAGAATGGAATCTTTAAGTTCATACCCGCATGCCACCGGCCAAAATGACGGGCTGCCCCTGCAGCGATAGCTCCTTCATAGGCTTGGAAGGTGCCGAGAATATTACCTACTTCATCGGTATGACGGAGCGTGCCGTAGTTTACATACTGAAGGCCCGCCCAGAAGCTCCCGACCTCTTGCCATTCATGGCCGTAGGCAAGCGTACTAACGAACATATCTGCCAAGTAAGGTTGGACAGAGAGTTGAAAGGTATGATGATAACTGGAGCGGAGAAGCGCGGGATTTTGGAAAGCAGCTCCGAGTTCAGCTTCTCCGGGAAAAGCCAGTCCTCCCAACGCTGCAGTACGGGCAGTGGGAGCTATCGCTAAGAAGTCATAACTCCATCGACCCGCGATCTGGGCGAAAAGCGCTCCATACAAGAGCAGGCTATACACCCACACGGTCGTAGTGGGCTTGAATATGCGACCTGACCTGTTCCATGAGCCACTGAGGTGTGGAGGTAGCTCCGGCGATGCCGATACGCTCTGCTCCGTCTAACCATTCCCAGTTAATTTCCTCGGGGGCGGAGATATAATAGCTGCGCGAATTTACTGCCTTGCAGATGGAGAAGAGCGCCTTTCCATTTGAGCTTTTCTTTCCTGCTACGAATAGCACTACGTCCTGAGTTTGAGCAAAAGCTATCAAGTGGGGCTCTCGATTTGAGACCTGTCTGCAGAGGGTATCGGCTATGATGGCCCCAGGGACTCTCTTTTGTAGCCTTTCCACCACGGCAGCGAAGAGAGCGGGGGCCTTTGTTGTCTGACTGAAGAGGTAAGTAGGGAGGGTAGGGTCCAGGGCTGTCTCTTATACACATCTGACGCTG
>JANZYW010000063.1 GCA_026413325.1 Bacteroidia bacterium | reverse complement strand
GTAGGTTGGACACCCACGGGAGATACGCTCTTATCTTGGGTACATACTGGTCTCAGCCTGGTGGATAGCCAGTATTACTATTTTGGCGTGCGGGCACGCAATCGGGCTGGGCTCATAGGTCCCGAAACATGGTCAGACGGCATTCTGTATGTGCAGGGTACTTCTACGCCGCTTCCCTCCCCTACCCTTTCTTCTGAGCGGGTTCCTACTCTTCGAGTCTACCCCTCCCCTGCGCAAAGAATGGTAATGGTAGAATGTTTGCGGGAGATGCTGCCGCTCAAAGGATACCTAATTAACAGCGAAGGACGGATATTGCGGTCAGTAGACCTGGATGCTTCCGAAACCTCTATTCCCACAGAGTCGCTTTCCCCCGGCATCTACTGGTTGTGGTTTCCCCCTTATGCCCCGCTTTCGTTTTTCCGAGAGTGATGATAGAATCTTTATCTTTGTAGAAAGGTATGGTGGCTTCGGTCAGGCGCTTCCTTGCGGGAGCCACACCTCTCACTTGGCTCATGCTCATCAATATCGGTGTGTACGTCGCTTCCGTCCTGACGGCAGTAGGATTTTATGCAGTGGGGAGACTTCATGTATTTGAAAGATTTTATTATAGCCTCCTTTTACCAGCTGAAATTCATACCTTTTTCCGTCAACCCTGGAGTCTTTTTTCTCATATGTTCGCTCATGATTGGCGGGGTTTCTTGCATATATTAGTAAATATGCTCTGGTTATACTGGATGGGTCGTCTCTTTATGACGACACAAGCGTCTGTACGGTTGTATTGGGTGTATTTTTTGGGGGGGATCGCTGGAGCGGTGGGGTATCTTACTTATGCCTGGCTGCATGGACCTTACAATGGATATGCAATGGGAGCCTCGGCTGCCGTGAATGGTGTGTTTTTTGCTACAGTCATGCTAATGCCTCACTTTAGGGTCTACTTACTCTTTATTGGGCCCATAGCTTTGCGATGGCTGGCTCTTATCTGGATATTCCTGGATTTAGTTCTTACCCTCAACGGAGGGGAGGCAGCGGCGATTGCGCATCTCTGCGGAGCGGGTGCGGGTGTAGGCATAGGATATCTCCTACGAAACGGATGGAAACCAGAGAATCTCTCGCAGTGGATGCCTTTTTCTCTTCATCGCCAGGATATTACGCCTGAGGAGGTGGATCGAATTTTAGACAAAATAAATCAGAAAGGCCTAAAAAGTCTTACTCGAAAAGAGAGAGATATATTGAAACGAGCGGCAGAAAAGTTATAGATTGGGTGATTCTCATACGTTTATCTGCTTTTGTGCTCTTTGTCCTTGTTTTGCTATCGTGGTTTATTCCTCCCTGGATTTGGAGTGTACCGATGGGAGTGAGTCTTTTTTGGCCCTATGTAGGGGGCTTTTTGTTACTATGGGGGCTGTGGCGGGATCGCGCATATTGGATTTTCTGGGGGGCCTTGGGAGCGAACTGGGTTTTTATGGTGAGTTTTCTGTGGCAGTTGGTTCCGTCGGGTGAGGTGGATGGGGAAAAGGTACGAGTTGGTACTTTCAACATGGATGGGGCTCATTATGATCGGAAGCAGATAGAACGATTGATAGACAGCTTAGGTCGGTGGCATCCGCAGGTGCTGTGTATGCAGGAGGTGTACCTGGGGGATTATTCTGCGGCTACTTTTGCCCGGCGGATGGGGTATAGGCATCATGTTTTTTTAGATGCAGGCAGACAGATGGGAATGTTAGTTTTATCGGACTTTCCGGTGCTCTCTTCTGCGACGCTGACCCTTCTTTCGGGTAGTACAAATGGCATTCAGCAAGTACAGCTTCTGTTACCTCGTAAACAGACTGTAAGCTTATACCACGTTCATTTTCCCTCCTATCGGTTAGGTACTTTTCTGGCGCAGAACTGGGCCTGGTTTACCTCTGTATGGGAGTTTCAGCGACGTTTTTCCCTTGTATTGGAGACAGCACTTTCTCGTACGGTTGATCCAGTATGGATATGTGGAGATTTTAATGCGATGCCCTTTCATCCATTGTATCGGCGCTTGGCTTTTCGGTTGTATGATAGCTTTCGAAGTGCACGTATAGGAGAGGGGCCGACTTGGCGCTATCCCTTTTTACGGATAGACTATATCTGGAGTTCTATGCCGGTGACGGGGTACAAAGTTCGTTGGATTCCCCGTCAATCGCATGGGTACGTCGAGGTCTCGATACGAACAGAGGGGGTGAAATGAAAGGGATGAACGTCCTATATTTGCGGTTCAAGGGGCGTTAGCTCAGGGGTTTAGAGCGCCTGCTTCACACGCAGGAGGTCAGTGGTTCGAATCCATTACGCCCCACTTGCGGCGAGTATCTGTCTTGGGTGCCAGTGGGTCTATCGGTCAGCAGACACTTTCTTTGCTCGCTGCTTATCCTGGTCGGTATCGGGTAGTGGGGCTTTCTGTGCATAGGCGTATAGAGGCGCTATCTGAGTGGGTATCTCTTT
This sequence comes from Bacteroidia bacterium, assembly GCA_026413325.1. GTDB lineage: Bacteria > Bacteroidota > Bacteroidia > SpSt-205 > SpSt-205 > SpSt-205. The sequence goes on along the minus strand of JANZYW010000063.1, from coordinate 11,004 downwards.
TTTCTCCAGAGTGGGTGGCGGTCACGGATGCAGAGGCCCTATCCGAGGCTCGATCTCGATGGGGGCAGCGGGTCATGGTTTTATCTGAGAAGGAGTTTTATTCCCATTTGGAGTCAGATCCAGGGGATATAGTGGTGAATGGCATTGTGGGTTCAGTAGGATTTTGGGCCAGCTGGCATACTCTTCAACATCCTACGGCTGTATTGGCGTTAGCAAATAAAGAGAGTCTGGTTTTCGGTGGAAAGTGGTTAGCTCCTTTGAGAGAGCGTATCTTACCAGTGGACAGTGAACATAGTGCTGTATTCCAGTGTTTGCAAGGAGAAAACACAGAAAGCATTGAAAAACTTATTCTCACCGCTTCTGGAGGGCCTTTCCGGGGTAAAAAGACAGAAGACCTCCGCCTAATCACGCCTGAGCAGGCCTTACGCCATCCTGTCTGGAAGATGGGGAGTCGTATCACGATAGACTCCTCTACGCTGATGAATAAGGCGCTTGAGCTTATAGAGGCGTATTGGCTTTTTGCCGTTCCACAGGAAAAAATAGAGGTCTGGATTCATCCCGAGTGTATCATTCATTCTCTTGTGCTTTTTCATGATGGTTCTATGAAAGCACAACTGAGTCTCCCCGATATGCGCCTACCTATTTTGTATGCGCTGAGCTACCCGAGTCGTGTTTCTTTTCGACAGGAACGGTGTAAGTTACCAGAGGTGGGAGGGCTGCACTTTGAGAGCGTGGACGAATCGACTTTTCCATCGCTTCGCTTCGCTCGAGAAGCCTTGCAGAGGGGGGGAAGTGCCCCTGCCCTGCTTAACGCAGCAGATGAGGTGATTGTAGAGGCTTTTTTGAAAGGTCAGATTTCCTTTCTTGAGATTTTTGATTGGTTGGAATGGACTTTGTCACAGCCGGAAGCATTCCTTGACCCTGAAAACCCCGTTCTACTCGCAGAAGTAGAAAAGGAGTTTCGGCAGAAGCTTCGAGTTCATCTACGACTTTCTGTGCATGCAGGCTGAGAGCGATTTTATTGATTATGTCAAGATCCGTGTAGAGGCGGGAGATGGCGGAGCAGGAGTAGTTCATTGGAGGCGAGAGAAGCATGTGCCTCGAGGCGGGCCTGATGGTGGGGATGGTGGGGATGGTGGGAGCATATGGATGGTGGGTGATCCTCAGAAGTGGACATTGCTCGATGTGAAATATCGAAGAGTTGTAAAGGCGGCTTCAGGCAGCCCAGGTCAGGGCCGCTGTAAAAAAGGCGCCTCAGGAGAAGATGTAGTCTTACGAGTTCCGCTGGGTACTACTGCTTATGAAGAGGAGAGTGGACATTTTTTGGGGGAGGTCTTGCGAGCGGGAGATAGGGTGTGTCTGGCTCGGGGAGGGAAAGGAGGAAGAGGCAATCACGCATTTCGTTCTCCGACACTGCAAGCCCCTGATTTTGCGGAGCCAGGTCAACCTGGAGAAAAACGTATCGTCCGTTTGGAGCTCAAACTGTTGGCAGATGTCTGTTTGGTGGGACCTCCGAATGCAGGTAAGTCTACCCTTCTATCTGTGCTTACTCGTGCAAGACCGAAGGTAGCCCCCTACCCTTTCACGACTTTGGTTCCGCAGCTGGGGGTTGTCCAAGAAGAGAGAGGAAGGAGTTTTGTCATAGCTGATTTGCCAGGATTGGTAGAAGGAGCTTCTGAGGGGAAAGGGTTAGGGCTTCGATTTCTTCGTCACTTAGAGCGAGGGTCGATTCTGCTATTTACCCTTCCGATGGACCACCCCGACCCGAAAGGCCTTTTTCATCAGCTTCGAGAAGAGCTCCGAAAATATCATCCCGCTCTTTTAGAAAAACCTTACCTCATCGCTTTTACAAAGGCGGATCTTGTCCCGCCCACCGACCGTCCTTCTTGTTCTGAGCTTCCTGGAGAACACCTTTTCTTATCTGCCGTTACACAAGAAGGATTGGCTGATTTGGTAAAGCGCTTACGCGACAGGGTAGAACTGCACAGAGGCACTCTCAAGAAACAGGAAGTATTTGTTCCATGAGCCTTTCAGGTAGGCTGGGACTTTACTTTTTGGCGGTATGTGGGCTGGGTGTCTCTTTTCTGCGGGCCCATCAACCCTCTATGTACAGGGTCCTTCTTGTACCCTACCACAGGGTACCCGACTACAAAGGAGATACGGTGAGCCTTTATGCCCAGCTCTATGTCCCTACAGAAGGGAAAAGTAGGCCTGTCCTTATTCTCGTGCATGGGGGAGGCTTTGAAGGCGGAACTCGGGAATGTGCATTTTTGGTGCATTTTGCTAAGTATTTTGCTGAGAGGGGATTTGTGGTGGCAAGCATTGATTATCGAGTGGGTTTACCCGCAGAGTGGTCAGCTCAGGACTGGCTTTTAGCTAATCTAAGGGCTGTGCAGGACCTTCGTACTTTTATCCGATACCTGAAGCATTCTGTGGGAGAGGGCAATCCTTATGGGATAGATACGACACATATCGTGGTGGCGGGGTGGTCTGCGGGGGCTTTTACTGTCTTGCAGGGAGCTTTTCTCACAGATTGGGAGGATATAAAGAAGTTGCCTCATATAGATACACAGCAGGTCGCTGCGATAGGTGGCTTATATGGTGATGCCTATCCGGGGCATACGTCTGATTTTTGGATGGCGGTATCCCTTTCTGGGGGTTTATATGAGCTCTCCTGGATTACTCCCAAAAAGGTTTCTCATCTGGTTACCATCCATCCAAAAGCCGACCGGGTAGTTCGGTATGACTCGCAAGTGGGCCATAGAGGTATTTTCTGGTATGGGGGGTATACCGTAGACTCGATAGCGCGTCAAAGGGGCATAAGTACCTTTCACCTCACCGTAGATATGCCTTTTTGTCGCCAAGCAGGGGTAGACTGCCACTACTGGCAGGGGGATGAGAAGCATGTCGCTTTAGGTACGCCTATAATAGAAGCGTATTTGGAAGAGGTACTCTCCGCTCTTTTGGTGGGGGGAAGCCCTCTTTTTCCTCTTAGACGAAAAGAAATTCGGCCAGCTCAAGGAGAGCTTCTTAGAGGTTGCTTGAAGGGGGTCTGTGATGGGCTTAGAGACGATTCCTCTGTGCGGGGGTATTGCACAGCTTGGTATGCAGCTCAACGAGAGGATAGGCTTTTTTTCCTCTTGGGGGCAGGGGTGGTTTTGTACTTGAGCGTGCAGGTCTATTTGGCTTTCCTCATTCGTCGTACACCGATATCTGACCTTGAGTTGCAGATCGGTTCTGTACCCGTGCTCGTTGCAGTCCGCGATGAAGCAGAAGCGCTTCCCGGTTTTCTTCAGTGTCTGAAGACCCAGGATTTGCCCTGTACCATCTATTGGGGAGAGGACGGCTCTTCTGATTCGACACTTTGCATCCTTGAGTCAGCCCAGCAAGAGAGGCCTCAAGATAAGTTATTTCGCGTTCCTTCCGAACTGCATCAGCGGTATCCCGGCAAACACGCAGTACTGGTACATTTAGAAAAAGAAGTGAATGCCGATCTATTTCTGGTCGCGGACGCTGACATGCGTTTTCCCTCTTCCTGGGCAAAAGTGTTGTGCGGTTTCCTGGAGAAAAGGCTTGAGATGGGGGGCTGTTGCGCTCCGAGCCTTCCTTCTGAGAAGACTATTTGGGAGGCATTCCAGCGGGTGGAATGGGCTTCTACCTTGTATCTTATCGCTGCCAATCAGCAGAGAGGACGAGTGGTGACGGCTATTGGGAACAGTCTTGCGCTGCGCCGAGTGGCCTGGGTTACGGTAGGAGGATGGAGAAGTCTACCCCCTACTCTTGTAGAGGACTATGAGCTACTGAGGGGCATAGAGAGAGTGGGCTGGTGTTTTGAATGGGTTTTTCATCCGGCTGTCTTGGGAGAGACTCGTGCCGAACCTACCCTGCGTCGGTGGCTGCACCAGCGTCTGAGATGGCGCAAAGCAGCTCGAGACCTTCCCAGAGAATCCCTTTTTTACTGGGTTTTGCAAAGCTTGATTCCCTGGACTCTGCTGGTGGGGGGGAATCTATTCTTATTGGGGCTGTGGGCTGTCGCTGAGGGGATTCCGCTGGCCCGATTTCGGTGGGTGGTCGGTGCTCGACGCATCCTTCGATATGTACCGCTTCTCCTGTTGTATCGCTTTATACAAGGACCATGGCTTGTATGGCTACGTTTTGCCCGGCTTCCCCTCTACTGGCGAGGTAGAATGTATTCGGCTTAGGCTCTGTACTTTTGTGCCATGACGTATGAAGCTTTGCGGGCACTCAAGGAGCGCCTCACGGCGCTAAGGAGGTTTCTTTGACATCGCACGTCGAGAAGAGACAGTAGCCCGATTAGAAATCCAAAGCCAGGATACGCATCTGTGGGATGACCCAGAGAAGGCTCGGAAGGTACTGGCAGAACTGAAGGCAGAGAAAGAATGGATAGACAAGTATCAAGCGGCGGCTTCTGCGGTGGAGCTGGCAGAAATGGCCTTGGAGCTTGGAAAAGAAGGGGCGGCCGACGAGAAGGAGATTGAAAAGGCTTTCAAAGAAGCCGAGAAAAGCCTCACCGACTTAGAATGGCAAAAAATGCTCTCTGCCCCAGAGGATGCGTATGGCTGTGTTATAGAGATCAATGCCGGTGCGGGGGGGACAGAAGCCCAGGATTGGGCCGCCATGCTGGCTCGTATGTATACCATGTATGCCCAAAAGAAAGGGTGGCCCATCGCAATCATCGATGAACTCGTAGGAGAAGGTGCAGGTTATCGAAACGTCACGCTGGAAATAGATGCTCCTTATGCGTACGGCTACCTAAAGGGCGAAAATGGTGTACATCGGCTGGTTCGCATCTCTCCTTTCGATGCAAATGCCCGGAGACATACTTCCTTTGCGGGAGTATTTGTCTATCCTCTCGTAGATGACCGTATCGAGATTAAGATAGATCCCAATGAGCTGGAATGGGACACGTTTCGTGCGGGAGGCCATGGCGGTCAAAATGTCAATAAAGTGGAAACTGCCGTCAGGGTCAAGCACCTACCCACAGGTATCGTGGTCAGTTGCCAACAAGAGCGCTCCCAGCATCAGAATCGGGAAAAAGCCCTCCAGCTCCTCAAAAGTCGGTTGTATCAGTTAGAGCTTCAAAAGCGACAAGAAGAACGGGCCAAACTCGAGGCGCAAAAAAGGCCTATTGAATGGGGTTCTCAAATCCGAAGTTATGTGCTTCATCCCTATAAACTGGTGAAAGACCTACGCACCGATTTCGAAACGAGTGATGCTCAGGGCGTGTTAGACGGGGAGTTGGAGCCCTTTTTGAAGAGTTACCTTCTGCAGTTGGCTTGATATCTTGAACTGGGGTGAGAAGTGTTGAGAGAAAAGTTTTCGTGTGGAGATGAGGGGAGCTACAGTGTGGTAAGATAGAGAGGGTGACAGCCGCTGCCTCTCCCCTCATGCATGGGGTTCAGCCTTCCTCCCACAGGTAATCGAGTAAGGATTCAGTTTACCTAAGAGAGTCTAACCTGCAAATGCGTTAACTTTGCTTTTGAATGAAAGCGGGGGCGGTTTTTCTTCTGGGTTGTCTTTTAGCTCAATCAGGTCGGTATTGGGATAGCATTTTTACTTGGCGTACCGAGACAGTTACCTATGGTCAAGCTGTCTCGGTATGGGGTACTTCTCAGTCGTTACAAGCTACCTTATTTCTTCCCGAGGGAGATACGGAGACAGATCGACCGGTAGTGGTATTTCTTTTCGGTGGCGCTTATATATCTGGTTCTCGGAATGACGCGGATATCACCCATCTTGCGCGCTACTTTGCAGCTCGAGGGTATGTCACTGCTACCATAGACTATCGTATCGGTTTGGCTTCTCCTACCGCTACTGAATGGATAAATGCAAGTATTCGAGCGGTTCAGGATCTCAAGGCGTTTATTCGCTTTCTCAAGAAGACAGTAGTTTTAGACGGGAATCCATGGGCGATTGATACGAACCGGATTTATGTGGGTGGGTCTTCAGCGGGTGCTTTTACTGCTCTCCATGCCGCTTTTTTATCCTCAGCTTCAGAACTGGCACAAGTAAGCGGAGCTGACACTTCGTACCTCACAACTCAAGGAGGATTAGAGGGAAACTCAGGTCATCCTGGATACAGTAGTCGGTTCTCTGCGGTGTTTTCTCTTTCCGGAGGTATCCTAAAAACTACTTGGATAAGCCCGGCTAAGATGCCGGCCGTGATAGCCATGCATGGTACAGGAGATGCGACTGTCCCGTACAAACGAGGCTATTTACCCTTGATTTTCTTAGAGGCGGAAGGAGGATTTAATATCGATTCCGTGGCGGGTGAGAGAAACCTGTATCATGCCCTTTTTACCTGGGTGGGTGCAGGTCACGTCCCTTATGGTACCCAACAGAGCGTGAATCCTCTCTATATGAGGGATGTGGAAGAGTTTCTGCGATATCATTTCTACCAGTGGAATAGACGGTTTTCCACTGGGGTGAGACAACCCACAGGTTCTGAGTTGCCTTCCTTTCCTTGTGAGATTTGGAGTAGAGATGGGCGTTTTGTTGGGATGGCTTTTTCTTGTGAAGCCCTTCCTTCTGGTGTATGGGTTCTGCGATATCCCAGTGGCCAGAGTCGACTCGTATTCTGGCCCTGAGGCGGTTTTTTCGCATGGTTTTGGCTCTTTTCTGGTTATCGAGACCTGTCAATCTTTTCCTCATGAGTCTTACGAGTCTATTTGCTACTGTCCTCGTACTGAGAGAAAATCCCTCTATTGAGATTCGATGGGCTGAATGGTTTGTGATGGTATTTAGCGTGGTAGGGATAGCGGCTGGGGGATATTGGCTCAATGACTTGTACGATCGAGCTATCGATCGGGTAAATCGTCCGCAGCGAGCTCGCTGGGTTGCATTGGTAGGGCAGCGCACCTTGTTCACTGCTACTGGTCTGGTGTGGCTGGGGGCACTAAGTGTTACCTTCCTGCTTCCTTTCCGGCTCTCTTTACTGCATGCGGTGGCAGTCGGAGCTCTTGCATGGTACGCTCGTTGGGGTAAAAAGAAGGGGCTTATAGGAAATGCAACCATCGCTGTGCTAACGGGCCTTATCCCATGGGAGGTATTGATTTGGCTCAGATATACTGCTTACGCAGTCGACTGGATGATTCCTCTCTCAGTGGGATTCAATTTTGTCCGGGAACTGGTCAAGGATGCCGAGGATGTAGTCGGAGATCGTTTGTACGGGGTAGTCTCCTTCCCTTCACGCCTTTCTGACCGTCTGTGGGAGCTATTGCTTTTTAGCCTTTGGATAGCCCTGATGGGCTTGTCTATAGCTCCTGCCCTGGTAAAGGGACTTGTGTGGAAAGTATGGCCATGGAAGTTTTTGGTAGGGGTTGGGATAGGTACCCTATTGCCTTTGACAGTAGGTCTTATTTATTGGAAAAACTACCGAATACAAAGCCTTTTGTTGAAGGTAGCGATGGCAGGGGGGCTCATAGCCCTCTGGCTGCTTTGATTCTATCCTCATCAGAGTCCTGTACTTTTGTCTGTCCATGAAGGTAGTCTTGCCGGTTGCAGGTGCGGGTCTGCACCTTCGCCCCCATACGTATACCCATCCCAAGCCATTGATCCCTATTGCGGGAAAGCCTTTGCTTGGGCACATCGTAGATGAGCTAGTGAGAGCGGGATTCGATGAGTTTATATTTGTTTTGGGGTATCTCAGTGAAAAGGTTCGGCGCTATCTTCTCTCCACCTATGAGGGCCGGGTTGGTCTGCAGTTTGTACACCAGGAACCTCGGTTAGGTCTTGCTCATGCTGTTTTTCTCACCCGAGACTACATAGAGGGGGATGAGCCTATTCTTATCATGTTGGGAGATACCCTTGTGCAGGTAGACTGGGCGGAAGTACGAGCTTCCACTCACAGCCGAGTAGGTATTGCTTCCGTAGACAAGCCCTCTGATTTTGGGATCGCGCAGGTGGGAGAAGATGGCCGGATCCAACGGCTTGTAGAAAAGCCCCAAATCCCTCTCAGTAATCAGGCTTTGGTAGGTTTTTACCTCATACGAGAAACCACCTCGCTTTTCGAAGCTATTGAATATCTTATTACCCATCGGGTTACTTCTCATGGGGAGTTTCAGCTCACAGATGCCTTACAGCGTATGGTGGAGGCTGGTATCCCCATCTATGCTCTGCGAGTTCAGTACTGGTTAGACTGCGAGCGGAAAGAAGCCTTATTAGAAGCCAATCGTGTGCTTTTAGAGCGTCTTATGTATCCTGTTTTACCAGAATATCCCCACACCGTGATCATCCCTCCTGTGTACATTCCGGCGTCTTGTAAACTGTACCGATCCATCGTGGGGCCGTATGTCAGTCTCGGGGAGGGAGTAGAGATTCAGCATTCTGTCATACAGGACAGCCTTATCGGTTCTTATAGTCGAGTACAGAATCTGCTGCTTCGCGAATCGATTATTGGTGGAGATTCTTCGTTACAAGGCAGAGAAAGCAGTCTAAATTTAGGTGAAAATACAGACATCGAGCTATAGGGACCGTTTCCCCTCGAGAGGGGGCATCCATATGCATATAATATCCGTATCTATGGCATAGGTTCGCCCATTTCTTACGACTACTGCTCTGCCATCTGCCCCTAATTCCCAGAAATCGCCTTTCAAAAACACATTCAGACCTGTGGCCGTGCTGTCGTGCAAAGGGAGGCGTCCTCCCATGGCATAGGTGAGCCAAGCTTCCCCCTCGGATAAAGCTTTCGTTTGCACATCTGGAGGAGAAGGCCAGCCACTATATCCTCTCCACGGCAGGGACCAGCAGGAATCTCCCATGAGGTAGGAGGGAACCACTACTATGTCTACTTTCCCTATAGCCCTATAGCTCTCGGGAAACCAACTGTCCGCGCAAATGAGTACGCCTACCCTTCCGAGAGGTGTTTGAAAGGTAGGTAACTCGTGCACTTTCCCCGGAAGGGTAAATCCTAATTCTGTGGCGATGGGAAACGCTTTTCGCACAATGCCTGGGTCTGGTCGCCCATCAGGATGATATACCACGCTGATATTCGAAAGAGGGGCTCCTGGCGTGACATACAAAGAATCTCGTTGTATGTAAGCACCAGGTAATACGATGGAGCCTGCGACGACAGTTACACCATATTCGCGGGCAAGGGAGGAAAAGGTTCTGTGGTAGGCTTGAGCCATCTCAACTGCCTTTACCTGAAAAGCGGCTCCTGAGGCGGGATCAGAGAGTGTATCCTCTATGGCTTTCTGATATGCCTTCCAGAACTTCCAAGGATGACGAAGAACAAACCAAGTAAGAGCTCCTTTGAGGGTCTTAGCCTGGAAGCCGAGTGCTGGCTCGCCCAATAGAATAAGCCAAGTGCCGATGTACTCTGGGAAAACAACCACCGTTCGACGTGTGAGAAATCCTTTTTGACGAGCAGCTTCTAAATAAGAGGCGAGGCGGGCTCTGAAATGAGCCTCACAGGCATAGTCGTTGGGCCTCAAAAAGGGTTGTATCCCGATTAAGCTGGCTCCTTTTGAGGAGTCAGAGCCTATTTCTTCTATCCGAAGAGGGGCACTATCCTTTGGGAGGATATCGCAAGACGACTTACGAATGAGCCCCATATAGCCAAGCAGAAGTATGCCTACCCCGAAGGCAGCAGCGATGAGCCACTTTATCCTTGCCATCTTCCAAAGCTACAGGATTTAATGAATGAAAGGCTTCCTTTGCTGTACTTTCGCCCTTCTATGCCTTTGATAGTCTCCTCTTCTGGGATACGGGGTACGGTGGAAGGAAGAGCGGGGGAGAACCTGACACCACTGGATGTAGTAAGCTGGGTGGGGGCGTGGGGAATATGGATTCGGCGGCACCATCGAGGCTCTGTCTCCTTGGTAGTCGGGCAAGATGCACGTCCGAGCGGAGCACTCTTTCGTCCCCTTGCCATACATACTTTGCGGGCTTTAGGATACGAAATACATGACATTGGTCTGACAACGACCCCTACGCTTGCGATGGTCATACCCCACCTTGCTGCCCAAGGAGGCCTGATCCTTACAGCTTCTCACAATCCTTCTGGCTGGAATGCGCTCAAGTTTCTCGACGCAGCTGGGGAATTTCTCCCTCCAACCGCTATAGAAGAGATCGATGCCCTGAGAAAAGAACTGGAATTTTCTTCGACAGACCACCCTGGTTCCGTTCATCTATACGAAGGAGCCCTGACTTACCATCTTTCTACCCTGGTCAGCCATCCTTGGGTGTGCACTCATCGGATTCGCCAAGCGCAGCTTCGGATCGTAGTAGATACCATCAATAGCAGCGGTGGTGTTTTCGTTCCCGCTCTTTTAGAAAGCCTTGGTGTGAGCGAGATTCGGGTTCTCAACGGAGAGCCAAACGGTCGCTTTGCCCATCCCCCTGAGCCTCTTCCTGAAAACTTGCAAGACCTTGCTCGGGAAGTTCAAGCCAGTCGGGCGCATGTAGGGATAGCAGTAGACCCGGATGTGGACCGAGTCGCTTTTTATTTACCCGATGGGTCGCCCTTTGGCGAGGAATATACGCTTGTGGCAGTTACGGATTATATTCTATCTCATGAGAAAGGACCTGTAGTCGCTAATCAATCTACTACTGCCGCTGTAGCTTGGATAGCTAATCGATATGGTGTTCCTTTTTACGAGAGTCGTGTAGGAGAGTATTATGTGGTTCAAAAAATGAAGGCCGTAGGGGCTGTGATCGGGGGAGAAGGGAATGGTGGCATTATCTGGCCAAGACTTCACTACGGGCGAGATGCATTGGTGGGTATAGCTCTTTTCCTGAGTCATCTGGCAGAAGCTGGAGGGGATCCTGTTGCCCTCCGAGCTCGATATCCGCGATACGTCTTGCTCAAGGCGAAAATGTCCCTTTCCTCCCCTCCCCCATCTGACTTTTGGCGAAGGCTTGCTGATGTTGCAGCTGATGCGGAGATTTCCTTGGAAGATGGGCTCAAGTTGCGCTGGGCGGAGAAATGGATCCATCTACGGGCTTCAGCTACGGAACCGCTTCTTCGCCTCATAGCTGAAG
>JANZYW010000062.1 GCA_026413325.1 Bacteroidia bacterium | reverse complement strand
AGATGTGTATAAGAGACAGGGGCTTTTGTACAAGTATAGGATATTCTCGGTGGAGTTCTCCAGGGGCCTCTATATGTAGGGTGAAGCTCGATTGGAGGGAAGGGAGAGCAAGAGTATAGGTAGAGGGGCTTTTTCGCTGAAGAGGGAGGGGGCCCTCATCACTGCTGGCATAAAGCTCGGCTGGAAGCTTTTCTCCCGATAGGAAAAAGAAGAGTTCCAGAGGTTCTCCCTGACGGTAAAATGGTTTTAGTCCCTCTACTCGAAGTGTGTAGGGCACAGGTCGCAGGAAAGCCTGGTGCGGTTGAAGAAATCGCAACGCCCCCCCTCTGAAGAGGGTAGGGCTTGCTATCCATAGGAAGGCGCTCAATAAAACCGTTAGCAACAGGAAAAGGCCATAGCGGCGTATATCAGCTCTGGGAAGGGTAATCTCCCAGGGAAGTACAGAAAGCTTTCGGGTTCTTTCCTCTATGGCAAGAGCGATAGCGGCATTGGAAGCCGCATGTTGGGAGTGTAGTTGGATGGCATTGAGAAGAGTGTCTCGTACTTCGGGGAGGCGGCGTCCGATCCATCGTGCAGCTTCCTCATCCGAGAGGTAGCCTCGCAAGCGCAATCCATATTGTAAAAGAGGATAGACAACCCACCGACCCAGGAAGAAGAAGATTCCTCCTAACCAGATGACCCACAAGATCTGTCGTATCGACACTTCCCACCAGAAAACACCTTCGGATAAGGAGAAAAGCAGTAGTAACAGAAGGCTCCATAGTCCCGTCAAGAGGAGCCCTCGGATGATTTGTATGCGATAATAGGCGGCTCGGAAGGCTATAAGACGCTGAGTAAGGGGGTGGACCATAGCTTTCGCTAACAAAGATACAATACGGCTCGGAATTCTGGTGAAAAAATGGGGAAGTTTTTGCCTGTTGCGCTCCAGAAAGGTATCACCCCCGGCGAAAATGCCTCATACTCATCGTGAGCAAGAGGGGAAGGGAACTCTGGTCAAGAAGATTCTCATGCTTTCGGCAAGGAATCCTACAGGAGGACTATTTTTGCCGCATGAGTTTTCTCCTCCTCCAAAAAGAAATCCGGCCGGGGGTGGCGCTGGTTCAGCTCAATCGACCCGAAAGTCTAAATGCCCTAAATAGAGCTCTCGTGGCGGAGCTTACGGACACCCTCTTAGCGCTGGAAAAAGAGTCGGATGTCCGAGCCATCGTTCTAACAGGCAATGAAAGAGCTTTCGCAGCAGGGGCAGACATTAAGGAAATGGCCAGCGATTCTGCTGTGGATATGCTTCTGCTCGATCAGTTCCAGCGATGGGACCAAATCAAGCGCCTGAAAAAGCCCCTTATTGCCGCCGTGAGTGGTTACGCTTTGGGGGGCGGCTGTGAGCTGGCCATGCTATGTGATATCATCATCGCCAGCGAAACAGCGCAGTTTGGGCAGCCGGAAATCAAGATAGGGGTGATACCTGGAGCAGGAGGTACGCAACGCTTGGTTCGGGCTATCGGAAAATCTCGAGCGATGGAATACATTCTCACAGGGCGGTTTTTCTCCGCAAAGCAAGCGGAGGCCTGGGGGCTGGTGAGCCGAGTCGTACCTGTAGAGCTGTATCTCGAGGAAGCGCTAAAACTTGCGGAGGAGATCGCTTCTATGCCTCCTATCGCAGTCCAGCTGGCTAAGCAGTCTGTCAATAAAGCCTATGATCTCTCCTTGGAAGAGGGCCTCCAGCTCGAGAGGCGAAACTTCTATCTTCTTTTCGCTACCGAGGACCAAAAAGAGGGCATGCAGGCCTTTATGGAAAAACGCCCTCCTCGGTGGAAGGGGAAGTGATTTTTTTGTAGTATAATCGGGTGGCTCCGATACATCCTCTACGATATTCTTTCCAGCCGGGCCCTTCTCAGCTTGCTCCCGATGTTCTTTCCCTCATCGAGGAGGCGGTCCAGCAACGCCTTCTTTCTCGGTATCATAGAGATCCTGTTTGGCGGGAGCTCTTTTCTCAGGCGCAGGAATCAGTGCGCTCTCATTTGGAGCTGCCAGGAGAATGGCTCGTCGTTTTCGTGAGTTCAGCTACCGAGGCTTGGCAAGTTCTCGTGGATGCTACTGCGGATCTTACGAGCATACATATTTTACAAGGAGCCTTTGGGGAGAGATGGTATCATCTGCAGAAAGCGGTTTCGCCCTTTGCCTATTCCTACGCTGTCCAGGAGGGGAGTCAGTGGGAGCCCCAGCTGAGCTCCCTCGCAGAGAAATATGGCGCTATCGGTTTCGTGGGCGTTGTCCACACGGAAACTTCTCGGGGAGCAGAGTTACCCGCTCTTTCTGATTTGCGCAGCTCCTTTCCTCAAGCCCTAATTGCTGTCGATGTGACGAGTAGTCTGGGAGGGCTCCTGCTTCCGTGGGAGGCAGCAGATATCTGGTTTGCCTCTGTTCAGAAATGTCTGGGATTGCCTCCAGGTTTTGGAGTATTGCTGCTTTCGCCTTCTGCCTGGAAACGGTTTGCCGATCTCCCTCGCACCCGGTACAACTCCTTAGGGTACCTCATAGAAAAGGCCCGACAGCATGAGCCACCGTTTACTCCTAATCTCCTGTCCCTTTATCTTTTGGCACGCAGCCTTCCTTCGCGTCCTACCTTGCGAAATACAGCTGATCAACTGGAGAAACGGGCAAGGTGGCTTTACGATGCTTTAGAAAAGGCGGGGTATCAGCCGAAGGTAAATAAACCCTATCGCGCTCGGACTGTGCTGAGCTTTCGGTGGAGAGAAGGGCAAAACGTCGCTCAGATCCGAGGGAAGCTGGAAGCAGCGGGTCTCTACCTGGGATGGGGCTATGGAGAAGAAAAAGAAGCTTCCTTTCGGATCGCAAACTTTCCTGCTCTGCCACAGGAGGCCTACGAAGAGTTAGTAGAGCAGCTCAAGGAAGCATAGAGAGGGATTTTTCGAGAAAATCGTACCTTTCTTCGATGGATAGAGAAGCAGAACTGCGAGAACGGGTAGCGGCCTCGCCAGAGGACCCTTTCTGGCCCCATGCCCTGGGGATACAACTTATGGGAACAGGTCGATGGGAAGAGGCAGAAGCCGCTTTCCGGGAGGCACTACGAAGGGATCCAGCGCATAGAGCTACCTATTACCAACTGGGTCTCCTCTACGAACGTATGGGAAGGGAAGTAGACGCCATAACGGCCTTTAGAGAGGGGTTACATCTGGCAGAGGATGCACGAGACCTTCCCCTCCTCCGGGATTTCCGCGCAAAACTGGCTTTCTATCTCGGCTTGGATGAGGCATGAAGTACTTTTTTCCCTGCTGGGAGGGTTCGCTCTTTCCTGGGCGCAGGGTAACGCTTTCGGGGGGCGTATAGGCGGCAGTTTGTATCAATACAGGACCGACTTTGCGCAGTTTTTCGCCCGTCTGGGCTTTGAGGTCGGAGCAGTGGGGCGGATAGAGCTTTTTCAAGGGAAAAAAACGCAGATTCGGCATGCATTCATGCCAGGTTTTGGGTATTTGATAGGCCATTCCCGATTATTCTTAGATAGTGCGACGTACATTTCTCCCCTTTCTGGCCGCCCATTGACCAGTGTGGCTCGCGCCCATACCTATACGCATTATTTATATATGCAAGCGCTGTGGCGATTGGCCTTCGACAGAGAAGGGGCTTTTGCGGTGGCGGCTGGGCCTCAGGTCCTTCGGTTACTGGGCCAAACGCTGATGTTGGAGTATGAAACACCAGATGGGCAACCTATTCAAGAATGGAATAGAGTCTCTTTGACAGATGTGCAGCGGGTTATGCCTGCATGGATACCCAACATAGCGCTCTATGCAGAGCTTCGCATACGAGAAGGGCTGCGAGGGGACCTTTACCTATACGCCCAGACGGTGCATCAAGTGGACAGATATCTCTGGCCCACGGGCCTCTTAGTGGGCATCCAGTGGCTCTGGAAAGCTCAGTCGCAGTGAGGCGCAGACCGAGTGGCGTGTCTTTGGCGGTCGCGTTCTGTTTTGAGCGACAGCTTGCGAAGAAATGCAGCTGTAAGGTCTACTCCTGTCTGGTTAGCTAAACAGGTAAGAACGAAGAGAATATCTGCAAACTCTTCTGCAAGGGCTTCTCGAGAAGGGTCTTCTCCCTCTTTGAAAGATTGTTCTCCGTAATGCCGGGCCAGTAAGCGAGCCAGCTCGCCTACTTCTTCCATGAGAAGAGCTGTATTGGTTAGAACGCCATAATAACCTCGCCCTATATCCTTGATCCAGGCGTCTACGGACTCTTGTAGAGCTGCGAGAGACAAAGGGCTATTCTCGGAGGGAGTCGTCATACCAGTAAGAAAGGGTCATCAGGATACCATAGTTTTGCCATCGTTTGAACAGGCCTCCTGCGAGATTGTTTGCCCCGTGCCATACGCGGATCCCCGTAGTTAAGTAGCCAGGTCCTATCAGATAGCCCGCTCCCGCGCCTGCATTCAGGGCGATTTCTCCTCGGCGAATATCCCGGTTGCTTCCCTGTCCAAAGGATACTTTGCGTGTGGCAATCTCTCCTGTGAGATTATCTTTTTCCCAATATTTTCCATACAAGAGCAAACTGGAAGAGGGACCCGCTTCCCAGAAAAAGAAATCAAACTTTCGCATCCATCGCCAGACACCTAAGACGGCAAAATCTGCGCTCCAGAGATTGTACCGCCAGTCGGTGAGGAGATTTCGGTCGGTAGAACGCCGTTGCGTCACTCCCAGTTCTCCTTGGAGAGCCCATTTTCCCTTCATATCCAGTGAATGCTGGAGTGCCACTCCTCCGTAGAAGCCCCCTCCCCAATACGATCGAGAGGAGATGTCTCGGCTGTCTTTCGTACGGTACTGTCCCCAGTTTATGCCGAGTCGAGGTGCATACCAGGTGGAGCGGTCTTTTTGGGCATATATCCCTGCCCCGCATACTATGCTCCATAGAAGCCACCGTAGCATTAGGCAAATATAGCTTCAAAAGGTTGCTGTTGAATTTTTTGGTGCGGCCCCCTATAAAAGACTTTCAACGGCTGTACACTTGTCCTTCTGCTATAGGCTCGAGCATACGGAAGCTTCAACGAAACGCACAGTCCTTTTATTGTCATATTGTTCTGAAGTAATCCTCCCCGAGCGGTCAAACCGTCTACATTTGCGGTGTGAGTCTGCGTTGGGCTTGGCTGGGATTATCGGTAGGGATTTCGATGGCACAGGGGACGCTTCGGGGTTCTGTGATCGATACAGAAGGGGAGCCTGTAGTGGGGGCACAAGTGGTTCTTTTGCCGTTACAGAAAGGGACCCTCACCAATATCGAAGGCCTATTTTCCCTCACGGGGGTACCTTTTGGGACCTATCGCTTACGCGTAACAGCGATCGGGCTGGATACCATCTGGCAAGAGGTAAGTATAGATAGGCGGCGTCCCGTAGTAACCCTAAAACTGCAAGCTGCAGTGCGAGACGTGCAGCTCCAAACAGTAGAGATCATCGAAAACACCGCTCCTACTCGAATCGATCCTACTCGGGTAACCGTAGCGGTAACACCTATTACCCCTCGGCAGATATTTCAGCTGCCCAGTTTCGGAGTACCTGATGTGGCGCAGTATCTACAAGTCTTGCCAGGCGTAGTTTTTACTGGAGACCAGGGTGGTCAGCTCTATATCCGAGGGGGAACGCCGATTCAAAACCTTACTCTTTTAGATGGAGCGATTGTGTATAGCCCTTTCCATACGCTTTCTCTTTTCAGCATATTCGAAACCGATATTCTGCGGCAGGTGAATGTATACTCTGCCGGATTTGGAGCAGAATATGGAGGGCGGATCTCTTCTGTGATCGACATTCGGACTCGAGCGGGAGACTTTGAGAAGGTAGGGGGACGGATATATGCGACTCCGTTTGTGGCTGGAGGGCTGCTGGAGGGGCCAGTTCACGTGGTGAAGAATGCTTCTTGGCTGGCTTCTTTTCGTCAGGGGTATATCCAGCAAGCTACTCCTCGACTCTACCCGTACTTGCGAGATTCGCTGCCCTTTCAGTTTCAAGACCTCTACGGAAAAGTTACGTTCGGGAGGGGCCCTGACCAGTTCCAGGTATTCGGTTTTCGCCAGACTGATAGAGTAGATCTTGGGACCAATGGGATGAATACATGGAATCAGTGGGGAGCGGGAATGCAGTTCTCCAATCTCCCAGTGAATACACGGGTTCGCATCGTAGGAAATTTCGCATACACCCGTTTCTCAAATACTTTTGAAGACCCCCAAGAGCTTCGGCCTCGGTACAGTGAAATAGGGGGCTTCAACGGAGGATTTACTTTTTCGTATCTTTTAGGAGCTGATGAGCTGGCTTATGCGGTCGATGTCAGAGGCTTTAGCACAGATTTTTTGTTTACAAATGCGTTAGGGTTCATCACACAGCAGCGGCAGAGTAACACTGAATTTGCTGCCTACACCCGGTATCAGAAGGTATTCCGCATACAGGAACTGGATGAGCAAGGGGAGCTTCGATTTACCACCCGAGCTGTCGTGGAACCCAGTCTCCGACTCCACTTTTACAACACGTATGGCTACTTTTCGGTAGAGCCGCGCTTACGAATGAAATATAATGGATCTCGGTGGAGTGTGCAAGGAGCGGCTGGTAGGTATACGCAAAACTGGGTCGCAGCCGTTTCTGACCGAGATGTAGTGGTCCTCTTCCAAGGGTTTCTCACGGCTCCTGAGCTGCCTGCCAATCGGCAGCGCCAACATCCCCTCCAAGAGGCGTACCATGTAACCCTCGGTGGGGAATATCAGCTGGGACCTACACTCCTGAGCGCAGAAACTTGGTATAAACGTTTTTCTCAGCTTACGGTTATCAACAGGGACCGGCTTTTCCCTGAAGACCCTCCCTTCCTTACGGAAGTAGGATACGCTTACGGAGCAGATTTTACAGCCAAATATCAAGGTTCTCGCTGGGCTTTTTTCGCTACCTACAGTTACCAGTACAACTATCGGACAGACTTTCGCATAGAGTACTTCCCTCTGTGGGATAGACGGCATACGGCGAACTTGGTGGGAACCTACCGATGGGGGGGCGGGATTAGCACGCCTCGAACTCGAGAAAGTATCTGGGAAGTTTCCGTGCGATGGACACTCGGTACAGGCCTTCCTTTCACACAAACCCTGGGATTCTTTGAGAAACTCCTGCTGCTCCAGGGCTCTCAATCTCCGTACCCTATCCAACAGGGTCAGCTCGCTATCCTTCTCAGCCCCAACTACAATGCAGCCCGCTTGCCTGCCTATCATCGTCTGGATATCACTCTCAAGCGCCGATGGCGAATAGGCCCGGCATTCGTCTTAGAAGCAAATGGAACCTTACTGAATGTGTACAATCGTCCCAACCTTTTCTACATTGACCGCATTACAGCCAGGCGATATAATCAGCTCCCCATATTACCTACTGTGGGTCTTACGGGAATATGGTAGCACACTTTTGAGGAAGCACACGAAGTGTTTATATTTGTCTTATGCGGCGCAACTTACACTATCTCAATAGCCTATGGGTGCCTTTTATGGCTTACCTGGCAGTTGGTTTAGGAGGATGGTGGGGATTGCTGCCGTGGGGCATCGTATTTGGTGTGGTGGCATTGCTGGAAGTCTTTCTCCCAGAGGATGTGGACAATCAGCGAGACTCTGAAGAAAACCTGCCTGCAGCCATACTCATTTTGCATGGACTTGCTCATGGGGGATTACTGGGATTTTGGCTCTCAAAGTTTGCCCAACAGGCGTATAACGGCACAGATGCCATCTTGACTGCGCTTGCTGTGGGCTTCAGCGGAGGGGCCTCTGCTATCGTCGTCGCGCATGAGATGCTCCATCGAAAAGGTACAGGCTGGCAGTGGGGAGCCCGACTCCTTCTCGGCTCCACGGGAAATCTTTACTTTTTCGTAACGCACGTGAGAATGCACCATCGCTATGTGGGTACCGACCTCGATTATAGCTCCGCTCGGAAAGGGGAGAGCTTTTACAGCTTTCTTCTGCGTACAATAAAGGGGCAGCTGCGATGGGCATGGGAATCTGAAGGGGAAAGGCTCCGAAAACAAGGAAAGTCCCCATGGAGCTGGCGAAACTATGTTCTCCAAGAGGCTTTTATCTTTGGAGGAGTGCTCCTGCTCTTTGGGGTTATAGGAGGATTGGAGGGAGGCATCGCTGCCCTCATACAAGCTATTGTGGCGCAGCTCTTATTAGAATATGTGAACTATATCGAACACTATGGATTAGCCCGCCGTGTGGAGGAACCTGTGCGACCCTGGCATTCTTGGGAAAGCAACAAGTATTTCAGTCGGTTTTTCTTGGTGGATTTGTCTCGTCATTCGGATCATCATCTCCATGGAAGGAAACCTTATCACACTCTGGATGCACTCGAACGCGCTCCGAAACTTCCCACCGGTTATGCGGGAATGCTCTATCTCGCTCTTATCCCTCCGCTCTGGAGGTGGGTCATGGACAGGCGATTGCCTCACACGGCTATCGACACGGGAACGAGAACCTCATGATGTGCATTTCTATATACGCCCTTCCGAAAAAAGAGTTTTCGCAATAAGGAAGGCAAGGGTATCTTCTCCTGTGCGGAAGCTGGCTTTCTCCCCATGAAGTCCCAAAACGGGAGTTATTCCTTGGATTACATTTGTGGTAAAAACTTCCTGGCTGTTTAGAAGAACCTCGTAAGGGTAGAGCCCTTCCTCTACAGGGATGCGGAGAGCTCGTGCCTGCCGGAGAATCTGAGCTCGCATAACCCCGTTTATACAGCCACTGCGCAGTGCGGGAGTGTGGAGTACTGCGCCATCCCAGAAAAAGAGATTGGCCCGACTGGTTTCTGAAAGAAATCCCTCCGTTGAAAGGAGTAGGGCATCCCCACATCGTTGTGCCTGTGCATAGGCAGCAGATTGGACATAGCCGACCGCGCTCAAGGTCTTGAAAGGACTCCAAGGAGTTAGGGAGAGAAACTGGACCGGAAAACGAATCAATCGTTGGGGAGAGGCCAGAGGAAAGGGAGTGGAAGACAGCGGAGAAAAACTTGCTCGTATGCCTGCCTCGGTGGTAAGGGGTGTGTATGCGCCTTCGCCTTTGCGATAGAGAACTACCTTGCCTCGAGCGGAGTCAAAGGAGGTGGCTATCCGTTGAATTTCTTGAAAAAGGGTTTCCCAAGAAGTCGGGGGTTCTAAAGATAGGACGGTCGCTCCCTGTCTCAGACGGCGAAAGTGGTCTTCAAGGAAAAGGGCTTTCCCTTTTCGGATATGAAAAGATTCAAAAATTCCGTCTCCAAAAAGCTCACCCCGGGTAGGAGGGGGAGTTTGCTCCCATGAGCCATTCACAAAGTGGAGCCACATGAGCAGAAGCGAAGGTACGCAAGGCCTCAAGTGCTTCGGCGAAGAACCATAGGCGGTGTCCTACTTGATTAGAAATAATGCGAAAAGAAAGAAGCGGCAGACGATGTGTTTGCGCGAAGAGGAAATACGCGGCGTTTTCCTGGGTCTCTATCGAAACATAGGGATAAGAACGGTACCAGAAGCGCGCTTCTCGAGCCGTTCCACTCACAGAATGAAGGGTTAGTCCCTCGACTATCGGTATAGAAAGGAAAGGAGGAGGAGGACCACTTCTGATTCGGAGGGGGAAATCCCCTCTCAGTTCTAATGGGGTGGGGGAGAACTTACGAGCCAGGCGCTTGCCTAAGTCTCCCCATGTTTCTCCCTGGACATACACCAGTGTAGGAGGGCGAAGTTCTTTTCGATAGCTACCCGCTATCCCCACTACGATGCATGCGCGAGGCCGCTCCCCTTGCCAGAGGTGCCAGAGGTGATGTAAAGTAGCTACTGCCCCGACTCCTGTGGAAGCGCATAAAGTAGAGGAATATACGGAAGGAGAGAGACCTTCCATCAACGCTCGGAGCTCTCTTTCACTGGGGGTTAGAATCCAGATCACAAAGAAGCCCTTGTTGTTTGAAAGTGTAAGCAGAAATCTTGGAAACCTCCTAAGAGAGATCGAGTACTTTCATGGGGAAAAGTGTCTGATGGCGAAGGAAACTTGGAGAAGGGAAGCCGGAAAGCCTACACTGGCTGGAGATGTCGTTTGTGTAAATAGGCATGCAGAAGGTCTGCATAGCTGGGATGGCGTCCAGCCAGAGAGTGAACGGCGAGTAAAGCCGCGGCCTGCGCGTCATGTGGCCGAGTGAATGCGATGGGATAACCTCGAACTAAGTCAAAGATGCTCTCTAAGTAGAAAAGGGAGATATCATCTTTAGGGCAGGGAAGAACAACGAGGGGCTGTTGATTAGTCAAAGAAGCGGCAAGAACAGGAAGGAGGTATGCGCTGCGCCCAGCAGCCCATATGCAAGCGCTGTTTCCGATCGCATCTACGACATTCTTGAGAGCCGAAAGCATGGGCTGAGAGGGAAGGGTTTCTTCTCGGAAAGAGATACCCATCTGAGAGAGAATGTCTCGGGCTTCCTCAAATGCGGCTCGCTCCTCCGTGCTTTCGTAAAGGAGAACGATCTCAGTGCGGCTCATAACGCAAAGATACAGGAAAAATAAACAGACCAGAACTATTTACCCCGTGTGGGTGTGTTACTTTTGCTGCGTGAGAGGCCCTCGCCTTCCATTAGCCCATTCGCTTTTTAGTTTGGTCTTGGCGTTGTTTGTGCTGGGGTTATACGGCTTATTTTTACTTATGGGGCAGCTGGTGCTGGAGCAGGCACGAGCAGGGTTAGAATATCGAATCCATCTATACGGCCCTGCTCCCACTGAGCAGGTCGAAGCCCTTTTGGGATGGTTGCGCTCTCAGAGGATAGTACGGGAGGCGCATTTTGTCTCTCCAGAGGAGGCGATGGAAGGTTTTCGGCGAGTGGCGGGGGAGGAGTTTGTTCGAGCGATGGAGGGATTCAATCCTTTTCCACCGACTTTTCGAGTTACATTTCGAGGGGAAGTGGTTTCCTCCGATAGCGTCCTCCTCTTTACGAATCGAGTTCTCGAATGGGAAATCGTGAAAGAAGTAGATTACCCCAGGCGTTTACTGGAAGTGCTGGAGAAGCGGGCGAATACGCTGCAGTGGGTGGGGCTTTTGGTTGGATTGGTAATGGTGGGGGTGACCTTCCTCCTTATCTTCAACACCGTTCGTTTGGCTATTTTCGCCCGGAGATTGGAGATACGGACTTTAGAGTTAGTAGGAGCCACTCGAGCCTACATTGAACGTCCTTTCGTTCAGGTAGGGCTCTTTCAAGGCTTAGTGGGGGCGTTTTTGGCGATAGCTCTTCTTCAGGTGGGAATCTGGTTGGTCCATCGGTACTTTTTGCCGATACCTTTTCTGCTGGAGGACTGGCGGCTATTGGCACTCTACGGAGGGCTGATCGTTTTTGGGACGGGAGTGGGGTATATAGCCAGCAAACTGGCCTTACAACGGTTTCTGCAGAAAACATTAGACAAGCTCATATGAAAGCACAAGACAAGAAAATTGAACGGAATCCAGAGATTTCTTCTATGCCATTTGAGAGAGGGAACTACAGGTGGCTTTTGGTGGGTAGCCTCTTACTGCTGATCGGATATGCATTGCTGATGCAGCCGGATACGTTTGTAGATAGCCGAGAGTTTTCGCTGGCTTTGTATGTAGCTCCGTGGGTGATATTGGGAGGGTTTGGGACTCTTATTTATGCCATCCTAAAGCGATGAGTGTCTGGGAGGCCCTTCTTTTGGCGATAGTTGAGGGGCTTACGGAGTTTTTGCCGATCTCGTCGACGGGACACATGATCTTAGTGAGTGCCTGGTTAGGTCGAGCAGAGGAGGCATTTGTGCAGGACTACGAAGTCATCATACAGGGGGGGGCTATTTTGGCGGTAGTGGTACACAGTTGGAAGCGATTGTGGCAGCCGCGTTTGTATGCTCTGGTGGGGGTGGCTTTTCTCCCCACAGCTGGGATAGGTTTCCTTGCGAAGGAGGGGTTTGAACGGCTGCTGGGCTCTCCCGTGGTAGTGGGTATTAACTTGATCCTCGGTGGGGTAGTGCTGCTGGGGATGGACCGTTGGTTTTCAGACCGTCGGGGACAGATAGAAGGGCTGTCTTGGGGTAAGGCGGCCCTTATTGGTGTGATTCAATCCCTGAGTCTATTTCCGGGTATTTCTCGGGCAGCGGCGGCTCTTTTCGGTGCACAGCTTCTCGGTCTGGAAAAGCGAGCCGCAGCTGAGTTTTCGTTTTTGCTTGCGGTCCCGACCCTCGGCGCAGCTTCTCTCTATAAGCTTTGGAAGAGCCCCGTCGCTCTTTCTCCCGACAACGTTCCCCTTCTAATGATGGGTATGGGAGTGGCTTTCATCGTGGCGATAGTTGCCATGCGGATTCTTATCGCTTCGTGGCAGCGGTATGGATTGGCGCCATTCGGGATGTATCGGATCGTGTTGGGAATCGGAGTCTTGCTATGGCTGCTGCGATCATAGCTGTGGATAAGCCGTATGGATGGACTTCTACTGCAGTCGTACGATGGGTGAAGCGAAGGTGGAAGGTTCGAAAGGCGGGGCATGCGGGTACGTTAGATCCTCTTGCCACGGGTTTGGTTCTGGTGGCTATAGAGGAAGCGACTGCGGAAATAGCGCAGCTCCAGGCGGAGCAGAAAGAATACTACGCCCTTCTCATGATGGGATACCGCAGTTTATCGGATGATGCAGAGTACCCTCCAGAGCAAGTAGCGGATCCTGGCATCCTTTCTCCTGAAATGCGTCGCTCGGTGTTGCGGACATTTGAAGGGGAGATTCTTCAGCGCCCGCCTGCATTCTCCGCTCTCAAGCTTCAAGGAAAAAGGGCTTACAGCCTCGCCAGAAAGGGAGTTCCAGTGGATATCCCCCCTCGTTACGTCTGTATCCATCGAATAGAAGAAGTTTTTTATCATCCGCCCTATCGGTGGATGCTGCGGGTAGAATGCGGAAAGGGTGTTTATATACGAAGCTTAGCTCGTGATATTGGCGAGAAGGTGGGATGGGGGGCTTACTTGGGCGCGCTGCGCCGTACCCGAATCGGTCCGTACCACGTTCGCAACTCCGTTCAACCAGATGCGGTTTCTGTGGGGTAGAGAGCCGGGCTCTCGGGGAGGTATTGTGTCTTTGGGTACATTCGACGGAGTTCATCAGGGACACATCGCCCTCCTCCGAGCGTCCCAAGCATGGGCGCGGGAGCTTCATACGTATGTGGAGATATGGGTTTATCATCCCCACCCTCGCACGATACTCAGGCAGGAAGAAGTGCCGCTGATTACGACGTTGGAGGAGCGCTCTTTCCTTTTGGAGGAATATGGAGTAGAGGTCCTACGGGTGATACAATTTAGCCGAGATCTGTCTCTTGTGCCGGCAGAAGCTTTTGTACAAGAGTGGCTGGTCCGATCGGCAGACCCCAGGGGTGTGGTACTGGGTTATGACCTGTCTCTTATACACATCTCCGAGCCCACGAGACCAG
>JANZYW010000061.1 GCA_026413325.1 Bacteroidia bacterium | reverse complement strand
GACGTATCCACAAGGTGTCTTCCACATCAGGAGGAGGCATGGCACAGAAAGGGGTGTTATGGGCCCGGATAATGAGTGGATAGAGGCTGTCGGCTTGAAAACCTTCGCAGCCGAGCCTAAAGCAAAGCTGAGCATAGGCCGAGTCTGCAGTGTAGCCTACTTGATAGGCAGTTATGGGTATAGGGCTTTGATTATATGTCAAGCTGTAGCTTCCGCCGTTCCCTGCTGTATCCTTTAAACTTACCCAGAAACAGTATTCTTTTTGGAAAAGAGCGGGGAAGGGGCTATTGAGGTCCCAGCTCGGCGTGTATAGAGCTACAGGATACGTGGGGCGAGAACGGATGTAAAGGAAAAGGGTGTCGCGGCGACGGTGCAGTTCTGCGCAGCTGAGGGAATCCCGTATCTCGACGATGAGGGTTATCCATCGCTCTAATGCTTCACAGGAGGGAGTGAAGCAGAGCTCTCCTTCCCAGCTTAGGCTCCCTTGGGAGGGAGATAGACTGACGGCATTGAGAAGAGGAGGGATGGCTTGTACATAGAGGGTGTGGTGACTGGTGGGTGGAGGGTCTGTGATCTGCACCCGCAAGCAGATGCCGCTATCGGGTCGGAGTATAAGGGTGTCAGGAGCCAATAGGGTCAGAGTGGGAGGTGGATTTTGGGGGAGAAGTACCTGAAACCGTAGGGTGTCCTGCCAGGTGAGATGAGGAGGGCAAGCATTTTCGGCTATCCCCCTCAGTGCTATGGTGAGGGGAGTTTCTATGGCTTCACAGCTTCCTCTGTAACACACCTGCCCGAAGAGCGTATCATTCTGCCAAAATGTACTAAGCTGTACGGTGGGAGACGGAGTAGAGAGAGAAAGTCCCATCTGCGGAGGGGGATAAGGAGGAGTCGCTACGAGGGTAATGGTAGCACAGGCGGTGCTATCCAGGTCTATCAGGTAGATGCCGTTTTGTTGGGGGAGGGAAGGAGGCGTGAGCTGCCCAGATAGGCTTCTGGGGGGAGGGGCTTGTACCTCGATCCAGAGGGTGTCCCGAGCTTCTGTAGTGCCGCAGGTTTCGGTTTTGCGCCCAATAATATACAAGGGGAGTATCTTGCCGGTGTCTTGGCAGCTAAGCTGGCCACATATTCGTAAGGAGAGCGGGTTGCTACCACTGGCTTGTACGGAGAGAGTAGCGGGAGAGAGGAGGTAGGAAAGGCTTGCAGGGGGAGTTAGGGGAGGTGCTGTGTCTGTTATCGTAGCATGGAAGCAGAAAGCACTCGCTGCGAGGAGGGTCAGAGTATCCCCTCGATGGGGCAATCCTGTGAGGTCAGTCGTGACTACAGGGGGGGGACTGGGAGGACGACAGGGCGCTACGTAAAACTGCATGTCTCTCCGAGTCTCGCCCAAAAATGCCCCATTCCGATATTCCAGTACAGCGATAGCGACCACATAGAGACCAGGATTGGGGGCTCGGAGGTGAAGGAGGCCAGTGGCGGAGTCTATCTGACAGATGCCAGTGGAACCAAAAGGTTGGGTAGCGCTATAGCCAGGAGCATAGGTCACGGTCTGGTAAGGAGGAGGGCCCATGGGATTACTGGGCCCAACGGCGGGAGATCCTCCCTGAGCAGGATTAAGGGCCCCTTGCCCCTGCGTGTTGATGCTGTGGTAGGCAGCTACGATTTGGTACACCAAGGAGTCTCCGTCGGTATCGATAGCTCTGTGGTCGAAATAAAAGTCTCGATTCGCACAGAGGAAAAAAGGAGGGCGCTGGACGAAGCGAGGGCTACTGTTACACGAAACCCGGCGAGCCGGAGGGATACGAGTGAGATAAGTGATGCCCATGAATAAGGGATCCTGTAGGTTGGTGATCGTTGCGTTTCGGCAGCAGCGGGCCCAGGCGACATAGTACCCTTCGGGGATAGGGGGCAAGCTCAGAGTGAAGCGATAGGTACCTTCTTCTAAGCATGTGCCTGGCCGCTGAAGAAAGCAGGCATCTATGCCTTGGGGATTCCATGGGGCAGATTGGGATAAGCGGACATTTAGGGTGGTATATAGGGTTTGGTTTCCCCGAAACACATATATGGTAATGGGGTCATCATAATCTGCTCCGGCTGGGTCTGTGCAGTCTCTATACAACCAGAGCTCGAATAAGTACAGATGCTGTACGGGATCTACGCATTGGTAGTAAAAGTCTGCACCTGCGATATGACGGGCCGATAGCATACCCAACGAAAGAGCTACCATGTAGCGCCACATGAAAGAAAGATACGGATTCTTCGGTTCGCTCAGATAGGTGAAGTGCAAACTGGATAAGGTTTGAAATATGTACCCCTATGCCAGTTTCTTTCAGTGGGGAGAAAGAGAAAAGCCGTTTTGCGAGAGAGAGCATCTTAGAGAGAAATCTCTTCCCAAAGAGAAGCCCCCTTCTCACAAGGAGAAGGGGGAAAAAGTGTGCCTTTTACTCGATGTGCTGCTTTAGAGGAAGGAGCCGTAGGAAAGGTTAGGCTTTCTTGAGGAGCCAGTCTGCGATCGCCTTGAGCTCTTCGATGTGGTATCCAGGTGCGAAGACGGCTGGTTCTTCTGGAGGGTTTGCTGGACCGCCGGCATGTTCGGGTAAGCCGTCGATCACTTCGAGCGGCTTGCCATCTGCTGGGTGCTCTCCTGTCCAGATGCGACTGATTTCTTTGAAGTCTTCCAGGCTGAATCGGTAAAGCTTTCGGTGATATCCTCGCTCTATGAAGGGGCGAGATTCTTTGAATTCGATATCTGGGATGCGAGGGATGGGTAGCATTTTCTTAACATCTACTCCGGTGAGGGTTTCGAGCGCTTTCGCATAAGCGAGAGCATGAACGCCGCCTCGGACGAAGAGATAGCCCAGCATTTGACGGGCGATAGGATGGTCGGTCATCTCGTAGACCCGGATCTTGGCCATGCGTGCGCCATTTTCCAAAAAGAAGTTGTGCAGGAGGTCTAAGATAAGGTCTCCAGA
This sequence comes from Bacteroidia bacterium, assembly GCA_026413325.1. Lineage (GTDB taxonomy): Bacteria > Bacteroidota > Bacteroidia > SpSt-205 > SpSt-205 > SpSt-205. Next base: position 10,669 of record JANZYW010000061.1, on the reverse strand, counting down.
GTTGAAGATATACTCACCGTTCCACCCCTGGCCCAGAGAATTGACAGGGAGAGCGCCTAAACCGCTGTTAATGTAGTGGTGTCGAAGCCCTGCGCTGTCTTTGAGGTTTTTCATCGGGGTTTCTCTGGGGTCATCTTTCTCGGGTGCCCCTGTTAATAAGCCATTGATGACCGCAGATACGAGTTCGATGTGCCCGTATTCTTCTGCGGCGATGTTGGCTATTAGGTCATAGAAAGGCTTCACCTTGTCCCTCCCTCGCAGATTGAAGGATTGATAGGTATAATTCATGAGGGTGGACATTTCACCAAAGCGGCCTCCGAGGAGTTCTTGCACAGCCGCTGCTGCACCCGGATCGGGCTCGCTCGGCATTGGCAGTTCGATTTGCAGTCGGTCTACTCGCAGTATCATAGGTAGTTGAGTTTCGCCAAAGGTATATATTTTTCCTTATCGAATGTTCGTTCGACTTGGTCTTTGCTCTGCGGCCTGGTTCAGCTGTTGGGATTTGGGGGTAGGTTAGGGCATAGACTGAGCCGTTTTTCCACGGCTTGAGGTATAGAGAGTATTTTTGATTGAGGGTGTATCCCCCTTACGCCTTTGTTTGTGTATCTTGCCTACACCATATGAATCGGGCTCGGGACTGGTTCAAGCAAGCTCAATATAATCTGCTTCACGCCCAACGCAGCATAGATATGGGTGATTATGCCTGGGCCTGTTTTGCTGCCCATCAAGCCGCTGAGGCTGCGCTGAAAGGCCTTCACCTTCGATTAGGGCAGGTGGCATGGGGTCATTCGGTTTCCCATCTGCTGCTTACTTTACCGGGAAGGAAGGCTCCATCAGAAGAGTTAGTCGCTTTTGCTCGCTTTCTTGACAAGCAGTACATCCCTTCTCGGTATCCGGATGCGCATCCGGATGGACCTGCTTCGGAGAACTATACCCTTTCGGAGGCCAGATATGCACTCGAGGCTGCAGAGAAAATACTGCTTTTCTGTGGGGCAGGTCTATGAGGGTCCAGGTCTGGAGAGCAGATTTTTCCGAGTGGGAAGCTGCCCTTCGCTCCTGGGCGGAGGAGCTAATAGCTGCCCACCCGGAGGTGCTGATAGCGGTTCTTTTCGGGTCGCTCGCTCGGGGGGAGGCTACGGCATGGAGTGATGCAGATGTGCTTCTTCTTCTTCGGGATAGTTCTGAACCTTTTAAGGATCGTGTGATTCGTTATGCACCCGTGAGAATGGCTTTCCCAGTAGAAGTTTTCGCTTATACGATAGGAGAGGCAGAAGTTTTTTTAAAGCAGAGATGGGGCTTTTTTCCCTCAGTCCTTGTAGAAGGGAAGGTGCTCGCCACTTCGCCAGAGGGGGAGCTTTGGTGGAAGGAAAAACAAGTTTTGATGGGGGTGCAGGAAGGATGAGGGGGCATTCTCTGGTAGACGGTTCTCTTTTCTTTTTGGGGCGGCGGCAGCCCCTGCAGGGGCTGCCGCCGCCCTGGGCCTCACAAGGAAGGCGGAAATGCCTCCGTTCGCCATCCCCTTTTCAGGAAATTAATGGCAGCAAAGGAGGCTCTCATGTAGGGTTATTCCACCAAATCTTTTTTCTGCACAAGCTTTCTGAAAGCTACTCTGGACGACGTAGAAGAAGTTCTCGAAGAGATAGCTTGGGAGGTCGAGCTTTGAGGAGAAGGGCTATGTGGGAGATTACCCCTTGAGTGCTTCTGCACCCGCCACGATTTCCAGTAGCTCTTTTGTGATGGAGGCTTGCCGGGCTTTGTTGTACTGGAGGCGGAGGCTTCGGAGGAGCTCCTCTGCATTGTCGCTGGCGGCTTGCATAGCGACCATGCGAGCCGCATGTTCAGCGGTCACGGATTCCTGGATGGCGCTCGATAGCAGAGCTTCTACATAAAGTGGAGCGAAGTTTTCTATGAGTTGGGGGAGAGAGGGCTCATGAAGCCAAAGGCGCGTATCCTGTTTTTCTGGTCGAGGAGGGAGAGGAAGCAGAACCTCTCGAGTGGGGATGGCGCGACCTACCCCTCCGAAGCGGTTATATATCAGGACGATTTCTCGATAGGTGCCTGCCTGGAAGGTTTCCCACAACCGCTTGGCCCATTCTCGCACTGCCTCAGGAGAAATGTCTTTGGCACTGAAGAGGTCATGGTATTCCAGCTCATAAGCGCTTCGGCGGAGGCCTTCGTACGCTTTTTTCCCCAAGGCGATAAGTTTTGCTTCTGCGGGGCTGGGAAGTTGAGGAGTGAGCCATCGCAGCAGCCCACTGTTGAAAGCTCCACATAGTCCTCGACTGGAGGAAAGAATGACATACAGAGACTTTTGCGCAGGAGGGGAGAGCTGATAAGAGTGTGTTTCCTCCAGTTGAGCGAGGAGGGTCTGCAGAAGTATGTTTGTCTGTTGACGATAGGGACGCAGTCGTTGGAGCCTATCTTGGGCCTTACGCAGCTTCACCGCTGCGATCATGCGCATGGCTCGAGTAGTCTGCTGGATGGATATGATGCTGCGGATCCGTCCCCGCAGTTCCCGTAGCTTTCCAGAGGACATATGTCAGGACTTGATGCCCATGCCTGCGAGTACTTCCTTCGCGGCTTTCTCTAACTGTGCTTCCATAGCGTCATCCAGCTGGCCCTGGCGAATCTTATCTAAGAGCGGTTTATGTCCTGCTTCTAAGAATCGGATAAATTGCGCTTCGAATTCTCGTACTTTTTCCACGGGCAGCTTGTCCAGAAGGCCTCGAGTCCCTGCGAAGATAGAGGCGACCTGATGCTCTACTTTTACGGTTTGATATTGAGGCTGCTTGAGAAGTTCTACCAGGCGGCGTCCTCGCTCGATTTGTCGGAGTGTAGCAGGGTCTAAATCCGATCCGAACTTTGCGAATGCCTCCAGTTCCCGGTATTGAGCCAGTTCCAGCTTGAGTCGACCTGCTACGCGTTTCATGGGTTTGATCTGTGCGGCTCCCCCTACACGAGATACGGATATGCCCACGTTGATAGCGGGGCGTACGCCCGCATTGAAAAGGTTGGGTTCCAAGTAAATCTGGCCGTCTGTGATGGAAATCACATTGGTGGGGATATAAGCTGCGACGTCTCCAGCCTGGGTTTCGATGATAGGGAGAGCAGTAAGAGAGCCTCCTCCTTTCACGATAGAGCGAAAGCTTTCGGGAAGGTTGTTCATCTGGGCGGCGACGGTGTCATCATCTATAATCTTGGCGGCGCGCTCGAGGAGACGAGAGTGGAGGTAAAAGATATCTCCAGGATAGGCTTCCCGTCCAGGGGGGCGGCGCAGAAGGAGGGACACTTCCCTGTAGGAGGCGGCTTGCTTCGAGAGGTCGTCATAGATAATAAGAGCATGCCGCCCCGTATCCCGAAAGAATTCTCCGATAGCTGCACCAGCGTACGGAGCTAAGAAAACCAGTGGAGCTGGGTCAGAAGCAGAGGCTGCTACCACGATGGTGTAGGGCATGGCGCCGTATTTTTCCAGGGTGGCTACCGTCTGTGCGATGGTAGAAGCTTTCTGACCACATGCTACATAGATGCAGTAAACGGGCTCTCCTTTCTCGTAGTTTTCCCGCTGGTTGATGATGGTATCCAGGGCGATGGCCGTTTTCCCCGTCGAGCGGTCTCCGATGATGAGTTCTCGTTGTCCGCGTCCGATGGGGATCATGGCGTCTATGGCCTTGATGCCCGTTTGTAAAGGTTGGTTTACTGGCCGGCGAAATATAACTCCAGGGGCTTTCCTCTCATAGGGGGATTCATAGAAAGGGCCTTCGATAGGTCCTTTTCCATCCAGTGGCTCACCGAGTGGGTTGATGACCCGTCCCAGCATCTTCTCGCTCACGAGGATAGATGCGGTACGGTGGAGGCGTTTGACGCGATCTCCTTCATGAACATGGCTTGAGCTTCCCATGATGACTGCCCCCACATTGTCTTCTTCAAGATTGAGTACGATCCCTTTTTCTCCGCTGGCAAACTCGATCATTTCACCCGCTTCTACCTCGGTCAGGCCATAGATGCGGGCGATACCGTCTCCCACTTGTAGCACTACACCCACTTCTTCTAATTCCTTGGCAGAGAGTTCACCTGCTAACTGCTGTTCTAAAAGGGCGGTTACCTCGTCCGGTCTAAGGTCAGTTATAGTTTTCATACGGTTTGGCTTTGGATAAGTTTCTTTCGGATTTCACGAAGGCGGCCTCGTACGCTGAGGTCAGCTGCGAGGGTCCCTACCTCCACGATAAATCCTCCGATGAGTTCTGGTTCTACTTCTTCCTGTAAGACTACCTCTTGTGCACCAAAAGTATTGCGAAATCGTTGTGTTAGATGGTTTCGGGTTTTTTGGGATAAGGGCTGAGCGCTGCGTACTCGTACCCGAATACGCTTTTTGTATCGGTCGTAGAGCTCTAAGAAAGCCAGACATGTTTCGTTGAGGAGGTGTTCACGTCCTCGTCGGGTAAGGAGCTGTAAGAAAGTCCACAGAAGAGGGGACAATCGTTCCCCGACGACGGGGCGGAGCCATTGGAGTTTTTGTTGGCTGCGGTAGATAGGGTTTTCTAAGAGATTCCGTAAGAGGCGCGACTCTTGATAGAGAGAAAGGAGATGTTGAACTTCTATGGCGGTGGTTTCTAAGGCGTTTTGTCGGGAGGCGATATCGAAAAGAGCTTGGGCATATCGTCGGGCAATGACCTGTGGGCTCATACGCGGAGAAGCTTAGTTGAGTCGGAGCTCATTAGCCAGTTTCTCCGCATAGGCTTGGGCTTTTTCAGCGTCGCGGAAATGTTCCTCCAGGATCTTTTGGGCGATTTGAAGGGAAAGTTGCACGGCATAGAGACGCATTTCTTCGAGGAATTTTTCCCTTTGTTGGGTTAGCTGCTGTTGAGCAGCCCATAGAATGCCCTCAGCTTGCTTGCGAGCTTCGATTCGTGCATTTTCGATAATGTCATCTCGCATTTTCTGTGCTTGTGTCAAGATCTTTTCTCGCTCTTGAGCGGTTTCAAGCTGGAGTTTTTCCTGTTGCGCCTTGAGGGTTTCCATTTCGGCCCGAGCCTTCTCAGCCGCTGCTAAGGCCTCCGCAATTTTCTTTTCTCTTTCATCCAGCGCAGCCAGTATAGGCTTCCAGGCATACCGGCGCAGCAACCAAACAAAAGTGAGGAAAATAACGGTGCTCCAGAAAAATAGCCCAAATTGAGGTAGGATGAGTTCCATATGCCGCCACAAACTTACAGCGAGTTAGGGATATAGGGATAAGGAGATAGGGAAAAGAAGGGTTAAGGCGCTTCTCCTACTTTTGCTGGTATGTTAGCAGCTTTTCCGCAGCCTGTGAATGAAGTTGTCCTCTCGTATGCTCCGCACTCCCCTGAGCGTAAGTCCCTCGAATCGGCCTTGTTACAAGCGTATGAGCGCTCTGTCGAAGTGCGGAGTTATATCGGGGGGGAGTATTGGGGAGGGGAGCCTTTCCCGCTCATTCCTCCCCACAAGAAGTCACACGTAGTAGGGACTGCCTATAGGGCAGATGAACAAGGGGTTTATGCGGCAATACAGGCAGCTCTTCGGGCCCATCTGGAATGGAGTCGCTGGAGTTTTGAACGGCGAGCGGAGATTTTCCTCAAAGCGGCTGACCTCCTCTCTCATAAGTACCGAGCTTATGCCAATGCAGCTTGTATGATCGGCCAGTCTAAGACGGTCTTCCAATCTGAGATCGATATGATTGCTGAGCTGGCAGACTTCTGGCGATTTAATGTGCATTATGCAGAGTGGCTCATGCGATGGCAGCCGTACAGCCCTTCTCTTACTCGAAATCGGCTTGATTATCGGCCCTTAGAAGGATTTGTCCTGGCAATCACTCCCTTTAACTTTGCTTCTATCGCGGGCAACCTCCCCACAGCTCCTGCTTTGATGGGAAATGTTGTAGTCTGGAAACCAGCAGAATCTCAGCTCTATTCGGCTCGGGTGATTTTAGAAATCCTCCTTGAGGCGGGCCTTCCCCCTGGTGTTATTAATATGGTTGTGGCAAATGGCCCGACCGTTGGTGAAGTCGCTCTGAACCATCCCGCTTTCGTGGGTCTTCATTTTACGGGGTCTACCGGTACGCTCAATTCCCTGTGGCGTCGGATTGGGGAGAATCTCCCCATGTATTTGAACTATCCCCGTATCGTAGCAGAGACGGGGGGGAAAGACTTTGTCTGGGTACATTCCACCGCTGATCCGCAGGCTGTAGCGGTAGCACTGGCAAGAGGGGCCTATGAGTACCAGGGCCAGAAGTGCTCCGCTGCTTCTCGGGCTTATTTGCCTTCCTCCCTGGCAGAGGAAATCCTACACAGGCTCATCCAGATGATGCAGGATTTTCGCATGGGGCCCCCTGAAGACTTTTCGAACTTCATTACTGCCGTGATAGACAAAAAGGCCTTCGATAAAATAGTTTCCTACATCGAGTTGGGGAAAGCTGACTCTGCCATTACGTTGCTTCAAGGAGGGCAATATGATGACACAGAGGGGTATTTTATTCAGCCCACGCTTTTCTTGACAACTGATCCGAAGCATCGCCTCATGGAGGAGGAGATTTTCGGACCTGTACTCACGGTGTATGTCTACCCAGATGAGCGGTGGAGGGAGTCATTGCGGTGGGTCGATGAAACCTCTCCTTACGGCCTTACGGGTGCGATATGGGCTCAGGATCGGCAAGTCATCCAGTATGCCCTCGATGAGCTGCGATTCGCTGCAGGGAACATATATGTCAATGACAAACCAACGGGGGCAGTAGTCAACCAGCAACCTTTCGGTGGAGCTCGAGCCTCAGGAACCAATGATAAGGCGGGCTCCCCATGGAATCTTATCCGGTGGGTCAGTCCCAGAGCTATCAAGGAAAATTTTGTCCCTCCTACGGATTACCGCTACCCTTTCATGGGGTGACCGGGTAGCACGAGATGTTGGCCCGATTGCCTCCTCTCAGCATCTCTTGGGGAGAGTGGAGAAAGCTCCCCTCGTGCAGATGGAAAGAAACCATCTCTGAAGCTGTATCTTTATCTACCTGTGCGTTTTTTACTCGACCTCCCTCGTTACCTTTGTATGATGGAGGCAAAGCAGTCAGAAAAGCCTTCTCAAGGGCTCCGGCCGCTGTTTTGTCAGCGATCGGGTTTACGGCTCTTCTCATCTATCTGAATCACTGTATCAAATCCGCACCAAGGGGAGATAGAGATACTCTTAGCTAGCGATTCAGCTTCTCGCCGGGAGCTGCTGGTCTGTAGAGAAGGGAATAGAGAGAAAGTAGACACGCTGGAGCTCCTTCCCCACTTGAGGCGGTGGGATTCTCTGAGTCAGAGGGGAACGGTGAAGATTCCGGAGTCTCTCAGAGTTGCTGAGTGGTGGCGAGCAGGCCACTTGTATCGTCTTCTCCCTCGGAATGTGTGGGTAGCAGGGGGTAGAGATTCCCTTCGAGTCGATCGTCTAACAGGGGCACTATTGGTACGGTAAAGGCAGTATTCCCTGAGGAGGGGGAGAGGGAGTACATTTGGCTGGTATGAATCCCCTTCGCTTACAGGCATCGGCTCTTTGGGAAGTTCTTCAAAATCTATCTGAAAGAGAGCTCCATCGTTTGAAGAGCCGGGTGAAAGGAACTCGGCTGGAGTGGCTTCTGAATGCCCTCCGGCAGATGGAAGTGTATTCTGACAAAATCCTGCTTCAAAAATACCAAAAGGCCTTTCCTCGGGCGGATAGGACTCTCTTACGCTCGTATAAGCGCAAGCTGTGGGATGTCATAGAGGAAATACTGCCTACCGCTGATTCTGAGCTGGTGGGGGAGGAGGTTCGTATTTGGCAGCGCTTCTGGGTCAGCTTTATTCTGTGGCATCGGGGGGTGTATGGGCCAGCTGAGGTACTCTGGCATCAAGCGATGCATGCCGCAGTTCGGGCGGGATGGTACGAAACGGCTCTTTGGGGCATCTCCCTTTTAGAGCTGTACGCTCGAGATTTCCATAAGCTGGCCCCGACAGAAAGTGTTTCGGCATGGACAGATTCTGTGATCGGGATAGTAAATCGGAAGTATCAAGCCATCCGTGCGAAGATAGCAGCCTTAGAGTCTTATGTGAGGAGTAGGCATACGTATGGATGGGTCCTTCCACCAATACCTATGGGGGAGGCTTGGACTGACTACATGGACTCCTACATTGGGTACATCGAAGCGATGGGACAAAGAGACTCTCCAAAAGCCATTGATTATGTTACTAAAGCTATTCAAGTCCTTCTCGAAAAGTCAAATTTTCCTCCCACGTATGTGCGAATTAATATGGCAACCTCCTTTCTAAACATGGGGATAGTTCTATTCAACCTGGAGCAGTGGGACCTATATGAGGAGTGGAACAGCGTGTGGGAGTCTTTACGGCAGAAGGGCTATTTTCCCCGGGTTTACAAATACGAAGAGCTATATAAAGTCGCTTTATCTCTGCGTATTGCCTACTTAGTACAGGCTTGTAGGTGGTCAGAGGGGGAGCGCTTATGGGAGGAGAAAAAAGAGAGCATTGGAGAAATTATTTTCGACGGTTCTGTGAACGTTCTATACAGGCTTTCTATTTCTTTGCAGGTGTATCTCATATTGCTTCTTACTTCGTCTCGGTATGATAGGGTCGTTTCTTGGAGATTACGAGTGGAGAAGTGGATGGAGCAGGAAGGGTTGCGGGAGTATCCACACTCTCTTTGGTGGGTCTTTTTGCGGTGGTATGAAGCTTACCGGTCGGGACAGAAGAGCTGGATGCGACATTGGTACCGTAAGCTTCGGTTGGTATGGAGAGAGTTTTCTTCTGAGGCTCCCCATTGGATAGCTGTGCTGCGGGTACTCAAGACGCTCAGTACGTTTTCTTCCTATACGGTAAGGAGGAGGGTCAAACAACTTCTTCGGCACTGGGAGGGACATCCTGAGGAGAAGGCCCTGTGGGAGGAAGAAAGAACCTTTTTCCCCATGTCTCTTTTTATAGAGAGCCTCCTCACCCGACGGCCGCTGGAGCAGATTTCCTACACCCCTGCTCCGGCTGACCACCTCCCAGAAGAACTCAGGCTCCGAATTCATTTCATATTCCACGCTATTCTCAAATAATTCCTTCTCTAACAGTAATTTGTCAACCTAATATGCGGCTTTGAGAAGGTACTCCCGGTCTATTTTGTGTTCGCTTTTGCTTTTTACCGTATGATAACTTCGCTCCAGTATGCGTATGTATCGATGCCTTTGGGCTTGGCTTCGTAAGGGAACGATAGGAGGGACAGCGGTCCTGCTGTACGGTCAGAATGTAGGGATTAGTACCACTACTCCTGCTACTCGACTACATGTAGCGGGAGCGAATGCAGCTCTGACGGTGGGGCCATTTGGCATAGGGCAAGCAGAGGGACGGATCGTAGCAACTGGGGCTACCAACGAAATTTCGTTTGTTCGGCGGAATCTTACCTCCTGGCCTGGTGCGGCGGCAGCAGCAGGAGATCGATATGCGTGGTACAGTCCGGACGGCTCCGCTCGATTATGGACACCCGTAAACGGTGATTTGGTGACTGTCACCGCTGCTGGGAATGTCGGGATCGGCACTATCACCCCCTCAGAGCGTCTCCACGTACAGGGTAATCTTCGGCTACAAGGGGCTTTTATGCCTAATAATAATGCTGGTATGACAGGACAGATATTAGTCTCCCAAGGATCGGGGGTCCCTCCCATTTGGCAAAATCTCGCCACTTTACTATTCTGTGGAGGCTTCGTAGTAGATCGAATCACAAAATTTACCTCCTCTGGTGTGTGCAACACGACCCTTATTGAAGATGTCGGTGGCCACATCTGGAATGTAGACGGCTCTGCTACCCAGCCGGGTCTACCTACCAATGCGGGTTCTCAACATTACATACCTGCTGTTACTCGAGCTAAGTTTTCTATAGTTGCTCCAGGGTGGAATCCCAATCGCATCCACGGTATCGTTGCTCGAGGGGGCTTTATGAACAATCTACTGGGGGGGCCATTTAGAGGGATAGGGGTGGTGGGTCTAACCCAAGATGTTGCTGTTGAATATGGAATGGATGCACCAGGACGGTTTTACTATGACCCGAACGGTGCCGGAGGAGCTTTCTTCAGTACGTATTATGGCGTTATAACGATGGCTACTGGGGCTCCTGCTGGAGCTGGAGATATCTGGGGAGGGGGTATCGTCTCTACTGGAGGGGGTGCTTCTCAGCGAGCTGTGGGGGGGAGTTATGGAGGTATTGGGGTGGGGCGCCAAATTGGAGTCGCAGGTGTAGGAGAAATCGCCAGCGCAGCGGACGGAAGTGTCGGTATCGTGGGCACTTCTCACCAGGGGCACAATACCGCTGCTTGGTCCTATATCCGTCCTGCGGCGGGAGCAGGCGGTGCTTTCTCTTCTCCTTACTTCGCAGTGGCAGGCTATGCGGGAAATAATATGAACGTAAATTCCGCTGCGGGGCTCTTTGTTAGTACACAGCCTGGGTGGAATGAGGTTAGAGTCGCTCATCACGACTACGCTACCAATACCTTTTATAAAATCAGAGGTCCAGGTGTTAACTCGACCGTCGTGTGGAATCCAGATAAGACGCAGCAGCACACCTTTTTCTCTCCGGAAGCGCCAGAGATTCTATTCATGGATAGGGGAGTTGCCCAGCTAAAAAATGGCTATGCCTATGTACAGTTAGATGAGCTTTTTTC
>JANZYW010000060.1 GCA_026413325.1 Bacteroidia bacterium | reverse complement strand
ATATCCAGGAGTGTATTTGCAGATCGCTCGAGTATGACCTACGGAGAGTTCTTAGCGCTATTTCTACTCCCGCCTCTGCTTCTCTTAGGGGTATGGAGCTGGAGGACAAGGGGAAAGTTTCCTCCAAGTTTTCATACTCGCCCTTTATCTACGGTTTTGGGCTTCTTAGTGGGGGTGGCAGTTTTGTATACCACTCCTTGGGATAACTACTTAGTAGCAAAGGGGATATGGTCCTATCCGAAAGAGCGCGTATGGGGTATTCGACTGGGGTGGGTGCCGCTGGAAGAGTATCTTTTTTTCGTGCTCCAGACTCTACTGACAGGGTTGTGGGTAGTCAATATAAGTCGGCACGAGAATCGGGATGACTCTCTTCGATTGCGTTCCTCCGTGTCGATGGGGACTCGATGGGGGGTAGCTTTCGGTATCGGGAGCTTGCTTAGCACCGCTTGGCTGTTTTGGGGTGCCTCTACCTGGGAACGGGCGACTTATATGAGCCTTATTTTGGGCTGGGCTCTACCAGTCGTATTAGGACAGTGGCTGTTGGGAGGAGCTGTTTACCTTCGTCATTGGAAGATAGTGTGCGGGGGAGTGAGCCTCCCCACGCTGTATTTATGGGTGGCGGATACCCTTGCGATTCGGCAGGGGATATGGCATATCACGGAGTCCACCGCTCTCGGAATCCACCTACCTGGGGGGTTGCCTGTGGAAGAAGCTGTATTCTTTTTCCTTACCAATCTCATGGTGGTTTTGGGAGTGCTTTTGGTGTATGCTTTTCCTGACGGCAGTCGCTTTTCGTACCTTTGGCGACGATGGCGAAAGTAGAGATGGAAGTAGCTGGCTTGAGTCGCTCTCCGACGGAGTCCTACAATGCCTTTGTGGTAGTTCTCCGGGAGAAGCAAGGCTCTCGCCGTCTCCCCATCGTCATAGGATTCCCTGAAGCACATGCTATCAATGTAGAAATGGAAAAATTTCGTCCTCCTCGCCCGCTCACTCATGACCTTTTCATCAATACGTTGATTGCTCTCAATGTATCGCTCACTGAAGTTACTATCCACAAATTGCAAGACTCGACTTTTTTTGCCTATCTTCTTTTAGATACCAAAGAGGAGCTTATAGAGGTAGATTGTCGTCCAAGTGATGGGATCGCCTTAGCCCTCAGAGCAGGAGCACCGATATATTGTGAGGAGGAAGTGTTGCAAAAGGCAGGCCAACCAGGCCCTGAAGAGGAGGCAGAGGAAAGGGAAGAAGCGCCTTCCTCTGCACCTATCCGCGGGGCTTCTACTCGAGAGGAGTTAGAACGTCTTTTGGAGGAAGCATTAGCTCGAGAGGATTACGAGACGGCTGCTCGACTGCGTGATGAGCTGCGTCGATTGAAAAGAGGGGGGCAGGAAGGAGAAAGCTGATGCAGGGACTTCTTGGCATACCCCTGCTTTTGTTTTTGGCTTGGCTTGTAGCAGAGCGCCGTCGCCCATTTATGCTTCGGGTTATCATCGGTGGGATAGCCCTTCAAGCGACGATAGGTCTCTTGCTTCTAAAGGTTGGACCCGTCCGCCATGGCTTTGAAAGAGTGAGTCGAGCTTTTGTGAAGGTGCTGGAGTTCTCTCAAGTGGGTTCAGAGTTTCTTTTTGGAAATCTGGTGAAGCCAGAGTATTCCGGCACGTTTGGGTTCATTTTCGTTCTACAAGTGCTGCCCACAGTTATTTTCTTTTCGGCACTTACCGCTCTCCTGTACCATATAGGTATCTTGCAGCGTGTAGTGCGGGGGGTTGCATGGGTGATGCGACGCACTTTGGGTACCTCGGGTCCCGAGAGCCTCTGTGTAGCCTCAAATATATTCCTTGGTCAGACAGAAGCGCCTCTTCTCATACGACCCTTTATCGCAGGGCTTACTCGTTCAGAGCTTCTGGCTATCATGGTGGGGGGGATGGCGACACTGGCAGGAGGAGTTCTGGCCGCTTATGTCGGATTTTTAGGAGGGAGCGACCCCGAACTTCGGCAGGTATATGCTCTTCATTTGATGGCAGCTTCCGTAATGAACGCTCCGGCCGCGCTGGTCTTTGCGAAGGTGATCTTACCCGAGACGAATGAAGAGGCGCTGAAAAAGCCATTGGAAATCCCTCCCACTGCCCGAGCGACGAATATGTTAGAGGCCTTGGCGCAAGGAGCAGCGGATGGTCTGCGCCTCGCAGCGAATATTGCAGCTATGCTTCTGGCATTCATTGCTACCTTGGCCTTACTAAACTATCTCTTATACAAAGTGGGTGAAATACTTCGACTAAATGAGTTTATCTCGCAGAGTTCGGAGGGATTGTATGTTGGGTTATCTTTAGAATGGATACTTGGGCAGCTTTTTCGCCCTATTGCATGGATTATTGGGGTTGAATGGCGGGAGACGCTGCCTGTGGGAGCCCTCATCGGGCAGAAGATTGTGATAAATGAGTTCATTGCTTATACTAACTTAGCCAAGCAGACGTTCCTGAGTGTAAAGGCGAAGCTTTTGGCTACGTATGCCTTGAGTGGGTTTGCGAACTTTAGTTCCATTGCGATCCAGCTGGGAGGTATTGGAAGCTTAGTTCCTGAGCGACGCAGAGAGATAGCGCAGTTAGGTCTCCGAGCTGTGATAGGGGGAGCCTTCGCTTCTTTGTTGTCCGCCTGTTGGGCGAGCGTTTTCTTGTGAAAGTCTAAGTACTTTTGCAGCTATGGCGAGAAAACCGGATAAGCGGGTGTATGTACGCCGCAATCGGACACGGAAGAAACTGCAGAAGAGGCGAGTTTGGGCTCCAGTGAGTACTCGTAGATCAAATGCTTTGCAAGAGGCTAACCTTCGTATTCTGGGTGAGTTAGCGCAGCGGATTCGGGAGGCATGAAGGCTCCCATCCGTGTCGGTATCGTCGGTCTTGGGTATATGGGGCGGCTCCATCTTAGGCGGGCTTTGGAGTCGCCACGGGCTCAGGTCACTGCCTTGTATGATCCAGCTCCCGATTCAGTGAAGGAGCTTCGCATGCAGAGCCTTCCTGTGGTAGAGAGTTATGAGCAGCTTTTAGAGCGGGTGGAGGCAGTGATTATCGCATCTCCGACTTCGACCCATGGGGTCTACGCTGCAGCAGCTTTGCGTGCCCAGAAGCATGTTTTCATCGAAAAGCCTGTAACAGCTACCGCTGAAGAGTTAGAAATGCTTCTTCGGCTTCAAGAGGAGGTGGGAGTGGTGACGATGGTGGGTCACGTAGAACGATTCAATCCCGCTTTCCAGGCCCTTTGGCCTTTCCGCTCCGAGTTTTCTCAGTATGTCTTTGAGCGGATAGCTCCTTGGACTCCTCGAGGAAGCGATGCCTCAGTGATTTTGGACCTCCTTATACATGACCTGGATCTCTTTTGGGCCCTGACTGAGGGGCGTGTCGCGGACATTCGGCTCGCTGCTTATCGGACGCTGACACGCCAGGCAGATACGGTGCATTTGTGGATAGACTTAGTGGACGGGCGAGGAGCAAGTTTCCTGGTGAGTCGCACAGCTCCTCACAAACGCCGTCGCCTGGTTGCGAATGGTCCCACGCTCTGGTGTGAGGGAGATTTCCTCCAGCGTACGGCTCAGGGCTGGCGTCTGCAGGGGGAGCAATATATTCCCCTTGCCTTAGAAATACCTTCTATGGATGCGCTCGCTGCTGAGTTGGAACACTTTTTGTCTTCTATTCAAGAAGGCCGTGCAACCTCCTTATCACTGGAACATGTGCATTCGGTCATGTCTTGGGCATGGCAGGTGGAAGCTTTGGCTGAGCATCGCCTTTTATTTGCTCCTCAATAGTTGCTCTTCACGAGAAGCCTTGCCCCCAGCCTATCTACGGGTAGGAGATGCACGGGTCCTCATTGAGGGAGATACACTTCTCTTGGAAAGTCCTATCGACGCCTGGGTCTATCCAGAGGGGAAGTATCTCACTCTACTTGAGCCTGGTGGTCGTACTCCGATAGTGCCGTCTACGACTCGTCCTATCCTCCTTGCTGGGGGTGTCCGAGTAGGGGGAGTTTCCGTATCTCGTCGTCCTTATCCCTTCTGGCAGTTTGATACGATCTGGGGGCCCCTTTCCCCCGAAGTGGAGTACTACCATCAGCCGCTTTACACGTATTTACCAGATACGCTACTGGATTACATCCTGCGAGAAACGTTCGAAAGTCCCCAGCTGGGGTTTCGCCTTGCAAATGCGGGAGATCCGAACGCCGCTTCTCTGCGTCGTACATTAGAAACTCCTCGTCGGGGCTTCTGGGCTGGAGAGGTTTCACTGCCTGCCTATAGCGATTTCCAGGCCGAGAGTGCGATATCCTTTGAGTTTCCGCAGCAAGAAATCTGGGCAGAAATCTCTGTACGAGGCGAGAGGAATCTGGGGGTGGGACTCGTCACAGAAAATAGGCAAACGGGAGCACTCATGGGTCGAGATATCTATCTCATCCTTCGACCTCCTGAGCAGCGATGGGCTACCTTTCACATAGATCTCACCCCGTGGCTCGCAGGAAAAGGTACTCTGTTTCGGTATCGTCTCTATCTTACCAGCGCAGGAGATACCACTGGAACCGCAACCTTGTATTTAGATGATATTCGCCTCATAACCCTGAAAAGACAATGAGAAGACAGCTCATCGGTGTTTTTTTCATCGCGATTGATTTTCTTTTCTCCTATGGGGGGTGGGTTGTATTCTATTGGATACGTCGGTACTATTTGTATCCCGATACAGGCTATCCTCCTTCTCTGTGGGAGTACTTGTGGGCTCCCTCTTTGGTAGGCATTTACTGGGTCATGCTATATGGATTGGGAGGGAGTTATCGGGATTTGATTCGTCAGTCGGTTCTCGGGGAGCTTTTCAATCGGGCGTGGCTTACCGTGCTGGGGAGTTTAGCTCTGTTTTTCCTTGCTTTTTTAGATGACCCGATCCCTAACTACAAGTCCTACAGGCTAACCCTCTTTATGTATGTCTTGCTACAAGGGGGACTAAGCTGGCTTTCTTTTGGAGTTATGCGCTTGGGGATCCTCAAGCTCCTTCGGCGTCGTATGTTTCGGTTTCCTACGGTGATCGTGGGGAATGGCCCACAGGCGTTTTCTCTCTGGCAGGATCTGGTATCGCATGGACAGGCTTTGGGATATGACGTGATTGGATATGTAATACCTCAGAAGACAGACGAGAATCGCCTCTTAGGCAAAGCCAAATGTTTAGGCTCGGTGGAAGACTTAGAACAGATTTTGATTCGAAGGGGGGCTCACCATGTGGTCATTGCTACGGAGCCGTCGGATGAGGCCACTCTCCAATCGGTGTTGGCTCGCGTGAATGGCCTGGCGGTAGAGATACACTTGGTACCTGCCCTTCGTGATGTGTTGGGAGGGGGAGTGCGGGTGGGGAGCCCACTTGAGATACCATGGGTTACCGTAGGACCTGTGCCCCCTTCGCCTTGGTATGAGGGGGTTAAGCGAGGAATTGATATCGTACTTGCAACGGTTGCCCTGATCTTGCTCGCTCCTGTGATGGCTATAATAGCGATTCTGGTGCGTCTCTCTTCTCCAGGGCCTATCATATTTTCGCAAGAGCGCATAGGGAAAAATGGTCGTCCTTTCACTATCTACAAGTTTCGAACGATGTATGTGGATGCAGAAAAAGAAGGACCTGCGCTCAGCCGGGAAGGAGACCCTCGTATCACCCCCATTGGACGCTGGCTTCGAAAAACCCGACTGGATGAGCTTCCCCAGTTCTGGAATGTCCTGAAAGGAGACATGAGCCTCGTCGGCCCTCGACCCGAGCGACAGCATTACATCAATCAGATCGTGAAGCAAGCCCCAGAGTATAAGCAGCTCCTCAAAGTACGTCCCGGTATTACCAGTTTAGGAATGGTAAAATACGGGTATGCTTCCTCCGTAGAGGAGATGATCGCTCGCATGCGATATGATCTCATCTACCTGGCCAATCGTTCTCTCCTTTTGGACTTCAAGATCCTTCTATACACCGTCCTTCGGGTATTACAGGCTCGTGGGAAGTGACTTCTTTTTCGTTACCTTTGCCTCATGAAGAAAGAAGGGCACCCAGAGTATCGCTTTGTTGTGTTCAAAGATGCCTCGGCTGATTTTGCTTTCTTGACCCGTTCTACAGCTCGGACAAAGGAAACCATCCTATGGGAAGACGGGAAAGAATATCCTCTCGTTAAGCTGGAGATATCCAGTGCTTCCCATCCTTTCTTCACAGGAAAGCAGAAGTTTGTGGATACGGCTCGGCGTGTAGATAAATTCATGGCCCGCTACGGAAAAAAGAAATAAATAATCAAGGCTTTCCCTCTCTTAGACGGCTTATTTGGAAAGAAACCCGCAGAGAAGGTCCCCTTTTCTGAACTGGTAGAGGGGGCTAATGATGCTATTATAGCCGTACATGCCTCCACAGGCCAGGTTCTATATGCCAACCCCGCTACGGAGCGCCTTCTAAAGCAACCCCTTGACGGGATAGTAGGCCAACCCTTCCCTTCTATCTGTGCCTCTGAAGCAGTCCTTCGCAGTGCAGAGCTCATCGCAGATGCATGGGAGCAGGGGGGGGCGATCTCGGCGGAGTTATTGCTCCTTTCTCAAGAGGGAGAAAAAATACCTGTAGAAGTCAGTACGAAGGTTACACAAGTAGCCCAACAGCCCGGCATCATCTTGTACATCCGGGATATCCGAGAACGGCTCCGACTTCAGCGGATCATAGAAGAAAAAAATCAGCAGCTGCTGGAGAGCATCGAATATGCCCGGCGACTTCAGGTAGGTGCATTGCCTTCTTTGGCTCAGGTACAGGTACTTTTCCCCCGCTCTTTCCTTTTATATCTCCCTCGGGATATTGTCAGTGGAGATTTTTATTGGATAGCAGAGAAATCTGGCAAACGTTTTTTGGCAGTGGGAGATTGTACGGGGCATGGGGTTCCAGGAGCGATGATGGTCATGCTCTCTTTAGCTTTTCTGAATCAGGCGCTTTCTAACTTGGTTACCCCTACGCCTGCTCAGCTCCTCACTTTTCTTCATCGGAGCTTGTGCAATACTTTTGACACGCAGCGGGTACGCGATGGGGCAGATATCCTGCTATTGGAATGGTCGGAAGGCGGTATGCTTCGATGGGCTTCAGCCAATCGTCCCTTATGGTACTTCCGCGAAGGAGAGATAATCGAGGAGAAAGGCGAGCGAGCGCCCGTAGGGGGCTCTACGGACCCTACCTATGTCTGGAGTGACAGGCTTCTCTCTCCCATAAGGGGGCGACTCTTTCTCTCCACAGATGGATATGCGGATCAGTTTGGAGGAGAAAGAGCCAAAAAACTCACTACTGGTCGATTCAAGCGCCTTCTTGGAGAGACTGCCTCCCTTCCTCTGGCGGAGCAGGCAGAGTATCTGCGTCGCTTTTTTTCTGAGTGGAAGGGGAATCTGGAACAAGTAGACGATGTCCTCGTAGTAGGACTCGAACTTTGACCTCTATAGGTGAATCTGCACAGGAACATACCTTTGCTTTTATGATAGAAGTCCTCCGAGAAGGGCCCTATGCGGTGCTTTTTTGGAAAATGCCCAAAGTCAATGTGCTCAATGCAGATAGTGTTTCCGCATTCCGAGAAGCTGTAGAAAACCTTCTCACAGACTCTGCTATTAAGGGAATAGTCATAAGCTCTCGAAATCGGGAATTTCTGGCGGGGGCTGATTTAGAGACTATCCAGGCGCTGGTTACAGCTGAGGACCCGAGAGCGATCTATGCTGCCAGTTGGCAGGTGCAAGAAGCTTTCCTGCGGGTAGAGACGGGGGGGAAACCCGTAGTAGCCGCCATTAATGGCTCTGCCCTCGGGGGAGGGTATGAGCTGGCGCTGGCCTGTCACCATCGGATCAGTATCCAGAACCCTTCTATAGAGATCGGGTTACCCGAAACGACGCTGGGACTCATGCCGGGAGGGGGAGGGACCCAGCGCTTGCCTCGCAAAATAGGACTCGTTTCTGCGCTTGAGCTCATCTTAGAGGGTAAAAGACTCCGTCCCATAGAGGCAAAAGAGACTGGCCTTATAGAGGAGCTGGTGGAGAAACCAGATACTCTCCTGGAGAAGGCCTTGGATTGGCTTCGGGCCCATCCGCAGGCCAGCAACCCCTGGCTCGATCCCCGCTATCGGCTGCCAGGAGGGGCAGTATATAGCCCGACAAATGCCCAGGTATTTGCCGCAGCGATCGCTCGCCTGCGAGAAAAAACATATGGGCATTATCCAGGCTTGGAGTATTGTCTAAGCGCCATCTACGAAGGACTGCAACTCCCTTTTGCCGAAGGTCTCCGCATAGAGAGCCAGTACTTTGCCAAGACCCTTTCTACCCGCACGGCAAAGGCCATGGTGCGTACCCTCTTCATGGAGCGCCAACGGCTCCTCAACCTTCCCCATCGTCCGAAGGAAGTAGCTCCTGCTTCTATCCAGAAAGTCGTCGTGTTAGGAGCGGGTATGATGGGACGGGCTATAGCGTATGTCTGCGCTTCCGCCGGTTATGAGACTTGGGTGAAAGATACCAGTGAGGCAGCTCTTAGCCAAGCTCAGCATTTCGCTACCTCTCTCGTCGAAAAGGCCGTGGGGCGGGGGCGCCTTGCTCCTGAAGAGGGAAAGAACCTTCTGGCAAGGTTGCATTTTACGCTTCAGTACACAGATCTCGCGGAAGCAGACTTGGCCATCGAAGCTGTATTTGAAGACCGAGCCATCAAAACACAGGTCTATCAGGAGGTGTTGCCTTACTTGAAGCCTCAGGGCATCTTGGCTTCCAATACCTCCACCCTTCCCATAACGGGACTGGCAGAAGCAGCGGGTATCTCTCCTCGATTTATTGGGCTACATTTTTTCTCTCCTGCGGAACGGATGCCGCTCCTCGAGATCATTTTAGGGAAGGAAACATCTGCGCAGACCTTGGCATGGGCGTTAGATTTCGCCCAGCGCATCCAGAAAGTGCCAATGGTAGTGCGGGATAGTCGAGGGTTTTTCACTTCTCGTGTTTTCGGTACGTATGTACGCGAGGGGCTACGGATGCTCATGGAGGGGGTTCCCCCTGCCCTAATCGAGAACCTGGGGCGCCAGGCGGGTATGCCAGTAGGTCCCCTTGCCCTCGCAGACGAGGTAAGCATTTCCCTCATGTACAGCATCCTGCGGCAGACAGAGGCAGATCTGGGCATTTCCCTACATGAAGATCCTGTTTCTCCTATTGGAAAACTTTTTGTAGAAGAACTCCATCGTCCCGGTCGCAAGGCAGGGGCGGGCTTTTATGAATATCCCTCCGATGGACGGCGGAAATATCTCTGGCCCGATCTAAGCAAATTCTTTCCTCCTCGGCCGATCTCGCAGGAGGTCTACCCTGAGCTGAAGGATAGATTCTTGTATGTGCAGGTAGCAGAGGCCTTGCGGACCCTTCGTGAGGGGGTACTTTTGGAGCAAGCAGATGGGGATGTGGGCTCCATTTTGGGGTGGGGATTTGCTCCCTTTACGGGTGGGGTATTTCATTTCATTTCATGGGTGGGGGAAGCGACATTTCGCAGACGGGCGCAGGAGCTGGCAGAGAAGTACGGTCCTCGCTTCTCAGTCGTCTAACTCCCAGTCTTCTATCGTTTCCTCCTCACCGATAGGTTCTCGAGAAAAGTCTATCTCACCGAGCTCAGGGAGATGAAGATCCTCTTCGGTTAGGGTGATGGACAGCGACTCGCTGTTTGCCAAAGGCAAATGCAGAGCTTCTAGCTCTTTTTCAAGAGAAGGTTCTGAGGGAGGGGGAGAAGTTTTGGAGCTGGCTTGAGCGAGCAGTGCGTTGTGGTAAGCTCGGACTTGGCCTATCGTAGTATAGGGAGGAGCCAAAATGTACAAGCGTCGATGGGCCCAAAGGCGGCTTCCAGCTCGGGGATGATGGACAGTGAGGAGGTAAAAACCCGCACGAGCGAGCGTACATCGGCCGTAGGCAAAAGAAGGGTATGAGGGGTGAGGAATCAGTTTGGTGCGAGAGACCGGGCCAAGGGCATTGCGAATAACCGCAATGAAGGTATCCTTCTGCCAGCCTGTAGGTAAGCTGAAACGCAAAACGATTGGCCCCCCTGATAAGACGGTGTCGGCTCCGACCACTTCCCCCGTCGAACCGATGGCGCGGCCTGTCAGAAGCGTCTGGGCCATTATGCAACTGCCCATCCAAGCCAACCATCGCATTGTGAACAAAGTAAAGGATTTTGGGTAAAGTGCTTGAGTCCCTTTGTTAGAAGGGGGAGAATGCAAGCCTCCGCCTATTAGGGGGTTTTCCATTTGATGGAACAGCCCATGGCGGGATGTTGGGGTGTAGGAGCTGCTTTTCCCTGCAGGAGCGCTTCCAGCGCTTCTCGTAGCTCTTGGCGAGTAACTTTTGTAGGCTCTTTCCAGTTATCATCTAATCGTCCATGGTAGTATAGACGATGATTAGCATCATATACGAAAAACTCAGGGGTACATACCGCTTGGAAAGTACGAGCGACCTCTTGCGTAGAGTCAAATAAAAGAGGAAATGGATAATCCTTTTCCCTGGAGCGACGGCAGAGGGCTTCTGGGGAGTCCTCCTCTGGGTATAAGGAGGGGTCATTCGACGCAATGCCGACCCATCGAATGCCTTTCGGTATGAACTCTCGAGCTAAGGTGAGCATTCTCTCTTCGATGGCTTGTACGTATGGGCAGTGCCCGCAGGTGAACACTACGACAAGAGGAGAGCCGTGAACATCTTGGCTGCGAAAAGGCTCTCCACACACGCTTAGAAGCTCAAATGTGGGTAAGGCGGTTCCAAGGGCCAGATTTTCTCCAAAGGTAGGCATGATACAAAGATAGGAGGGAAAGCCAGAGGGAGGCTTTCCTCCTATGGGGGTAGGAGATAGCATTTCTCCGAGGCAGTATATTTGTTGAGCTGCATATGAAAGATGGGAGTGGAGATGTGGTGCTTTGGCAACTGGAGGAGGCTTTTCGGTGGGCAGAGAGCCGTTCCATCTGGCCATTGACCTTTGGTCTGGCCTGCTGTGCTATCGAGATGATGGGGACTTTCGCCAGTCATTATGATTTAGAGCGGTATGGGATTTTCCCGCGGGCGACCCCTCGTCAAGCCGATCTCATGATCGTGTCCGGTACAGTTACGGCCAAAATGGCGGAACGTATCCGTCGACTGTATGACCAAATGCCTGCACCGAAGTATGTCATTTCGATGGGGTCCTGTGCGACGGCGGGGGGGCCCTATTGGCAGCATGGCTATCATGTAGTGAAAGGAGTGGATAAAGTCATTCCTGTCGATGTGTACGTTCCCGGATGTCCTCCCCGTCCGGAAGCGCTTATAGATGGGATTCTCCGTCTGCGTGAGAAGATCGCCCGCGGGGCTTGAGCCGCAGCTCATAGCGCAAACGTCTACGGAATGGGTGGTGCTGAAGCCGCCCGGGATGCCTGCTCAAGCAGATCGGACAGGCGACCTGGATATACTTACTTGGGTTCGGAACGAAACAGGAGAACAGCCCTATCTGATTCATCGCATTGACCGACCCGTGGGAGGAATCATGGTTATAGCCAAAAATTCTACAAGTGCCGCTCGATGGAGTAAGCGGTTTCGGTCAGGAAAGGTACATAAACGCTACTTAGCCATCACCCAGCCATCGGTGTATCCACCTTTTGGGGAGCTTCGGCATTATTTGCGCAAGGATGCTCGCTCTCATCGGGCTCGTGTCTATTATCGCGCAGTTCCGCAGGCACAGCTTTCTGTCCTTCGCTATCAGACCTTAGAAACAGTAGCTCCCTACAGCCTCATTCTCGTAGAGCCAGAAACAGGGCGCTTCCATCAGATTCGAGCTCAGCTGGCAGAGTTAGGTAGCCCTATTGTGGGAGACGTAAAGTACGGCTACCCCCCTCCTGCACCCGATCCTGCCTCCATTGCTTTGTGGGCATGGCAGCTGGAGGAGTGGAAAGTGCTCCCTCCCATCGAAAAGTTCCCCTGGAAACTTTTCTCCCCAGTTCTGCTACGGCTCCAGTGAGAGAGCCTGCCCCTACTTCCGATACTTCACACTGCAGCCGATGGCTTTGGTTTCAGGGAGCGGCACAGGCTTCCCATTGAGGAGGGATTCTATAGCTTCAGCAAGGTATCGTTTTTGGACTTTTTTCGGGTCATTTGGGCTATCGTCAATCGCCCCGATATAGGCTACCGTGAAACTTTCTCCCTCTCTCTTGAGGAGGAAAACATGGGGGGTCTTCGTGGCTCCGTAGGCTCGCGCGATGTCTTGTGTCTCATCGAAAAGGTACGGGAAAGGATAGCCCTTCTCTCGGGCTCGCTTCTGCATTTGCTCGTAGCTATCTTCAGGGACGATCTCGGGTGCATTTGGATTTATCGCTATCACTGGGAAGCCTTTCGGGGCAAACTCACGATGCAGAGCGATGATTCGCTCCTCGTACAGCTTGGCATAGGGGCAGTGATTGCAGGTGAAAATAACTACTACCCCTTTGCTGGACTGATAATCAGTGAGACGCACGGTCTTGCCATCTACGTTCCGGAGAGCAAAGTCTGGGGCTTTGTCTCCTACTTTCACCCCTCCTTCTGGGGGAAGGAGGATGCTACCGATGAGAAAGGCGATGGGTAACATATGCTTTTCTAACAAAATCTTTCACGTCTTCGGAGCTGGTAAAGGCAGCATGCGAAGGACCTCTGAGGCCGGCCTGGGTGTACGGTAGCGCTCCGTCCCACTGGGGGTTGAGACGGGGTATCCACTGGTTAGGGTCTTTTTCGCTTAGCCAGAAAGCGGGGAGGAAAACTTTGCGCTGTCGGAGTAGCTCTCCCGCTTGCTGGGCGCCCTCTGGGGGGAAGTCCAAGCTAATAAGCCATATTTGAAGCGGAAAGCTGTCCCTCAAGGCCGTATAAGCTGCTTGGAGGTGCGGGAGCTCGGCGACACAGGGACGGCACCAGGTCGCCCAAAAGGTAAGTACATACAGGGTATCCGGGTGCTGGAGAAGGTACGATTCTATTTCTCTCCAGCTTCGGTGGGGGAGGGAGGACATCTCCCGTTCGGCCACACACCGAGGGAGAGACCAGCCGTTTCTTTCGAGCTCTTCTGCACAGGTTTTCCCTCTCTGAAGGGGGTGTAAAAGGAAAGGCAGAAGGATGCCCATTCCTACAGCTCGCATGAGGCAATATACAGTTTTCCTTTTGTGAGAGGGCGAAAGCAGGCAGCGAAAAGAGGGAAGAATGGCGGGAAGTATAGAAGGGTTCTGTACTTCCTTGGGTGCAGCTGCTGGGGCTTTTATCCGTCTGTGCTTTCGAAGAGGCTGGGCTGCCCTCCTCGACGGAAGAGGGATAGATTATACTCGGGAAGAGGGGGGGCTCCCGCCAGGTAGCGCGCTTTCCCCATCTGGAGGGTGCGTTCTATGGTGAGGGCGAGGGTGCCTGCGCCTCGTATGCGGCGGTTCCATCGGCTGTCGTTGAGTCGGCCGTCATGGCACTGGGCTATGAGGTGGAGAACTTTTTCCGCTCGGTCGGGAAACTTCTCCCGAAGCCAGGTCTCGAAGATCTCGGCGATCGCGCCGTTGAGGCGTACGACGGTATAGGAGACTGCTTGGGCGCCTGCCGCCCCTGCTGCTTTCAAGATGGGGAGGATCTCATCGTCATTGAGGCCTGGG
>JANZYW010000005.1 GCA_026413325.1 Bacteroidia bacterium | reverse complement strand
TCCCCCCCCTCCTGGACTATTCCAATCATATGTAGCCCCGCTTAGCCCGGGTATGCATCCAATACTCCCTCCGCCCCCTCCGCCTCCTCCTCCACTCCCATCTGTACCATCTGTGCCATCCGTACCGTCCTGAGGAACGAAGTATCCGCCCGTGAATTGTGCTACTCCATCCTGGCCATCTTGGCCATCTTGGCCATCGGCTCCAGGCTGCCCATCCTCTCCTGTATGAGCTGGGTCAGAAAAAGGGGTGGGGCAGTTATTGAAGTAGTTTATAATGTCGGTAGCATTGAGGCCATTGGTGCAATAGCAGAGACCTGGCTTGCCTGCACCCCCTCCCCCCGCACCTGGTCCGTTTCCGGGAAGGCCGTTTTGTCCGTTTGGGGCAGAAATCACGCCCGGATCACAAAGAGAGCAGAAGACACAGTTTGTACCCGTCCCTCGATTGCCTCCATTCCCCCCTGCACCACCCGCTCGTAGCCCACTAGACCAGCTATTCCCACCACTCCCTCCCAAATTGGTATAGGGAGCAGTCGTAGGATCACACCGGCGACATCCGAGCCCCCCAGGTTGACCCGGAGCGCCTGCTGCCCCATTCGTACCGGGGAGGCCATTCACCCCATCTCCCCCCTTTCCTGCATGGATCTTGCACCGAGCGATCGTATAGTCCCTGCACCCGTTGAGATACAGGCCATATATCGAGACACCCGCCGCAGGAGCATTGGCCACCTCTATCTCCAAATCCTGTAGGCGGAAGCCTCTCCGTCCCGTTGCCTGAATAGCCGTCAATCGGGCCGGATTAGGCTCGACATTCGCTGTGCTGCGAACTAATTTGGTCGTAGCTGTATTAGTCTTTTGCCAATTTGATCCGGGGAGATACCCACCCTCTATGATAAGGCTGTCGGAAAGGCTCAGAGGCCCATTCAACGTATACGTACCTACTGCCAGGCGAAGATATCGAGCAGAGGGAGAAACTAAACTAAGACCGTAAGAAAGGCTGGCGGGATTCGCTCGAGTCCCCGCAACGCCGCTGTTGGCACCGGTCGGGGTGATGTAGATAATACCACATTCCTGAGCGGAGAGAAAAGCCATAACACTACCCACAAGCCATAAGGGACGAACCATGTAGACAAAAATAAAGGCTTTCGCTGGGCCAGCGGAAAAACTACGGCAAAACTGCAGAGGCTCCCCGCCTTTCCTCATGCAGAGAGAGGGAAGGAGGTATTTCTTTTACCACTGTAAATTCGAAAAAAATTTCCTCAAAACCTCCTACCCAAAAGCACCATAACCTGGACGCCAGAAAAGGAGACAGATTTGCAAAAAAATCTATCACCTTCCCCACTACAATCGCTCCGTAGAAAGCCCATGGGGAAAGAACGGTCCGCTTGAGGTACGGCTGCGCAAACCAGGTGAGGCGAACTTGCTGGACACGAAAATGAACCCCCATGTATCCGCCTCGAAAAGTAGGATCAAAGTAATAGGGGAAAGTTACATCAAAGCCCCTTTTGTGATCCGCATGTGTGAATCCTCGAGAAAAATGAGGCACTCGGATCCGAACAATACCCCCAGGCTTTGTAATCCGATGAATTTCTCGCATGACCGCAAATGGGTCTTTCAGGTGCTCCAAACAATGATCAGACTCTACCAAATCGAACGCATTATCTTCGAAAGGATATGGAAAAACGTTCAGATCATGGCACACATCTGGAGGGGTGAAAGAATAGTAATCGACATTGATAAACCCTGGCTTTGGAAACTCTCCTGAACCCAGATTTAGGCGCTGCATAAAACAAACTTACACGGAAGGACAAATATCCTACCTGGGGTACTTTTTTCCCTGCCCTCACCGAATAGCATTTACCTTTGAATATGCAAAAGGCATGTGCAGTTCTTTTCGGGAGCTGGCTCCTGGCTCAAATAGGACATCGCACCCTCACCTTCAATGATCCCTCCCGAACAGGGGGATTTGGCTCAGGTGGCGGGCCGGGCAGGCAAATCCAAACCGAAGTTTATTATCCTGCCCTCAGTGCAGGGACAAATGCTCCCATCCGACCAGGACGCTATCCTATCGTTGTAATCGGCCATGGCTTCGTGATGGTTTGGTCCGCCTATCAAAACCTCTGGGAGGCATTGGTGCCTGCGGGCTATATCGTAGCTCTCCCCCGAACGGAGGGGGGGATCTCTCCCAGCCATCAGGATTTCGCTTTGGACCTTCGGATCGTTGCCGAGAGAATGGTCGCAGAGGGACAAAACCCTAACAGTCCTTTTTATAATTCTATACATCCCAAAGTGGCCCTCACGGGGCACTCTATGGGTGGAGGGTGCGCCGTCTTAGCCGCTCAAGGCTTCAATCAAGCACATTGTGTAGTGGGCTTTGCGGCAGCGAATACCAATCCATCCGCCATCGCTGCAGCTGCGAATGTCTCCCTTCCAGCCCTTATGTTGGCGGGCTCAGGAGATAGTGTCACCCCTCCTCACCAGCACCAGCTCCCCATCTACCAAGCCCTCGGCTCAAGCTGCAAATGGTATGCAAGTCTCATAGGGGGAGGACACTGTTATTTTGCCAATAGCAATATAAACTGTGAGTTTGGGGAAACTTCCGCAGGGTCTACCATCACACTTAGTAGGGCTCAACAGCAAAACCTCACAAACCGATTGATCCTCCCATTTCTGGATGCCTACTTGAAAGATAGCTGCCTTGGGAAGTTCTACGATACTTTGGCTTCACTCTCTGCTATCAGCTATCTGACCTCGTGTACGTATCAGCCTTTGACGGTGAGTGGACAAATCACCCACCCCACCTCTATCAATCCACAAGGAGGAGCGATCCAGCTGACCGTGACGGGAGGTACGCCTCCCTACCAGTACACATGGGGGCACGGGTACACCGGCCCCGACCCCTCCGGATTGGGCGCGGGGACCTATTCGGTGCGGGTGCAGGACGCCCAAGGCTGTCTCGTCGAGGGAAGCTTTTCTCTCTCCCTGGTCACATTCCTCTCGACCCCGAACGGGCAACAACTCCAGGTATACCCTTCTCCTTTTCGAGACAGATTATACATCGAGACGCCTGCTGGCGTGGAAGGGACAGTCTGGAGTCTCTCAGATAGCATGGGGCGTCTCATCGCTTCGGGAAGCTTACCTCGAGTGAGATCCTTTGAGATCGAGATTCCCCCCGGCCCCACCGGAATCTACCGACTCTCAGTGGGACCGTATTCGGTTTTACTTCTGAGAAGTCCTTAGTTACAACAAGAAAGCGATGCCCACTCGGTACCCACCGATTCCAAACAGCTGCTGTTCTATCCGATGATTTACCCCTACCCACAAGAAATCTTTAAACTCGGTAGGACGGGCTGACACATAATCTAAAGCCAAGAAGAAGGAGGGGGTAAAAATCCGAATACCGTTAGATGAAATGGGGAAACCCACATCCAATCGGAGGTAGTACCCCAAGCCAATACCCGAGGCAGGTTCGCTATATCGAGTCGTACCCGTGGAAGACCCCCAAAAAGCCGAATAGCTTCCTATATTCAAGCCCCCACCCATGGCTGTTTCTACCTTCTCTCCGAAATTTCCAGCGAGACCTACACGCAGTTTCACAAGAGAACCCTGGTAATAGGTTTCATAGGGAACAGGAGGGGAAGTCCACCCCCCGAGATAGGTAAAACCTTCGAGGCTCTCCCCAGCCCGCGCATAAGGGACCTTCCATCGCTCTAAGGCAAATCCCCCTTCCAGGCGGAGATGCTCTGTTGTCTGAAAGATATAATCTCCACCGAAGCCCCAGCCCGTACCTCTCATGTCTCCAGAAGCAATCGAAGGAAAATAAGAACTGGCAGGAAACTGACCTGCATAGAGTTCGCTGCGGAGATACCCATTCAATCTAAAATGGCTACGAGAAGCTGTCTGGGCCAGCAGAAATCCTGCTACAGCAGTACTCAAGACGAAGCTTATCGAACCCATGCGAGAAAAAACTATGATCATATAAGTATAATTTTCAGAAGGTCCACCTATCGGGATACTACTGATAGGAAGGGGGTGCTTCTTCTCCTTGAGCGAGGGAAACAGATACCACTCTATCCCCTTCCCTCAACCGAATCAATCGAGTTCCTTGGGCGTCTCGCCCTAATGTTGAGAGCTCTTTTGCGGAAAAGCGAATGCTTTGTCCCTCTTGTGTGACAATGAGAAGGTCCTCTTCCCGGGTCAAAAGCGGAAGGGCTGCCACAAGAGGGCCTGTCTTTTCCGTAACGCGGAAAGTCCGTACCCCTTGGCCCCCTCGATGGGTTACCCGATATTCACCGAACGAGGTAGCCTTTCCATATCCATTCGCAGAAAGGACGAAAAGGTAGCCTTCGGGGTGTAGGAGGGGGGTGAGAGCGACCAGCTCGTCACTAGCATCTATCCGCATGCCGATCACTCCAGTTGCATCGCGTCCCATCGCACGTACCTCTTTGTGAGGGAAACGAATAGCTTGACCCTGCCGACTGACCAGCAAAACGTCTTCGACCTGATACTCATCGATAAGAGCGGCCCCTAATAGGCGATCTCCCTCCCGCACGGACAGCGCAATGATGCCCTTACTTCGGGGGCGGCTATATTCTTGAAGAGGTGTTTTTTTCACGATGCCTTCTCGAGTCGCAAATAATAAACTGTGCCGCTTGACAAATTCCTCCTCCTGGAGAGAGGAAACATTTACGTACGCAATCACTCGCTCCTCTGCACTGATTGCCAAGAGGTTCTGGATATGGCGCCCCTTTTGTGCTCGCTGAGCTTCGGGGATCTCATGAACGCGAAGCCAGTGACAATACCCCTTATCTGTAAAGAGCAGAAGATAGTCGTGCATGCGAGCGATCCGTACGTCCTGGATGAAATCCTCGTCCTTGAGATCCATGGCTCGCACACCTGTACCCCCTCGACCCTGAGCCCGGTATGCACTCAAGTCGGTTCGCTTGATGTACCCTTGGTGAGAGATGAGCACAGCCACTTCTGTGTTGGGCAGAATATCTTCTACCGTTATTTCGCCCTCTTCTGGTATAATCTGAGTTCGGCGAGCATCTCCATAGTCATCTACCAACTTTTGCAGTTCTGCCCGCATAACCGCTTTCTGCTCTTCTGGCTCAGCTAATACTTTCTTGTAGTAGGCGATTTTTTCCTGGAGGTCGGCGTATTCTTGCTGGATCTTTTCTCTTTCTAAAGCGGTAAGGCGTTGGAGGCGGAGGTCCAAGATAGCTTGCGCTTGGGTTTGGGTAAGCTGAAAGGTCTCCACGAGTCCCACTCGCGCTTCCTCTGGGGTCTGAGAACGCCGGATAAGCGCAATAACCGCGTCTAAATGGTCCAAGGCGATGAGAAGTCCTTCGAGGATGTGCGCTCGCTTCTCAGCCTGAGCGAGTTCATAGGCCGTCCGACGGAGAACCACCTGATTACGATGCTCTAAATAGGCAGTGAGCATCTCTCGTAAGGTGAGGGTCTTCGGACGCCCCCGATACAAAGCTACCCAATAGCCGTTGTACGCTATCTCCAGTGAGCTGTGGAGATATAGATTATTGAGAACTACCTTGGGGACGGCGTCTTTCTTCAGCTCCACAACTACACGGACTCCTTCTCGGTCAGATTCATCTCGTACCTCAGAGATACCCTCCACTTTTTTGCTCTCTGCCAGGTGAGCAATCTGTTCTACCAAAGCGGCTTTGCTGACCCGATAGGGTATTTCGGTGATCAGAATCGCATTTCTCCCTCCAGGAAGGGTATCGAGATAGGCTCTGCCCCGCAGACGCAAGCGTCCTCTTCCCGTAAGATACATTTGACGGATACCCTCAAGCCCCAAGATGAATCCACCTGTAGGGAAATCAGGGCCATGCATAGCTCGTATGAGTTCCTCATCCGATACAGCCGGATCATTCAGCAGGAGAAGGAGAGCCCGTACAGTATCAGAGAGATTATGAGGGGGTATCTCGGTAGCCATACCCACGGCGATTCCACTTGCCCCGTTGAGCAAGAGATTGGGGAGCAGTGCGGGGAGCACAGTGGGTTCTTGAAGCGATTCGTCGAAGTTGGGAGCAAAATCTACAGTGTCTTTGTCCAAGTCTGCCAGTAGGGTGAGTGCGATAGGGGCGAGACGTGCCTCGGTATATCGCATAGCAGCTGGGGCATCGTTATCCATCGAGCCGAAATTGCCCTGTCCCTCTACCAGGGGATACCGAAGCGTCCACGACTGCGCCATCCGTACCATGGTATCATACACAGCCGCATCTCCGTGGGGATGATACTTACCCAGCACCTCACCTACAATACGAGCAGACTTTTTGAAAGGCTTATCGGGGGTGAGACCAAGCTCCAACATCCCGTAAAGTACACGTCGCTGCACTGGCTTCAGGCCATCCCGTACATCGGGCAGCGCCCGAGCCACAATTACGCTCATAGCGTAGTCGATGTAGGCGCTGCGCATTTCATCCACGATGGGACGAGGGACAATCTGACTCACCCCGCAAAGCTACCGAAAAGGGCTGGCACGGGGTTTGTACCTTTGAAGAGGTGCTTCGGGGGTGGATGTGTCTACTGCTCATAGGATGGAGCTATACCCAAGGTACAGACCCATGGGAGGAAGAGCTTTTTGAAGATCTTTTTGCTCCTTCCTCCTCTATCTCTACGGATTCACGCGATACCCTCCCCTCCTCATCTGGCATGCGAGAATGGGATGATACACTCCTTTCCCCCTCCAAGCCTCCCGCACCTCTCCGACTCATCGATTCTCCTCTCTGGCAGGACCTAACCATAGATCCCCGAACAAACGCTAAAATATCTACGAATCGGCCCTTTCAAGTAAAAATAGTACGGCCTAAAGTACAAAATAATAAAGGTCATCCTCTTATTCACGGCTTCGACAAATGGTACTTATACGTAGTAAAGGCAGAGGAAGTCCGGATCAATGGACGTATCTTGAGGAGCAATGGGCTCCCCATCTACATGACGATCGTGAGCCTTGCTCCTCAGATAGAAGAGCTTCCTGCTGTGCTGGAGAGCCCGGCGTTGATGCTAAAAGGGATAGTTGACTACGGAGACACCATTACGAAATACTTTAAGCAGGAGAAAAAAAGATTGCGAGGAGTTTTAGACAGCCTTCTCAAACTGCCGCTTCCCCCAGAGGAGCTCCAAGCGGATGCCATGGAGAAACTCTTAGAAAGAGTAGGAGACTCTCTGGTATATGCGGAAGCTCATTATGAGCTGTATAAAGCTTTCCGACAAGCCAAACGCTCTGGAAAAGGACTGGTTCAATTCTTTTTGAGCTTCCCTCTCAATCGAACACTTACCTACTCTATCTACTCCGCCCCCTATGCTCTCCCTCGCTATTTTCTCCCCCAAGAAAGCGATGCCCCTGGTCCTCCAGAGGAAAGAAAAAAGCGGCGTCGCTCGTAGCTTTGCATCGCATGCGGGGTTCCGTCCTTCCCCACCTTCTTATTATTAATGGCTTGATATGGTTTGCCTCCTTTCGATTTCCTGAGCTACCTCTCCTTTTCGCAGTACACAAGCAAGGATGGGGCCTGAAATGGTGGCAGATACTTACTTACTTTTTTACGCATAAAAGTTTCTGGCACATCTTAGCCAACATGCTGGCACTTTGGAGCTTAGGGACACCCGTAGAAGCAGTTCTGGGAAAAAAGCGGTTTCTACAGTTGTACCTTTTTGCTGGGATCGGCTCGGGGGTAGCACTGGCTTTCTTGGACCCCTCTCCTCTTCCAGTCTTGGGAGCCTCCACCAGTGTGAGCGGAATATTAGCAGCTTTTGCGTATTTTTTCCCTCGTTCCCACCTTATCTTGTTTCCCGTACCTATCCCGATTGCCGCCAAGTGGTTAGCGGTGGGATTCGGGATTCTGTCTCTGGCGCTCTTTGTGTGGGAGCCTGTAATGGGAGGGATATCCCATTTTGGGCATCTGAGTGGGTTAATCCTGGGATGGATATACGTCCGCTGGCTTCGGTAAAGGAGGACTATCGGAAAACTCCGTCAGACGGGGTAGCTCGTCCAGGGACTTAAGACCCAGAAGTTCTAAAAACTTAGGGGTGGTCCGATAGAGAAGAGGACGCCCCGGGAGATCGGCGCGCCCTGCTGGTTCTATCAACTCCACTTCCAAAAGCCTTTCAATAGCATAATCACTCTGTGTTCCTCGAAGATGACTCACGAAGGGACGAGTAGTCGGCTGATGATAAGCAATGACTGCGAGTGTCTCCAAAAGAGCTCGAGAGAGACGGAGTGGCTGCTGAAGCCCCAGAAACTTTGCTAAAGCTTCCCCATAGCGGGGTCGAGTACGGAGAGCCAAGCCCCCTGCGACTTCTAT
Organism: Bacteroidia bacterium; assembly: GCA_026413325.1. Taxonomy (GTDB): domain Bacteria; phylum Bacteroidota; class Bacteroidia; order SpSt-205; family SpSt-205; genus SpSt-205. Next base: position 51,523 of record JANZYW010000005.1, on the reverse strand, counting down.
AAGCTCTATACTCGTCGAGGCATACCGCATTCGGAGGTTCTCTATCGCCGCTTTGATGTCCGACAAAGAAATTTCCCGATGGAGAACATGCCCCAGTGCCTTTGCTACGCTCTCCAAAGAAAGTGGCTCTGTATGGATAAAGAGGAACGCTTCGATGAGATTCTCGATGGAATAGCTCAAGGCGAGGGAGTCCGCATCTTGCCCCTCGGTTGTGTTTTGAGAGCTATCCTCTATCATATCAGGAAAAAGCGGATATTCCAGTTATATCCTGCCCTGTTATCAGTAAATGTATCTCATGTGTTCCTTCATAGGTGATGACGGATTCTAAATTCATCATGTGTCTCATGATAGAATAATCCCCCATTATGCCCATCCCTCCGAGGATTTGGCGGGCTGTCCGAGCTACTTCTAAGGCCATCGCAACATTATTTCGTTTTGCCATGGAGATCTGCTGAGGAGTTGCTTTTCCTTCATTCATAAGCTGTCCTAACCGAAAAGCTAAAAGTTGTGCTTTTGTGATCTCTGTGAGCATCTCGGCCAGTTTCTTTTGAGTAAGCTGGAAAGCAGCGATAGGCTTGCCAAACTGAAAACGTTCTAAGCTGTATTGAGCAGCTGTTTTATAACAGTCCAGAGCAGCTCCGATAGCCCCCCAAGCTATCCCATAGCGAGCACTGTTGAGACAGGAAAGGGGCCCTCGCAAACCTACTACTCCCGGCAACAGATTCTGCTTCGGGACCCGCACCCTATCCATAATAAGTTCTCCCGTCGCAGAGGCCCGTAGAGACCATTTCCGATGTATCTCTGGAGTGGAAAATCCCTCCATTCCCCGCTCGACCAAAAGACCTCTGATTTGGCCATCGGGGTCTTTAGCCCAGACGACCGCCACGTCTGCGAAAGGCGCATTAGATATCCACATCTTCCGCCCCGTAAGCACGTAAGCATCTCCGTCTTCATAGAAATAGCTCTCCATCCCAGCAGGATTAGAACCGTGATCTGGCTCGGTGAGACCAAAGCAGCCCATAAGCTCCCCCTTTGCCAATCGGGGGAGGTACTTCCGCCGTTGCGCCTCTGAGCCGAACTTCCAGATAGGATACATTACAAGGGAGCTCTGAACAGAGGCCATTGAACGAATGCCGGAGTCGCCCGCTTCGATTTCTTGCATGATCAGGCCATATGATATGTAGTCTAAACCGGCGCCGCCGTATTCCTCCGGAATAAATGGGCCAAAAACACCCAACTGAGCCATCTCCGGAATAAGGTGGGTGGGAGACTCCGCTCGTTGTGCATAGTCATCTATGATGGGCCGCAGCCGATTTTCTACCCATTGCCGCACCGCATCTCGGATAGCCCGCTGTTCTACCGATAAGAGCTCCTCCGTGTTGAAATAATCAACAGGGATTGCTTTATTCTGGACGGAAATAGCCATGCATACAAAATAACACAAAAACCACTGGCTCCTCCCCGCCAGTCAATCCACCGACTTCGTTGTCACCTTTCTATCGAGTGGAGGAAATCGCCTGACTCACCAAGAGAAACTCTGCGATATTTTCTGAGTCTACAATACCTATTACATGCCCGTTCTGGGTCACGACAAGAAACGGCTTATGGGATTCCTGAAGCATTCGGAAGCCCTCATGTAGGGGCAGAGAAGGAGGAACAGTCAAGAGGCCGGGGTCCATCACCTGCACCAGAGAGGTAGTGGAGGATTTCCCTTCGTTCAAGGCTTCGATTATTTGCTCCCGTGAAAGACTCCCCGCTGGCTGACCCAGCGGATCTACAACTAGAAAAGACCGTGCCTGAGAGCCAAGCAAGGCACGGATCGCCTCGTGCAGGGTTTGACTTACAGAGAGAACCGGGAAATCTTTCATAACCGCATCCATTACTGTATACCCCTGCATGGCAGAGCGCTGCTCCGCATATTGACGCTCTTGACTGGCCGCTACGAATACAAAGAAACCTACAAGGATGAGCACAGGGTTTCCGTAGACACCTATCAAGATAAAAAGTATGGCGAAACCCTGCCCCACCAAAGCTGCTATACGTGTAGCCTGTATGTAAGAGAGGCGTGTAGCCAGTAATGCACGCAAAACCCTTCCTCCATCCATCGGGAAGGCAGGCATCAGATTGAAAGCAGCCAAAACCCCATTCATAAAAGCCAGACTATATAACCACACTTCTACTGAGGGGAGAGAGTCCCCCCTATAGGCTAAAAACTCGAGAGAAAGGGTAAAGGCAGGATAGCTCAGCCATATTATACCTCCGAAAAGACCCACCAGAAGGACGTTGACAGCAGGGCCCGCTAAAGCAACTATCAGCTCCTGAAGGGGCTTCTCTGGTATGCGAATCAGAGATGCTACACCTCCGAAAGGATACATAGTAATATCCCGAGTAGGAATATGGAAAGCTCGAGCAGCAAATGCATGCCCCAGCTCGTGTAGGATTACACTCAAGACTAAGCCTCCTAAAAGCAACAAACGCCACATTAAGAAAGCCCAGCTAAAATCGGGGGAGAAAAAACTGCTTATGGCTATCCAGATGAAAAGAAGCCAAAAGCTCCAGTGAATATAAATAGGTATGCCTCCAACAGTGGCGACATGCCAAGTGAATCGAGACATTATGCAAAAATAGGTGTACTAATCGCTCTGAAGGGGCTTGCTCTCCTTCGCTGCAGTCCCCAAAGGAGGGGTCCTGATTCCTACCACCTCCATTTCTATTCTTCGATTGAGGGACCGCCCCTCCTCCGTCGTATTTGAAGCGATGGGCCGGCTCTTTCCATAGCCGATATATTCCATCTGGATAGGATGTACTCCTTGCTCTCGGAGCCACTTATAGACGGCCCGGGCTCGACGCTCTGAGAGTTGCTGATTGTATTTGTCCCCGCCAATGTTATCAGTATGCCCCGAGAAGCGAATACGTACATTGGGATTTTCCTGGAGCAGTCGCTTCAGCCGATTCAACTCAGGAATAGACTCGGGCTTGAGCTTATCGCTATTGAAGTCGAAATAGATATTCCGGAGAGCAAAGGTGGCTTCCATCTCTATAGGAGCCAGGGATACTTCTAAGGGAGGCATCTCTACGGTCGGCTCAGGAGGAATCCGCAGGACTTGCACGTGCGTCATAAAACCGGGAGCCTGCGCATACAAGTAATATACCCCCCCTCCCTCTGGTGGATAAAGTCTAAAATAGCCCCCCAAAGAAGTCTGGATACCTGTTACCTCTTTCTGGGAAGCGGAGTCCACGAGGATAACTTCTCCATTGAGTCCCTTTTTGGTATCACGATGGAGGAGCTGGCCCCTCAATGCAGGACGTGCAGGAACCGGTGCGGGTGTCGTTTCAGTGGAAGCGATGGGAGCTGGCGGAGGCGGTGGTGGCGGCGGAGTATATCTCGCTCGATATACCCGAAAGGCTCCTTCCCGATCCGAAGAGAAATAGATATGTTCCGGAGAAAAGGGATAGAAATAAATGTCATTCGCCCAGGAATTAATCGGAGCTGGCATCGGCTGGGGACTACTCCACTCGCGTTCACCACTCCGAATCGCATAAAAAATGTCATATCCTCCCGCACTTTGTAAGCCGTTTGAAGCAAAGTATAGTGTATCCCCTACAATAAATGGGGCGTCTTCATCATATGGTGTATTGATAGGAGCGGGTAAACGCTCAGCTGTACTATACTTCCCTCCTCCTAAATACCGAAATCGATACAAGTCTCGGCCAGCACCTCGATGCAGCCCTGGGTCTTGTGTAAAATATATATCCTGAGTCTTCGGGTCGATGGCGATGCTCACTCTGCCTTGGGGGCGGAGAGGGACTCTGCGCCATTTTTGAGGTTTGCTCCACCCCGAAGCAGTGGCGGCACTCATGTAGATATTTCCTTTCCCACGGGAGAGATAGAGAAGCAGTGTGTCAGCACCAAGAGACCCCACCACGGATTGGTGATACTTATATCGGGTGGGAGTACGAGGAACTATGCGTTCGTACGGCCGACCCATACGGTCTGTGGGGGCTTTTTCGTCCACAGGAGCCCGAGAAGTCGCATATAGCTCAGCCCCTGTCCACCACGCCGCATATACAGGAAGCCAAGCATTTAGCTCCATAACTCCCTCTACTGTCCAGTTGTTATTCTGTGGGAGCGATTGATAATTTGCCAACTGAGAAAGCCCCAGAGAAGCGGCGATGGGATCTTTCGCCCGCTCTGCATAGAGCTTGTAATAATGAGCTGCACGCGCTACATCCCCTCTGGCATGGAGAAGCTGCGCATAGGCTAAAATATGTTTTGGGTCCCACCGCATGCTTCCATCATGGACAGACTGCTTATATAGATGAAAAGCCTCGTGAGAACGCCCCAACTGAAGATATGCATCTGCTACAAAAAGTAGCCTGTCCGCCGAAAATGCATGGGGCTGCGCCTCATACGCCGCGATAATCTTCTCATAGAAACCCAGCTCGCTTAGCCTTTCTAAGCGACGAAGCGTAGGTAACTTGGTCTGTGCCCAGACACAACCGAAACCTAGGAACGCTCCGATAAAGACCTTCCAGACCATGGCCTCGGCAAAGGTAGTGAAATTTCCTAATCCAAAAGTTCTAAGGTCGACCTGTAAGCGGAATGAACTCAACGCGTCGATTGAGAAAGCGATTGTAGGGAGAAGTATTAGGAACAAGCGGACGGTCTTCTCCGTAGCCAATCCACTGCAATCGATGAGGAGCGATGTTTTTTTCCATCAAGTAGTTGTATACAGTTCGGGCTCTTCTCTCAGACAATCCCTGGTTGTATTCTCGGGTACCAATGCTGTCTGTATGCCCAGAGACTTGTAGGATGAGGGTAGGATATTGCCGAAGAACCTGTATCACAGTATCCAAAGCAGGAGGAGCCTCAGCTCGAAGGGTATGTCGATCGAAGTCAAAATGTAACCGAGGCAGTTGTACATTATTAAGTACTTCTGCTGGAATCATCGGGATCTCACGCCACACATCGCCCGTATCGGGAGAAAAGAAAGGTTCTAGGTATTGGGCATATCCTTCCGCACATACATGAAGTAAGTACTGCCCTCTCAGCGGTTTGGGCCGAGAAAAACTCCCATCCGCTTCGGCTTCCCAGGAGGAAAGAGAAAGCAACGTATCTGATACGGGCCTCAGAATGACAAGAGCTGGGACGGGACGTTTTGTCTCTCGATCATATATCCTCCCGCTGAGAGTGTACTGTCGAGGGAGTGTTTCTGGAGGTGAGGAAGGGGGGAGAGGCTCTCGTACGAGAAGGTATAAGTCCATCTTCCCTTTCCCTCCCGTCCTATCGGAGGAGAGATAAACCGAATCAGGATGGGGAAAAAACAAGTAGCTATCATGGCCAGGGCTATTGAAAGGCCGAGGAAGCCGCTGAGGCTTCCCCCACCCCCCTCTCTCTTGTCGAACGCTGTAAAAAATATCATACCCTCCTATACTGGTGGGACCATCGTGCGCGAAGTACAAAGTATCCCCCACTATAAACGGAGCATCTTCATTGTATGGCGTGTTGAGAGCAGACAGATTCTCGGGAGGAGCAAACTTCCCTCCCGGGAGGCGGCGCGTTAGCCACAAGTCATCTCCCCCCTTTGTACCTTTCCTGTCAGAGCTAAAAATAATATCCCCCGTTTTGGGATCTTCACAGAGGGCATCTTCGCTTCCCCTCCTGCTATTGGGAAAGGCTTTCCATCGCTGGGGTTGAGCCCACCCCTCTCCCCGAGGATAGGCGATGTAAAAGTCCCCCCTCCGATGGGCAGAGCGATACACAATGAGGGTATCCTTTAGGAAACCTGCTATGCCCTCATGTTTCTTAGAGAAAAAACGCAACGGCTGAACCACTGTATCCTCTCTTTTCGCCCGGTATAGCGCTTCATGCGGAAGAAAGTCTTCTGGGTCCGTACCACGAGCCTCGTCTCGACGCGATATGAAGTATATATACCCTTTGTGTACAAAAAGGGAATACTCATGCTCGGGAGTATTCAAGTAGGAAAGAGGATAAACTACCCACCTAAACTTCTCAGGAGGGATTTCCTGATAGTTCTTGAGCTGATTAGCATACGCTATGTACTTGCTCAAAAGCGCTTGTGAATCGGCGTAGGCAGTACGCTGCAGAGCTTGATTGAAGAGCTCCAGCGCGAGAGAGGGATTCTCATTGTACAAACACAGCTGCCCGTATTCTGTAAGAAAGGGATGTTCTATTTCAGCGGGGCTCAGCTTAGAGAAAGCTTCTCTGTAAAGGGCATACGCCTTGTCCCTTTCTCCGAGATGATAGTAGGCACTTGCATAATACAGCAGGATAGTAGGCTTCTGTACAGGAGAGGGCAGATCCTGCTGAACCAAGGAAATGTAGTCCCCCCGATAATACAACCGCTCTACGTTTCGCAGGAGACGAGTCTGCCCCCACAGAGGGGAGAGAAAGAAAAAAAATACCCACGGGGATTGCCACAAAAGGAAGACAAATACCCTTCGCATCCCCACAAAAATATCATGTGAAAGTGCTTGTATAGTAAATCGAATCGGGAACGGTCCCTCCAACCGCTAATACCTAGAACTAAGAACCTTCTTCTTCCTAAAGGGAACCGCAAGACCGACAAATACCATTGTACTTTTGCTTTGTGCAGGACCTCCCCACCTCAGGTCTTCGGGCAACGCTTCTTTTTGAAGCCAGCTGGGAAGTAGCTAACAAAGTCGGTGGTATTCACACAGTATTAGTGGGCAAGGCTCCTCTTTTAGCTCAGCAATGGGGAGGGGCTTATCTCCTTATAGGGCCTCATCTCCCCCATAGTACCCGAGAATGGGAAGAAGCTCCTACCTTATTTGCTGACTGGCGAGAATACTTTTTCCGAGAGCGCGGATATAGGGTCTACGCAGGCTACTGGCATGTGGAGGGACAACGAATCCGGACCCTATTAGTGGATTTTTACCCTGCTCTACCCCGTAGAAATGAGATTTTTGCGGAGCTCTGGGAGAAATTTCGGGTAGACTCGCTCCACGGGGGGTGGGATTACGTAGAGCCAGCCATATTTGGCTATGCGGCGGGGGAAGTTATCACCAGTTTCTGTACTTTTTATTATGGAGAAGTAGACGCGGTAGCCCACTTCCATGAATGGCTTACAGGAGCCGGGGTATTGTATCTACAAGCACATGCCCCGACCATAACTACTCTTTTTACCACCCATGCTACTGTGGCAGGGAGGGCTGCGGGAGGAGAGCTGATACCTTTTGCGGAAGTAGAGAACTGGCTTCGGCTCCACCATCTTACCAGTAAGCATAGCCTCGAGAGAGCTGCCTGGCAACATGCAGATGCTACCACGACTGTAAGTGAACACGTGAGTAGAGAAGCAGCGCACTACCTGGGACGCCCAGCTGATGTAATCACTCCCAACGGCTGGAACCCCCCAGGCATGCTCCCTGTCGAGAAAGCCCAAGAATGGCTAACGTGGCTGAGCAAACAGTGGCAGACAGAATCCCCCTCCTTTTGGCTTATCCATGCGGGTCGCCCCGAACTGGAAAACAAAGGAACTCTACCTCTCCTTCATGCGCTAAGCCGATACCGAGAGCAGCCTCTCTCTGACATCCAACTTCATGTCCTCTTCGCTCTCCCGTCAGACAGCGACGGGCCAGGAAAGGCCCCAGATTCTCCTCTTTGGGTAAGTCACATTCTCCTCCACCCTGAGCAAGACCCCCTTCTCTCGCACTTAAGGGCATTATCTATAGCCCCTTCTGACCCCATTCGCATTGCCTACCTCCCCGTCTATCTGGAGGGTAGCGACGGAGTAGTGAATCTACCGTACTATGCACTGCTTGCTGCCACCGATGCCTCGGCCTTTCCCTCTCGGTATGAGCCCTGGGGCTATACCCCTCAAGAAAGCCTGGGTATGGGGGTTCCCACCCTCTCTTCCCGACAAGCAGGCTTCGGCACCTGGATGCAGACCCACGTGAGTCCGCTCTCAGAAGCACTCTCTCTCATAGATTACACGGCCCCCGACCCACCAGGCCAGATTCTTACCTGGCTCTATCGTCGCCTACGAAGCAGCTTAGCCCAAAAAGAGCTTCTTCGGCAGGAAGCACTCCGTCTCTCTGAGAAAACTCGCTGGCATCACTTCCTACCCTTTTACCAGCAAGCTTATCAAATCGCCCGCACAAAAGCCCAAGCCCGGCTCTGGTATCGGCTAACCCCTCCTACTCCTACAGAAAAGCGCTCATTTCAGTGGCATAGAGCCTTCTTCCTACCTGCTCTCCCAGACCTCCTACGTCCTCTCCGACATCTCGCTTACAACCTTTGGTGGACGTGGAACCCAGACGCTCAGCATCTCTTTGCTTCTCTTTCACCTTCGGATTGGGAGCTCCATGAGAATCCCGTCTGGCTCCTTAATCACCTCCCTACCCACCAGTGGAAGCTCCTCAGCGAAAACGAAGAATTCTTGCGCTCCCTTCGACAGGTATCCCAACGATTCCAGACCTACATGGCCCAGCCCCTCCGTACAGACGTCCCTCGAGTAGCATACCTGTGCATGGAATACGGACTTACCCGATGCTTACCCTTTTATTCTGGAGGGTTAGGTGTTTTGGCGGGGGACTACCTCAAGGAAGCCAGTGATCAAGGATACCCTCTCCTTGCGGTGGGCCTTCTTTATAGAAAGGGCTACTTCCTCCAGCAAATAGACGCAGAGGGAGAACAAATCGCAGAGACTCCCCCCCTGCGCTTTACGGACCTTCCTGTAGAACCTGTTCGAGAAGCGGATGGCCGATGGCTCCGCCTGAGGCTCCTCCTCGCCGACCAAACCCTCTACCTCAAAGTATGGCAAGTACACGTAGGCCGAATACCCCTCTATCTCCTCGACGCGGATCTCTCGGAGAATCCTCCCGAAATGCGGGCCATCACCGCTCAGCTGTACACAGGAGACAGCGAAAGGCGCCTCCAGCAAGAGCTCATCTTAGGATTTGGAACCCAAGCTTTAATAGAAGCCTTACAAGTACCCATCGATATCTTTCATTACAACGAAGGACATCCCGCCTTCCATATCGTGGCACATCTACTTCAGCTCCGACGAGAAGGACTCTCTCTCGAAGAAGCTCAGGAACGAGTACGGGCTCAGACTCTCTTTACCACCCATACTCCCGTACCCGCAGGCCACGATGCATTCCCTCCTGACCTGCTCAGGAGATACATAGGTCCCGTCATCGCCCACGAGCTCGGCCTGCGATGGGAAGAATTTCTCCAGTGGGGAGAAATGCCAGGAGAGCCTGGCAAGTTTTCTCTCACCGCTCTGGCCCTTCACTTCTCTGCCCGCACCAATGCGGTCAGCCAACTCCATGCCCAGGTCTCACGAGAAATGTTCTCCCCTCTCTATCCAGGATATTTGCCCCCCGAATTACCCATCCACGGTATCACGAATGGGGTCCACGTCGCCACTTGGCAAGCAAGTGAATGGAGCCGGTCCAAACGAAGCTGGGAAACCCACCAGACCCTGAAAAATCAACTGCTCTCCTATCTGAGAAGACGCCTTAGCCGAAGGCCCTGGCCAGTAGCTTACTTAGAATCCTTGCAGGCATTCCTTGCCTCCACAGATGAGAATACCCTCCTATTGACTTTTGCTCGTCGTGTTGCCACATACAAACGGCACCTCCTTCTATTCGAATATGAAGGATTAGCCGACTTGCTTTCCTCTCAGCCGGTGCGCCTTATCATCGCAGGAAAAGCCCATCCTCAAGATGAAGCGGGCAAATCTGCCCTGCGCACCCTCTGGAGAAAAAGCCTAACCCCCCCCTACAAGGGTCGGGTGCTATTCGTACCTGACTATGATATGCAGCTGGCCCGCTACCTGGTCCAAGGATCTGACGTATGGCTTAACCTACCCGTCTATGGTCAGGAAGCGAGCGGTACCAGTGGCATGAAAGCAAGCCTAAACGGCGTACTCCATCTGAGTATCCCCGATGGCTGGTGGGCTGAAGTACCAGCGGAAGAAGCAGGCGGCTGGACCATCCCTACCTGCGATAGCCAGGACCCCTCTATCCGAGACGCTTGGGAAGCCGTCCAGCTTACCTATCTTCTACAAGGAGAAGTGCTCCCCACGTATCTCACACGAGATGCGAGAGGACTACCCCCAGAATGGATCGCGCGGATGGAGAAAGCTCAACGATTCGTTAGCGAGCGTTTTTCCCTTACGCGCATGCTCACGGCCTATGAAAATTCCCTCTACCTTCCCCTATGGGAGCGGGCCCGCCAGCTGACAGGAGAAGTACAAAAACAGCGTACCCTTCTCTTACAGCATATCCAGAGGTATTGGCCCCAAATCGAGATTAAGGCCGTACGTATCCCCCCCTTCTCAGAGAGAGCCTATCCCGTGAACCAACCCTTCGAGGTCGAGGTAGCTGTCGAAAACCCAGGCCTCCCACCAGAAGCTCTGCGAGTAGAAGTCGTCTTTGAAACTCCTCAAGGGAAGCCCGTCGCTTTCGCTCTCCCCCTCATCGAACCCAATCTGTATAGAGGAGAGCTACTAATCACAGATGCTGGAGTGTACCATTACGCCGTGCGACTGTATGCTTGGGACCCCTACCTCAATGAACGCCTATGGAAATGGACCAAGCTTATCTAAAAAAGCTTTCCCTTTCAAAAAACTGATAAATCCCGTCACAGGGTCCACTCCTCAGATCAAAGGGGGGATTCTCGTATGCCGATTTGACTGAGTACGTTTCCCCGCAGTACAAGAGAAAGCATGCTCAGCAAACCCTTTGTTGCGCAGATAAAGGGGAGATACACTCGAGGATTGGATGAGATGTGCGTACCTTTAGCCTATGCGAAAAGCCTTGCTGTGGATAGTTTCAAGTACTACACTCGCTCAGACGTGGCAAAATGTCGCTGGTGGGGTAGACGGGACAGTAGAAGTTCTCTACTCTTGGCAAGGAGCCCTGTACGTAGGAGGCCGCTTCCAATACGCTGGCGGCACCGCTCTCCAAACCAATGGCATCGCCCGCTACCTTGGTGCCCAAGGGTGGCAGCGAGTAGGACCTGGACAAGGGGCTGGGGGCACCGGACATGTGTACGCTATCACAGAATACCAAGGCAAGCTCATTGTAGGGGGAGAATTTAGCGGCATAGGAAATAGTTCCGCCCAAAACTTAGCAGCCTACGACCCCGTCTCTAATACCTGGAGCGCGGTTGGAGGAGGGGTTTCCGGCCCCGTCTATGCACTCGCCGTATATCAAGGAGAACTACTGGTGGGGGGTGGATTTACACAAGTGGGAAACCCACCGCAGCCGATCGCCTTCTTCGCTCGATGGAATGGCTCTCAGTGGCTGGCACCGGACCCCAACAATACCTCCCAGTTACTCATGGGTGGCGTCCCTCGGGCTTTCATCGTCTTTCAAAATAAGTTATACGTAGCTGGTAGCTTCGTCGCTGCCTACTATAATGAAACGGATAAGGCCTATCTGGCTATCTGGAACAAATCGCTTCAACGGTTGGAAGCAGCCTACCCAGCAGGTCAAGGTCCCAACAATAACATTTGGGCAGCGGTGGTGTGGAATAACAAACTTTACCTCGGGGGAGACTTCACAACCTTTGGTACCGCCTCTGGGAAGCTGGTGGCTTTCGACGGGATCCAAGCACAAAGCGTGCCAGGCGCTCCTACCTCTGGAAGTGTACGTGCCCTGCTGGCGACTGGAACAGACCTCTATGTAGCAGGCAGCTTTTCTGCCCTCGGAAATGGTATGACCGTCAATCGGATAGCCAAACTCTCTTCTTCGGGTTCCTGGAGCTCTTTCGGAAATGGGCTGGGCCCTACCGTCGTAAACGCGCTTGCCTGGCACGTCAACACCCTATACGCAGGCGGAAACTTTACCCAAGATGGCAGCGGAGGAGTAAGTCTGGCGCGTATAGCTGTTTTCTCGAGCTCCTCCTCCCTCCCCCTGTCTGAGAAAGAGGCCCCTCTGCGGCTTCTTTCCACTTCCCCCGGAGAGTATAGCGTGCTCGCTCTCGCCCCCATAACAGATGGGCGGATCCGAATCGTCGACCTCTCGGGACGCATATATTGGGAGGAGAGCATACAGCTCGCCCCTGGACATCGATATCCTATCCCCCTACCCTCAGAAAGAGGAACTTACCTGATCCACCTATACGACAAGGAAGGGCAAAGCTTCTTCGCCAGACTCGTTCGACTATGAAACGAGGCCTAACCGTTCTGCTAAGATCTCTGCCAAATCCTGGACCTGCACTTCATTCTGTTTCCCCGCATGCTTTACGCCGTCTGTGATCATGGTCATACAAAAAGGGCAACCCACCGCTATCCGATGGGGAGATAGCCGTAAAAGCTCTTCCGTGCGCTCGATGTTGATATCTTGACGGCCGGGCTCGGGTTCCTTGAACATTTGTGCTCCACCAGCTCCGCAGCACAGCGCAAAATCCCGGCTTCGCTCTGGCTCACGGAGGCGGATACCTACACGTCGTAGCAGCTCTCGGGGAGCCTCATATTCACCATTGCCTCTCCCGAGATAACAGGGGTCATGAAAAACCGTGACTATCTCTTCCATTCCAGCGGGGAGGGGTAACCTCTTTTTCTCTATCAGCTGGATAAGGTACTGGCTATGGTGCCAAACCCGAAAGGTTCCCCCCAGTAATGGATATTCATTCTTCAACGTATTGAAGCAGTGCGGGCAAGTCGCCACGATTTCTTTGATCTCATATGCTTGAAGAGTCTGTATATTCTGAAGAGCCAACATTTGGTAAAGAAAATCGTTTCCCGCCCTCTTGGCTGGGTCACCGGTACAGGTTTCTTCTGTGCCGAGGATCCCCCATCGAACTCCGGCAGCATCCAGTAGTTTCACGAAAGCACGCGCGACTCGCTGAGCTCGGTCGTCAAAACTGCCAGCACAGCCGACCCAATACAATACTTCTGGTTTCTCTCCAGAAGTACTCCATGCCGATAAAGTCTTACCTGCCATACGACTACGAAAGACTATCTATCCATTTGGCTCGGTCTACCGAAGGAAGAGCCCACGGGGAGCCATTATTTTCCAAGTTCACGAAAAGTACATTCAGAGTCTCTGGGGCCTGAGAAGCCTCCATGACCAGATGCTGTCTCAGCTGTAGGATGATCGAAACGGGATTGATGAGAACAGGGCAAGCTCGCACACAAGCATTGCAGGTGGTGCATGCCCATATCTCCTCGGGTGTGATATAGTCTCCCAATAGAGATTTGCCATCGGGTTCCCACCTCCCATTTTTATGAAGTTTTTTCTTGATCTCCTCTAACCTATCTCGCGTGTCCATCATGATCTTTCGAGGAGAAAGTTTTCTCCCCGTGATGTTGGCAGGACACACAGCTGTACATCGACCACACTCTGTGCAAGTATAGGCATCCAGGAGATTTTTCCATGTCAAATCAGTCACATCTTTGGCGCCGAGGAGGGGAGAAGGGCTCTCTGATTGCGATTCAACAGGAAACCCTAAGGCTTCTTTGACAACAGCAGTAACTTGTGGAAGCGAATCCACTTTGCCCGCTGGCTCCAAAGAGGCGTAGTAGGTATTGGGAAAAGATAAGAAAATATGAAGATGCTTGGAGAAAGGAATGTAGTTTAGAAAGGCCAATATGCCAAGAATGTGTAGCCACCAAGCTGTCCTTTCTACGGCTATCAAACTGGTATCTGAGAGGTCGCCCAGAAGGGGAGCTATCCAACGGCTCACAGGAAAAGTACCGACGCGAAAGTAGGGGGATACCCCTCGCTCCTGCAGCAGCTGATCCGCGGCATTCATGAAAAGTAACGCCAGAACCAACACGATTTCCGTCCACAGAATGATATTGGCATCCAGGGGAGGCCATCCCCGCATCTCCGGCGTATGGAAGCGAGCGACTCTCAGTATATTCCGACGCCATAGAAAGACTCCGGCCGCGATGAAGACAAAGGCAAGGAATACCTCTGCAGCAAGGGTCATCCCGTCGTACAGACGCCCCAAATAAGGGGCCAAGGTGCGATGCCCCCCCGTGATACCATCCAAGATGATTTCGGCTACTTCTACATTGATAACGATAAACCCAACGTAGATCACCCAGTGGGCTGCGGATGCCACAGGCTTATCCATCATGCGCTCCTGGAGGATAGCTACCCGGATCATTTGAGCCCACCTCTTCCAAGAAGGACCTGGTAAGTCCGCTGGCCTGCCTATGGAAAGGGTTTTCCGGAGGAGTCGAATATGATAAAAGAATAGTAGCCCGGCTCCGATAAGCAGAAGTGTGAAAACAACTTGACTCAGCACAGGATAGAGTAGTTAGTCGATATCAGTCTTCATCTTCTTCAAACAAAAATTCATCTCGAGAAGGGTAATCGGGCCAGACATCCTCCACAGACTCGTAAATGGTATCGTCGTCTGGGAGCTCCCGTAAGTTTTCTATTACCTCCAGAGGTGCCCCTGTCCGCTCAGCATAGTCTATGAGTTCGTTTCGGGTGGCGGGCCAGGGAGCATCCTCCAGATAGGAGGCGAGCTCTAAAGTCCAATACATACGAGCGCGAAAATAAAACCTCTCTATCACTCATGGCCAGTTCCTCTTACCTTCGCCGAGTGAGCATCACTCTGGTCGTATTGGGAGTTTGTGCAGCCGCTTCTCTGTGGGCTTGGGGTCAGGGCCAGCAGCTGCAGTGGACGCGATGGGGGCTTGTCCCTTATCGGATCCGCCTCCACGGAGAATGGTATCGGTTCCTCACCAGCATTTTCTTCCATGCCGATGTGACGCATCTTCTGGTAAACTCCATAGTATTTTATTCATTCGGAAGTGTAATGGAGCGATATTATGGGCCCCTGATGTATAGCCTTCTCCTGGGAGCAGGAACGGTGGGGAGCGGCCTGCTGACTTATCTGAGGTACCATCACAATCCTCACCATGTGAGCATCGGTCTCTCTGGGGTAGTCAATGCAGTTCTCTTTGCTTTTATCTTACACAATCCAAAGGCTACCTTGCTCATCTTCTTCTTCCTGCCCCTACCCGCCTGGCTATTCGCTCTGCTCTATCTGCTGTATAGCCTCTACGAAGCACGAAGGGGACAAGGAATAGTGAATCATTGGGCTCACCTGGGGGGAGCGGCTGCAGGACTTGTATTTGCCTATCTTCAACCTTGAAACATGCCCATTCAGTCCATCCTTGACCCTTTGGCTGAGCTGCCCCTGAGATGTGTACCCAGAGAGCTCTTCCTGCATAACGTATGGCAAGTGAGCCAGGACCTTTTAGGAAAGATCCTCGCTGTGCAGACTCCAGAAGGAAGTGCGGCTGTTCGCATCACCGAAGTCGAAGCCTATGGGGGTATCACAGACAGAGCCTGCCACGCTTACGGGGGGAAGCGCACAGCCCGAACCGCTCCGATGTATCAATCAGGTGGAACCTTATACATCTACCTCTGCTATGGACTCCACGTCATGTTGAATATCGTAACGGGTGAAATAGGAGACCCCTGCGCTGTGCTCATTCGAGCAGGAGAACCTCTTTGGGGATTAGATCTGATGCAGAAGCGACGGAAAAACGCACCTCTCCATCGATTGACAGTAGGGCCAGGAAGCCTTTCCCAAGCTTTGGGCATCTCCTTAGAATGGACAGGTCAGAGCATCTTTGGCCATCTCCACCTCACCGTATATGACGACGGGTATCACCCCCCCCAAATCGAGCAAGGAAAACGCATCGGTGTAGACTATGCAGGTCCTGATGCCGAACATCCTTGGCGATACTGGATAGCCGCCTCTCCATTTGTTTCCCACATCTCCCGAAAAAAGCTTACTTTTGTCTAAACCATTTATGCTAAAGTCGCTCGTACTCATCGGCTTGCTCTCTCTCACCTGGGTATATAGCCAGGAGATGTATGTTTTGAATGATATCGTTTATATTTCTCCCCAGGATACGTTAGCAGTAGTAGGGGCTCCCCCCGGCGACCTACAAGTCGATGGCACAGGGATCATCGAGAACGATGGAGGACTCGTTTGGCTAACAGGAGACTGGATCAACTCCTCCTCTGGAGATGGATTCGTGACACCCCGCACAGGATGGCTCTGGCTGGTAGGGGGATACCAACGTCTTATCGGCCCTACCCCCACCTTTTACAATAGCATCGCTCTTTTCAACAATGGAAACGATCTCAAAGAGATGATAGGAGCAGATGGCCGGATCGAAAACTTCCTGGCTTTAAATGACTGTGAGCTAAGAACCAACGGCCAGATCATGCAAGTAGAAAATCCAGACCCCGCCGCTATAACCCGAACAAGTGGATTTGTCAGCAGTACAGGTGTGGGTAGATTGGGACGGCGAACCGACCGAGTGGCCAGTTACCTCTTCCCAGTAGGAGATAGACAGTTAGGACCTTTTCGCTATCGCCCCGTGGAAATAACCCCAGCGGCCGCTCCACACACCTTCCGCGTACGATTCGCAAATGTAGACCCCACGAACGAAGGCTACGACAAAACCTCCGTATTCACCCCTATTGAGCAAGCCAATGAATTTTTCTATCACATCATCGAACGCACGCAAGGCAACGCTCCTCTTTCTCTGCGCATCTGGTATGACGAAGCCAATGATGCATATAAAGATACCTTAAGCCACTGGGAGGTGCCCGCAAACCGGTGGGAAGCTGTGAATACGATCATCAACCGTAGTGCCGGGACTCCTCAAACAGGTATGGCCCAAAGTGCCTACATGGAAACCCAGAACTGGAACAATTTCTCCTCCCCGAACTTCGCCCTGGCGCGTACACGTCTGCCTTTCGTGATCTACGTTCCCAACGTATTTTCCCCCAATGGAGATGGTGGCAACGATGAATTCTTGATCTACTATCGGGGCTTCACTCGAGTAGAGCTACGCATCTATGACCGGTGGGGACTCCTGATTTGGAGGGGAGAACAAGGCCCTGAAGGCCCTATCCGCTGGAATGGACTAACCCAGAAAGGAGAAACGGTCCCCGAAGATGCCTATGTCTTCGTCGTACGGGGTTACTTCTCCGATGGACGTTACACTGAAAGAGCGGGCACAGTAACCGTGATTCGATAATCCCATATTAAATATATCCTCTATGAACCGCTACATGCACGCTGTCTGGCTTGTTTTGAGCTCTCTGTGGGCACAGGTAGGGATAGGCACAACTACCCCTACCCACAAACTGGATGTCGCAGGAGAAGCCCGTATCCGCACTTTGAATCCTCTCCCGGCTCCTTTTCGTCTGGTAGGGGCTGACGCACAAGGGGTTTTAGGGGAAGTGCGAGGGCAAAACACAGGAGATCTCATCCAGTGGGATGCTGTACTCAACCAGTGGGTGCTGGGCCCGGCTCAGGCTGATGCCTGGCTCTTGCGAGGTAACACAGGGACTAATCCCGCTGTCAACTTCTTGGGCACGATCGACCCTGTGGACCTTGTCATTCGAACGGGCAACACAGAACGCATCCGAGTACTCAGCACTGGGGAGGTTCGCA
This sequence comes from Bacteroidia bacterium, assembly GCA_026413325.1. GTDB lineage: Bacteria > Bacteroidota > Bacteroidia > SpSt-205 > SpSt-205 > SpSt-205. The sequence goes on along the minus strand of JANZYW010000005.1, from coordinate 34,086 downwards.
TCAATACCCCCACCACCGCCAAGCAGGTCCATATCGCAGGAGGGAACAACGGAGGACTCCAAGTATCCGTAAATAGCACCGGAGCCGCTGGACTCAGTGCAAACCTCTTCACGTCCACTCTAAATGGGGCTGGAGGCACTGCGCATGGAGTCGAAGTCGTCACTACTGGGGATGCCAACCTTCTCGTAGGTATAGGGAGCACCACTAACCCCCCCCATGCCGGTACCAATATCGGGGTAAGAGGCCTATCTGGCAATACAGGAGGGAGAGCTATCGGAATATGGGGAGCTATCGGAGATGCCACCCCCTATGTTAATACTACATCCGCCAGCTACTCTACAGGGATCTTAGCTTTCAATGAGAATGCGCTTGCGCCTCTGGCCGGGATCCTAAGCAGTCCCAACGCTCCCCCCGCTGCTGAGCAGCGCTATGCTCTGGTAGCACGAGGGCGAACTCTCGTAGAAAATGGTCAACTGATTGTGTCAGGACCTATCTATAACCCCGCCGGCCCCCCTCCGATTACCGGCCTTCCTACAGGGCCGGGTACTCGGCTCATCTGGCTTCCCGAGCGGGCCGCTTGGAGGGTGGTGGGGATCCAGGCCCGCACAGATGACCCATTTGCTCCCAACCAGACAGACCACGCCGACCCCGCTAATATCGGGTATGCCTCATTTGCAGCCGGGCTCAATGTAAGGGCTTCGGGGCTGCTGAGTTTTGTGGTCGGCGTCGCAAGCCAAGGTACTCAAACAGGCTCCGTGGCCTTAGGAAAGTATGTGTCCACGGAACATCCAGGTTCGTTCCAAATCGGGGATGACCCAGGACCTCCCACTAATCGCCCCGTCTCTATGCTTCGTTCCTCTTTGGGAAGTCAATTTAGCGCTCGATTTTATGGGGGGTATCGATTCTTCGTACGTGAGAAAGACAACGCTGCCCCATGGAATGCAGCTCCTTTTCCCCCACCTGACCCGAACGCTTCACCTACCGCTTATCCGAATCGGCTCCCAGGTGTCTTTATCGCTGGAATGTACAATCACTTCCGCTTAGGGAGTATTGATTATGGGATCGGCGACTCTTGGGTCGGCTTAGGAACACAACTCCCAGATGCTCCCCTCCATATTGTTTCCACCTGGAATAATCGGGGTATTCTGGTAGAAAGTGGCTCCGTTGTCACTCGGGGGACTGGTGATATAGAGGTAGCGGGTACAGGTACTTTCCGAGCCGCTGGACAGAACGGTCTTACCGTAGTCGTAAACATCATGGGTGCAGGAGGAGTCCCGTGTCAGCTTACCTTCTCGAAAGGGATCTTAGTAAGCGAAAACTGCCCCTAAGAGCATAAATAGACCTCCGAAACCTAAAGGGGGCATGGTTAAAACCATGCCCCCTTGTCTTTATCCGACAGTGAAAAATTTGATTAGGTATACACAGATTTGCTCCGAAGAAGAGCATCTGCTATGGCGGCAAAGCTATCTGCCTGGAGACTGGCTCCTCCTACCAACCCCCCATCGACATCAAGCTGAGCAAAGATTAGGTCGGCGTTTTCTGGTTTTAGACTCCCTCCATACAGGATAGGGACTCTATCAGCGGGAGCCCCAAATGTATCCAACTCCCCTCTGAGGAAAGAATGCACTTCCTGGGCCTGTTCGGGTGTGGCATTCACTCCTGTACCGATAGCCCACACAGGTTCGTAAGCCAGCACAAATCGATCCCACTCGATGTCACCCTCCGATAACACCTCCCGCAACTGATGATAAAGTACTTGAAAAGTCTGCTGCGAATTGCGATGCTCTAAGGTCTCTCCCACACAGTAGATAACATGAACACCTCGTTCTTGCGCGGACAGAAGCTTTTTCCGCAGGAGCGCTCCATCCTCTCCAAAGTACTGGCGACGCTCGGAATGACCAATCAGAACCCATTCAGCTCCGCTTGCAGCCAACTGGGCCATAGAAACTTCTCCCGTAAAAGCCCCAAACTCGCCTGGATACCCATTCTGGGCTCCTACAGCAATAGGCCCCCCCCGCAAGATTTGGGCCACTTTCCAGAGATACAGACAAGGGGGAAATACCACGGTGGGGAGCCGATGTCTCTCTGCGGTGCTCCATAATCGCTGAAGCTGCTCTGCAAGAGCTTCAGCTTCAGCTGGATACAAATGCATTTTCCAGTTTCCCGCCAGAAGCCTTCTCATGGCATAAGAAGCATAAGAGGATGAGGCAGCTTGCCTGGAGGAAGGAAAAGGATCTCCCCCCCCTTCTCCCGAACGGCTGCGACCAGAAGATCGACCCCATCCTTGGTAGGTAGAGAACGCTTTGCCCCTGTAAGAACCTGCGCGGGGAAAGAGTAGCCTTCCTCTATGAAAAGTACGGGAGAAGAGGGAAGGGAGTCCTGGAGCAGACTCCAAATCTCTTCCGGTTTCTGCGCTTCAGAATAGGCTAAAAATGGATAGTACATCTGCTCCAGAACAGCCCGCTGATGCATCAAATGCTGCTCAACGTGTTGCTGGATAAATTCAAGAGACGCTGTTTCCGGTACCCCCCCAATCAGGGTAAGGGAACCATGGCCTTCTAATCCCCGCCCCACCTCCTGAAGCAACCTTTCATCCCCCATCAGCACAGCAGGAACTTGTTCTACATCAAGGTAATAAGCAACAACTTGACGCAGCGTGTCTGTGTACTTAACCAGTGCCATGCTGTAGGCAGAGCGAGCCATCTGTGCAAAAAGTTCTCCGTATTGAGGAGTATCCACAGCGACATTTTGTATCTGCTGTCGGGCTCTTTGTAGCTGCTGAAGTGCCTCTCGCACCTCTGGCTGGATAGAAAGGGGGAAAAGTCTATTTCCTAAACCTTCAAACCATCGAACTGTATTTTCAGAAAAAACCCCAATAAAAACGGTCTTAACTCGGTATAGCGCATAAAGAGCTGGATAAGGCTTTAGAGCCTTCCCTACGGATATGTCTTCTTCGAGTAGAAAGGGGAGGAAAAGGGCTTCTGCTACGGAAGGTGTTACTGCGATAAACCAGGTACCTTCACTCCAGTTATGTTCTGTCACTTGGGCCAGGGCATAATCAAGGTTGGTTCGAAAGCTTTCGACCTCCTTTAGATCTGTGTGCTTTGCGAGCGCTTTTTCCGCTTTTTCTCTGACCTTCCCAAGGTGAAGAGGAGAAACGGTCGTTTCTTCGCCAGAAACAGGGAGATATGCTGTCAGCGCCAAGGAGGCAGTTTCTTGCTGAGCTAAGTGGCGTACTCGGGTAAACCTCAGAGACTCCATAAGCCATTCCAATACCCTAACTTTACCGGCACTTCAGCCATAGGGATGCAAAGTAAAGGCTTTCTCTTTTTTCTCGGAGCGGTAGTTGTCTTAGGTACGGTGGCTACCGTATGGCTCCCTCATTGGAGTGGGAGTCTCTATGTGTTGGTAGTAGTGGGATACTTATTTCAGGCTCGGCGGCTTTGGCCTTTGCTGGGAGGAGCTGTCCTGGGACTGATATGGCTGGGGCTGGCCTTAATCGCAGATATTCCCAACCAAGGTATTTTATCTAATCGGATAGCCACTCTTTTCGGCGTATCCCGAGTAGGACTCTGGTTGGTGACCGCCTTGATTGGCTTTCTTTTGGGCAGCGTTGGTATCGCTTTAGGGGGGGCTTTAGCTCGGCTTCTCCCTCAAAAACCCCCTCGTTTGCGTGGAAGTCGGTAAAGAAAGGACTTTTTCTCTCCGTCTTCTTGCAGGGTTTGTGGGGGGCGTACTCCTCGCCCTGGTGATTCGCAGCACAGGGCAGCCCGTAGAAATAGTAAGTTTTATCGCCCGCATAGCTGGGGAGCTCTTTCTACGGGGCATTTTCATGCTGATATTCCCACTCATCATACCTATCCTCCTCATAGGCATCCAACGACTTACTGAGACAGGGGCTATCGGACGCATAGGCATGCATACCCTCGTGACAGTCCTGATTCTGACGGCCATCGCCGCTGGTATCGGCTTGGTCTTGGCCAACTTGCTAAGTCCTGGTCTTAGGCTCTCCTCCGAAGCACGATCGGCCCTATTAGAAAGATTCGGGGGACTTACTCCTTCGAGTAAACTTACACCTCAAGAGCTCGTACTCAATCTACTTCCCAAGAATCCCTTCCGAGAGATGGCGACTGCGTTCACATCGGACCAACAGGGAGGACTCTTAGCAGTAGTGAGTTTTACAGTTTTGGTGGGGATCGCCCTGGCTCGTCTTTCATCTGAAAAAACTCAGCCTCTGTATCACCTCCTGGATATCGTTTATCAAGCCAGTTTGTGGCTTCTCACGAAAATCATGTACTGGATAGCCCCTATTGGGATCGCAGGCCTCGTATTCCAAGCGGTAGTAGGTGTAGGTTGGGAAATCTTCTCTTTATTAGGAGCGTATGCGCTTACTGTCATAATCGGCCTGATGGTACATGGTATAGGTATTTACAGCGTTTTCTTATATGGATTTGCTAAGGCTTCTCCCCTTCGAGTCTTCCAGTCAAGTATCCCCGCTCTTCTAATGGCATTCTCCTCTGCCAGTAGCAATGCGACTCTTCCTACGACTCTTCGAGTAGCGATAGAACGGCTTCGCATAGCCCCTCCTATCGCACAGTTCATTCTTACCTTAGGAGCGACGGTCAACCAGAATGGAACTGCTCTGTATGAAGGGGTTACTCTCCTTTTCCTCATGCAGGTCTTCGGCATACCTCTCACTTTGACAGAACAGCTCCTCGTCGTAGGGTTAGCAGTGCTGATTGCAATCGGTGCTGCAGGGGTGCCTGGAGGCTCCCTCCCCCTCTTGGCAGGAGTGTTGCCCGCATTCGGCATACCCGGAGGAGCGATAGCCCTCATCTATGGCATAGATCGGCTCTTAGATATGCTTCGCACAACTTTGAATGTATACGGAGATATAGTCATCGCATCCTACCTAAACCGTTTATACCATGGAAATACTTCAGACCAGAGAGGACATCAGAACATGGAGAGATAAAGTATCGGAAACCGTGGGTTTCGTCCCCACAATGGGCGCTTTACATGAGGGACATCTATCTCTTGTACGGCAGAGCTTGGCTGAAAATGCTCGAACCGTCGTCAGTATTTTTGTAAATCCTCGTCAGTTCGGCCCAAACGAAGATTATCATCGGTATCCCAGAACTTTTGATACCGATCGCCGTTTGTTAGAAAACCTCGGTGTTTCCGTCTTGTTTGCCCCTTCTGTAGAAGAAATGTATACAGCAGAGGATGAGGTGCTTCTAAGCTTGACCCGTATGAGCCGCCTCTGGTGCGGAGGATATCGACTGGGGCACTTTGACGGGGTTACGCTGGTGCTAACGAAGCTGTTTCACTTAGTAGCTCCGCACCGCGCCTACTTTGGCGAGAAAGACTTCCAACAACTGCGCATCGTCGAAAAGATGGTAGAAGAGCTCTTCTTCCCTATCCGTATCGTGCGCGTGCCTACCGTTCGAGAACCCGATGGGCTTGCAATGAGCTCCCGAAACAGCTACCTCTCCCCTCGCAGCCGAGCCCAAGCTGTCGCCCTCTACAAGACTCTTCAATACATTCAGACCCTCATCCCAAAGTACATGCTAACGGAACCTCTCATCCGGGAAGCTCGCCTATATCTCACAGATAGATTTCCCGAAGTAAAACTGGAGTACTTAGCGATCGTGGATGAATACTCTCTGGAGCCTGTAGAGCATCTCTCACAGACAGCTCATCCTCGTGCTCTCATGGCTGCTTACATAGAAGGGGTACGACTCATCGACAATCTCCCCCTCACGATACCCGCTGACTCTACGGAGTAAAAACTGCTCGGAGCCTCCGAACGTTTTCCGAGAGGGGGGTCAAGGTAACCCATACGGCTGGACCAGCCGGAGGGAAGGGTAGTTTGTCCGCCCATTCTATAAAAACAAGAGGGGCACTCTCCAAGAGCGAATACACTTCCTCCCATCGAGAGGGTAACTCCGACGGAAACCGGTACAAGTCCACATGCACAGCTTGGGTGTAGACATGTATGTAAGTGAAGGTAGGACTGCTGACCTCTTCTCCGAGCCATGTTTGCACCAGACGAGTCTTACCCGCTCCTAAGGGTCCGACAAGCAGCCACCTCGTAACGGAGGGAGCCCATTCTCGAAGCTCTGACACGACTGTAGGAAGCTCTTCTTCTGAAAACTGTCGCTCATAGACAGGAAAGTCTCTCATTTCTTGACTTCTAATCGAACAAACGGAACGACAATTTCCTCGAGGCTTACGCCCCCGTGCTGATACGAATCTCGATAGAGCCTTACATACTCGTTGTAATTCGTCGGGTAGACCAGGAAATGATCTTCGCAAGCAAAGAGGTAGGTAGAGCTGGCTGTAGCTCGAGGGAGACGAGCCTCGGAGGGCTTGCGTATGTGGAAAACCCCTTTTTCTCCTCGGTCATAGTTGAGATTCCTACCTTGCTTGTAGCGAAGATTGGTAGTGGTCTCTCGATCACCCAATACCCGAACTGGTCGTCGTACCTGTACAAAGCCGTGGTCAGTGGTGAGAAAGACCTGAGAGGTGTACTGAGGAAGCTGCTTGAGTACTTGTAAGAATGCAGAGGTTTCTAACCAGGCGCGAGTAGTAGCCCGAAGGGCGGTATCATTCGCTGCAAGTTCTTTGAGCACATTCATCTGAACCCGTGTGTGGGCCATCAGGTCCAAGAAGTTGAAAATCAACAGCACCACTTCATTCTGCCGGAGAAGCTGGGGAAGCTGTTGAAGAAGGGTTTTCCCCTCTTCAGGGCGAAGTACCTTTACATACCCGACCTTCACGGGCATTTTGTAACGATGAAGGAGGTCATTGAAGAACTCTTCCTCGAAGAGATTTTTGCCCCCTTCCTCATCATCGTCTGCCCAGTACCGAGGGAAACGCTGCGCGATATCAGAAGGAAAAAGGCCCGAAAAGAGGCTATTCCGGGCATATTGCGTCGCAGTAGGTAGAATCGAGAAAAAGAGCCGCTCCTCCACGGTATCGTAGTACGGCGCTAATAGAGACTCCAACACCTTCCACTGGTCGTACCGCATCCCATCTATGAGGGCAAGGACAGTGGGTTCTCCTCCTCGAGTACCGATATGGGGCAAAAAGTATCGGGGTAATACATCTGGAGAGAGAGCGGGACGGTCGGTGCTATTTACCCATTCCAAGTAGTTTTCAGTGAAGAAACGACTGAACATGAGGTTGGCTTCCGCTTTCTGCCCCTCTAAAATATCCTGAAGCTCAGCCGCCCCCGTTCTCTCCAGCGCTATATCCCAATGAACGAGATCCTTATAGACTTGCCACCACTCCTCCAAAGAAGGACCGAAGGCGATCTGGGTACTGAGACGACGAAACTCCCGCTGATAGCCCTCTGAAGCCTCTTGCCGTTGAAGGGCAGACCCTGCTAAAAGCCGCTTACAAGTCGAGAGAAGCTGCTGAGGCTTCACAGGTTTGATGAGAAAGTCAGCGATATCTACCCCCACCGCAGCTTCCATGAGCCGCTCCTCTTCATCTTTAGTGACCATAATCACAGGCAGATAGGGATGGGAACGTTTGATCTGTCGCGCCAGCTCTATTCCTTCCATACCTGGCATGTGCTCATCCACGATAAGAAGATCTACATTTTGCTGTTGAAGGATCTGGAGTGCTTCGCTGGGATGACGAGCAGGTAACACTTCGAAGCCCCGATCTGCCAAATGCAATACTTGCGGCTCTAAATGTTCTATCTCATCATCGACCCATAGGATTCTGGAGCGCATAAGCAAAAATAACACTTTTAGGTAAGGATGTGTATCTTTGACCCAAAAGATGTCCCCTCCTCTCGTAGTAGCCTGGTTGCCTGATGAGGTAAATAGTCCCTCTTTACGCTCAGTTCTGGAGGAGGAACTGGGCATGACGCAACTGCAGATTTTTTCTCAGGTACAAGAGGCCCAGGCTTTCACAGAGAAAAGCATCTTACAAGGAGAGGAGCTATTTCTTTTTATAGCTCCATTGCCCGAAGGAGGACAATTTTTAGAGGAATCTCTGCAAAGGTGGCCTCTGGCATATGGACTGGGGCTCAGCCGAGACGCTTCTCTGCTCCTCGAAGAAAAGAAGTACCTCTCCGTCTATCTCAACAGCCAAGTTCATTCGCTTCGACCTTATCTACGGGAGCTTCGACAACGGTACCAGGAACGTCAGCGAAGCGAACGCCAAAATCAGATCCTCACCGAGCTTCATCGGGTTTCCCTCTCCCTCACAGGTGAAGTGCGGTTAGAGTGGTTTATTTTTAAGCTCCTTCGCATCGCTATCGAAAACAGCGGCGCAGAAGAAGCCTTTCTCATCGTTCCCGATCCTCTTCATCCCACTACGCTGCAAGTGGTAGGATATGCAGAATCGCGCGAGCACGAACCTCGCCCCTATGCGACTCAACCTCTCCATGCGGAGCCTCGCATATTTGCCCCTTTAGTAGAGCACGTAGCAAGAGCACGCGAAAATCTCCTACTTGTTGATGGGGAGGAACAAAATCTCTGGACTCGCCATCCAGACTGGGAAAAACTTTCTGTGGGTTCTATCCTCTGCTTGCCCCTCATATACCAAGGAAAGTTGATAGGCATCTTATACCTTCTTCATTCTTCGAATACCCTCGTAGCGACTCCTGAAAAAGCAGAATTCCTCAAGCTCTTCACAGCTCCCGCAGCAATCGCCCTTCAGAATGCGCAGTTGTATGCAGAAATGGAAGAGCGGGTTCGGGAGCGAACGCAGGAGGTTATCCGCCAGAAGGAAGAAATCGAGCGACAGAGCCTCCTCCTCCGGCAGCAAAACGATGATATTCTGGCAAGTCTGCGATATGCCCAGCGGGTACAGCGCGCCATTTTCCCTCCTTGGAGTGAACTGCAACGGGCCTTCCCGGAAAGCTTTTTGCTATATCAACCCCGAGAAATCGTAGGTGGAGACTTTTACTGGTTTGCTCAGCGCCTTAGCAAAGCCATCGTAGCCGTCGGAGACTGTACAGGGCATGGTATCCCAGGTGCCTTCATGACTATTATCGCCAACACTCTCCTCAAGCAAATCGTCGAGTTAGAGGGAGTATTCAAACCCTCCGAGATTCTCTATCTACTCAACCTTCGGGTACGGGCCGCTCTCCAGCACGAGGAAGCCGTATATCAACGATTTCAAGAAGGCATGGAGCTGGCTTTATTGCAGATCGATCCCAAGCGACATAAACTCCTCTATGCGGGAGCTGGACGTCCGCTCTTCTGGGTGCGGCAAGGCAAGGGGAGCGAGATACGCCCCAACCGAATCACTTTAGGAGCTCCTTATGAGGGAGAAGCGCCTGAGTTTACTTTACATTCTTTAGACCTTGCTTCGGGTGACATGTTGTATCTCTTCTCAGATGGCTTCACCGACCAGCTCAATCCGGAAGGCAAGCGCTACCAACTGCGCAAGTTTTATGAGTTTTTCGAGCTGGTAGCAGACCAACCCGCCAAACAGCAGGGACTCCTCTTAGAGGCTGAGCTCCAGCGGTGGATGGGGGGAGCTCGCCAGACGGATGATATTCTCATCTTGGGTTTACGCATCCCCTAAGCTACTTTGCTCTTAGACATTTGTCTTTGGATACCAACAGCTATATCGAAGGCAGCAGAAGAGAATCTTCCATCTGAAGGAAAATCGGAACGCAAAAACTATGAAGGGAGGATTTTACCCCGGAGCGGTCGATTCTATCCCCTGCTAAGGAAATCAGCTCGTAGGAACAAAATGGGGGCTGCCCCCAGCGCGTCACCCCTGTGCCTTTCTAAGTACGTTTGCGAAGCAGGCAAAACGATGCTTACATCACTCACGCAGGAGCAGAAGCCGCTTCGTGGTTTTTCCTTTCTCCACTTGCAGGATATACAGGCCCGACTCGACTGGCAGGGCAAGTGTCTCCTGCCCCTTGGAGAGAAGACGTTCCAAGAGCTGTCGACCCGATGCATCGTATATCTGGACTTTCAGGGGCAGTTGTCCTTCGGGAGCTTCGATGGTTACGCTCCCCTTTGTAGGGTTGGGATAGACACGAAGGGGGAAGGAAACTGGCTCGGGAGAAGGAGAATCCTTTCCTTTTCGCTGGGCACCTCCCGGTCGCCTCAGCAGAAGCGCATAGCCTCCAGGAGGGAGGTCTACAAGGGCCTGCTCTATCTCAGATAAACTGGCAGTCTGCAAGATGAGCGCTCCTGCCTCTGTGCGGAGCTCATGCAGGGAGGGGAGCTCCATACCCCAGGAGAGCGAATCTATCCGGATACCACTCCCAGTCTTGTGGAAGCTCATGTGAAATCCCTCCGCCTCAGCAGGAAGGCAAGCCAACGCATCGGAAAGGTTGAGCGTGGCATTCCCTGCCCTTCGGACGTAAAAAATAAGCGGAATACCCTCTCTCCCGACAGGTGGCGATACCCAACGCACACCTTTCAGGCGTCAGACAGACACCGATGTGGTCTACGGCTCCTCCAAAATCGCCAGCAAAAATCTTGTCCAGACGCACACACAGGATAAATCCTCGGTTCTCCTCCCCCCCGCTGCCAGGAAAGATATGCGGTGGAGTAGGGAGGAGTGAATCCAGATTGAAGTAGTGGATACGGTGAGCGGCTGGGTTTTCAACGAGATATCCCGGTGCATGCGCAGAAGTATATGGGAAGTAGTCAGCTGCCCAGCGTGCCCAGCCCAATGCGCGCTCAGCCTCCTCAGTGGGGAACCCCTGTGCTAATAATATACTCACCCCCCAGAGGAGGCGCAATCCAAGTCGTACGTTCGGGTTCATATTTGTAGGAGTTTTAGATTACAATCAATATACAAAATCTCCCCTGAATGCCAAGTCCTGATTTTGCATCTCTTTGATGCATGTGCGGATACGAGCGATTTCCCCCTTGTTTTCTGTTGGGTGCCGTTGGAGCTGCACAAGCTCTCCCCCCAACCAGCTTGCTTTTCTATGTGCTAAGCCCGGGCTGTGGTGATATTCTTTAGAGAAATGGGAGAGGGCCGTTTTTAGTACCCCTGTGGGAGGATATCTCGCAGTCGCAGTTCAACTCCGCCCGAAGGACGGAGCCGGGGAGTGGCTACGAGAGGGAGTCCTTCTTCTTTCATTTGGGCGAGATAGGGCTTGAGCTGGTCGAACGGAATGCGGGCATGAGCTTCGTACAGATTTCCGCCAGAGGCGAAAAGGAGCCGTTCATTTTCTACCCTCCAGAGACGGAGACCTCGTATGAGGAAACGGGGTGCTTCGTTTCCGGGTCCTATCGGCTCGAATCGGTCACACCAAGAAGCGATGCGAACCTCCTGCAGCTCCTCCGCTGCAAGTTGCGCATCGATGAAGGCTCGTCTTCGGGCTGGCTGCTGAGCAGCACAGGCAGCCATAAATGCTTCCCGAAATCTTTCTACCTTATCTGGGGCCAGGGAAAGTCCCGCAGCTCTGTCATGCCCACCGAATTTCAGGAGATAAGGTCTGCAGTGCGTACTGAGAAGATCATGCAGGGGAAACTCAGAGGGACTTCGGGCCGAACCCGTTAGATATCCCGCTTCATCTTGGGTCAACACGACGGAAGGGCGATGGAAATGTTCGGTGAGCTTTGCAGCTACTAAACCGACAATCCCCTTCCCCCAGTCTTTTCCGACGACGACGAAGGCAGGAGGGGGTTCTCGCTGCCCTGTGAGGATGCCAGGATATTCTTTTTCTAACTGCGCGTGCGCTGCCCGAAGGACCTGCTCTTGAAGATGCTGACGATGTCTATTGAGCTTATCCAGATAAAGGGCGACTTGTTCTACTTCTTTGGAGAGAGAACGTTGCAGCAGAAGATACAGCGTATATCGGGCATCTTTGAGACGCCCTGGGGCATTGAGGCGGGGGACCAGTTGATAGACTACCTGGCGTGAGCGCAGGGGGAAACTGGGATCGAGACGGGCTGCCTTCATGAGAGCGGCAAGGCCTGGCCGCGGAGCCTCCTGCAGCCGTTCCAAGCCTAACTGGACAAGCGTACGGTTTTCCCCTATAAGCGGCATGATATCGGCTAAGAGGCTGACCGCAACTAAATCTATCCACTCCCACACCCATTCGACGGGATGTTGGAAGCGCTCTACATACGCTTGCAGCACCTTGAAAACCACCCCTGCACCAGACAAATACGGATTAGAATAATCGGTGTCTTGACGTTGAGGATTGACAAAAGCATCTGCAGGAGGGTATACATCCCCTTCCCCCAGGGCATGGTGGTCAAGGACGATTATTGTGAGCCCTGCCTTACGCAGAAGAGCCAGGCGGTGGTGCTCTTTCGTCCCACAGTCTGCTGTAATAAACAGATGGTATCCTCCCTCCAGGGCCTGTCGAAGAGCCAGTTCAGACACGCCATAGCCCTCTGTAAAACGATTTGGAATGTGCAATCGGTACTTTTTGTGCCCCACTTTCTCGAAAAAATCGCCCAAAAGAGCCGCAGAGGTCGTACCATCTACATCATAGTCTGCTACTACGTATATACCCTTTCCCTTCGTGATGGCTTCATGAAGATACTCTACAGCTTTCTCGACATCGGGCAAGGCATACGGGTGCTCCAGAGCATCCCAACTGGGACTGAGATACCTTCGGAGAGCATGTGTGTCCGTAATGCCCCGACGAACGAGGGCAGCTGCCACGGGAAGAGGGACATCTTCCCGCAAAAGGGCTGAGGGCACACTCAGTTGACTCAGTTGCCAGTCAGCCCAGACCCCCGATAGCAGTTCTCCTCGCTCAGAGGGCGACAGAGGTGGAACCTTTAGGTTGATATCGGAATCCAATAATGAGAATGTCGTCGGTTTGTTCGTTATCCCCCTTCCATTCTTTCAGACGCTGCTCTAAGATATGGCACTGGCGCTCTGGAGGTAAGGTATGCACCTCATCCAAAATCTCATAAAACCGCCGAGTGCCCAGGCGAGGTTTATCCGTACCTTCCTGATCAGGATAGCCATCCGAGAAGAGGTAGAACATATCACCTGGCTGGGGTTGATATCTATGGCTTCGGAACGGCACCTCTCGGAACAGCTCTGGGTCGTCTGCAATAGCACGAGGAGTAGGAGCAATCTCATGTCGAGTCCCTCCTGAGTAGTAAACAAGAGGGCGTTTGGCCCCTGCCACGTAAAGGTCTCCCTTCTGAAGGTCTATCTGGAGAATTACCATTTCCGCACCGTCCTGTACGATTTCGCCCTGTGCTTGTTTTTGAAGCTTATCTCGAACTTGCATGTCCACTACCTGAAGGATGGCAGAAAGGTCTGTAATCCCCATCTCATTCACCGCATATCCTAAGGCGTTGCTAACCAGCACACTCATGAAGGCTCCCGGAACTCCATGGCCTGTACAATCAACAGCTGCGAGGTATATGTACTTCCCTCCCTGCTCAGCAAACCAGTAAAAGTCTCCACTTACGACTGCTTTCGGGAGATATAAAATGAAGCTTTCCGGGAGATAATACTGCACCAGTTCAGTGCTAGGCAAAAGAGCCCTCTGAATCCGCCTTGCATACAAGATGCTGTCTTCTAACTCTTTTTTCTGCTCCAGGATTGTGTGATACAGAGCTGCATTCTCCAGTGAGATTGCAAGTTGGCTGGTGAGCGTTTGTAATGTGTTTTGAATCTCTCTCTGCTCCCGAAGGAAGTCTACGGCTTCACTCCGCTCTAAGACTACATGCCCCAGATCTCGAGCTCCCTGCTGTAGGCGAATCGGAGCTACAAGGATGTTGGAGGAATCTTCTAACATGGCTTGCTCGATGGCCTGCTGGACGTCTAAGCGGAGTTGACGGGATCTCTCGGGGTCAGCATAGGCATCTAACAGCTCGACCTGAATCTTTTTGGCATAGGCATTGAGAGAGCTGGCTATCCCTTGGATGCTTATGCCCTGCTGAGGATAGTCGATGGATATTTTGGCTGATGAGAAGCCCACCGTATCTGCGAGGCTTTCGAAGTATTTCTCTATCAGGCGATTTATCTCACGCTCACCCGACAATTTCTGGGTCAGATTATTAATATCCCGTAACAAACGAGTGTAAAGCTGTAACCGTATTTTCTGAAGGTAAGCCTCGGCAGCTTCCTCCACTGTAAGCATGAGATCATCTTCCCGCCAGGGCTTCATCACATACCGATACAGACGGGCATGATTGATGGCATTCCGTACTGCATCTAACGTGGCCTGTCCAGTCAAGAGAATCTTGTATGCATCGGGAACCTTTTTGTGGGCTGCGATGAGAAACTCATCACCCTTCATCCCAGGCATGAGCTGGTCCGAAATGATAACAGCCACTTCCTGCCCGTCCTCTCTGAGTTCTTCGATAAGCTCTAAGCCCTCTTCTCCCCCTTGCGCCACCTCACAGTCAAACCGTTCCCCCACCCGATTCAATACCTGCTCTTGTAGACTGTCTAAGATAATCTTCTCATCATCTACACACAGGATAACAGGTTTCTTCAATGGCATATAAGGAGGGCTAAGCCAGACCTAACTTCTTGAGCGCATTATTGACATAGTTAATCAAATCCTCCTCTCGCCAGGGCTTTCGGATATATGCATATAAATTCGCATTTTGAAACGCATTCTCCACGGCTTCGGGGTCTGCCTGGCCTGTAAGCATAATCGTGACAGTCTCGGGGTACTTTTGATGAAGCTCGATCAGAAAAGTGTCTCCCTTCACTCGGGGCATCAGCCAGTCAGAGATGACTAATACCATTTCGAAGCCCTGAGAGACCAGGTCTTCTATGACCTCCCATGCTTCGTCTACACTTTCCGCGATCTCATATTCGAACTGGTCCCCAAAAGTGGCTCGTAACTGCTCCTGAAGACTGTCTAATACAATCTTCTCATCATCTACGCAAAGGATTGCCCGTTTGATCTTTTGTTCTGCCATAGGTTTACTGCGTTGGTTGGAGATTTTCTTGAGAAGTAGCCACTGCTTCAAAAGGTGTCTTTATAGGAAGGCGGACGTAGAAAGTAGTCTTACCGGGTTCACTCTCGAAATAAATACGCCCTCCATGTTTCTCCACGATCTTTCGAGAGATGTCTAACCCCAGCCCCGTTCCCTCTCCTGCCGGCTTTGTTGTGAAAAAGGCCTCGAATATCTTATCTTGTATTTCTTTAGGTATACCAGGCCCAGAATCAGTAAAGCTGGCTATTATATCATCGCCTTCTCGCCATATTCGTATATGTAAAGAACCCTTACCTTGCATAGCATGTATAGCATTAGATATGATGTTTGTCCACACCTGGGATAGCTGATCGGGGAGCCCTAATATGGCAGGAAGATCCGCTTGATAATCCTTTGAGACTTCTATGCCATATTTTAGCTGATTATGGTAAATAATGAGGACGGTATCAATGGTCTCGGCTATATTCATATACTCGGGTCTATCTTCTGTCCCCTTGCGAGAATACGCTTTTAGGGCGAAGACGATCTTCTGAGTCTTATTCACTGCCAGCTCGATGTTATCGGCATTGAGGCGGAGCTTTCCGATGTTTCCGACCATTTCGATGATAAAGTCGGCTCTGGGGTGCCGAAGGAGGGGCAGAAAAGCATCTAACTGTTCATAGATTCCTATCTTGATCAAAGATTGAGCGATAGCATTTGCATTTGAGATCCCGTTCTGTTCAAGCCATTCTGTAAGCTGGCGACGGTATTGGCGCTCCTCTCGCGAGGTGAGCGAGCCTGTGAAGTTAAGAGTGCGTTCCACCATTTGGTGGAATAAGGGGGCGAGGTCTCCTAATGTCTGGATGAGCTCAGGATAAAGTTGTAGGGTCTGTGGCAGAGACTTAGAGATATTGGTAGCGGCAGCACTAATAGCTCCAATCGGAGTATTGATTTCATGTGCTACCCCTGCGATGAGCTGACCGAGAGCAGCCATTTTCTCTGACTGTACGAGCTGCTGCTGGGTATTTTTGAGGTCTTCGTACGCCTGTTCCAGATCTTTTTTAGCGGCTTCGAGTTGAGAATAACTCTGCTGGAGCTCTGCAGTGCGAACACGGACAACTGCTTCCAGTTCACGATTTCGTGCTTCCAGTCGAGCGGCATTGAGCCGGATGAGTGCAAAAACAACCAGTATCCCAAGGACTGCGTAAGAGACATACGCCCAAATGTTGCGCCACCAGGGAGGGAGTACCTGGAAAGTATAGCGAAAAACAGGTGCTTCCAGCCCTAATGGAGAGAGCGCCTGGACTTCTACGCTGTAGGTTCCTTCAGAAAGGTCGGAGAAGGGAATGGCGGCACCTGACTCCAGATAGCTCCAATCCCGCTCTCTGCGCCCTTCGAGGAAGCGGTATCGAAACCGGGGCGCACTGAGACCGCCGTAGGGATCCATCCACCCAATAAGCAGTCGGCCCGAAGCGATGGCATAAGGAACTTGCGGTATGGCTTGGGTAGGTTGGGTAAAAGTGAGTTTGAGCTCCTCCGGGAGGTAAAAACGCCCCCCCCAAATAACCGAATCCTCCCCTAAAATAACTGCGCGGACTAAGGTGGGAGGGGGGGGGTTAGGGGAAAAAGTGAGCTGCCCCATTACAAGTTCATCTTTATAGGCCGCCCATATCTTTTCTCCTTCCACATGGATCACATCTGGGCGCCGCCCTAAGGCATTCAAAGTCAGTGATTGGCCCCCCATCAGGGGAGAAAGGGTATACCCTTCTTCGGCTCTACCAAGAACTCGGAGCCCTTCCCTCGAACGTACGATCACCTGCCCATCTACTGAAACTATCTGATCGATGCGTTCCCCACTCAGGAGCCGACTGAGAAGGGGTTCGACCTCAAACCGACCCACCCCTTCTCTGTACACAAAGAGCGCTTGGCCTCCTTGAGCAAATACCCGCTCTTCGATTTTGCCTACATAGTAGTTGGCTTTCTCGAGCCCAAGCGCTTCTTCCGTTGCTTCTACCTGTCGAGTTACGATATTGTATCGCAACACCCCACTGGAAGTACCTAACCAGAGGTTGTCTCCCTCTTCTGCCAAGCTTTGTACATCCCTTTCTAAAAGGGTCTCCGCTTCTTTCCAACGCCCCCCCTCATATTTGAGAAGAATAAGCCCTCCTCGACCAAATGCGTAGGCTTCCGTATTACTTCTTGAGGAAGCTTTGAGTCCCACAAAAGGACGATTGGGGATAAGAGGGATTACCTCTAACCCCATTATCTCATAGAGGCCCTGCGTACTGGCGACCAGCAGCCGTCCCCGAAGATTAGCCAACCGCCAGCACTCCGCTCGAAGGCCAGATAGTCGCTCTGCTCGTCCCTGACGAGGAGAAAGCCGAAAAAGACCTTGGACTGTGGTTACATAAATATCTTTACCTGCAGGGAGGATATCCGTTATTTTCCCTTCAATCCCGCCGGCATTTGCGTAACTCCGTAAAGGGAGTGCCGATAAGACCTGCGTGAGGCCTCGACCATGAGAAATCCATGGATTGCCTACGCGGTCCACGAAGACAGCATAGATGTCATTGTCGGGGAATCCTTCCTGCCGATTCCAACGCTCGAGAATCCGCCCCTGTGGGTCCACAACGAGGACTCCTCCATTGAGCGTGCCTATGAGAAGATTTTCCCCCAATAGCGCCGCTCTGTAGATTCGGTTCTCTCTCAAATATGCCTCCGCTTGTGTAGGGAATGGAACATACGTAGAGGAAGTATTCTTTCCACTAAATTTCGCCTCATAGATAGAACCCTCATCCGTTAGTACATAAACCTTCTGCCCACTGTGGAGAATCGCACTCACATACTTCTCATCGAACAACTTCCCCCCGGGGACAGCCTGGAACCCATTGGCCGTGACGCGATGCAATCCTCCTCCTCCGCGAAGATTTACCCAGGTTTCACCCCCCACTTGTCCTCCTCCTGAGAGGAGGACGCCTTTCTCTACTAAAAACGCCCGAGGTGCAACAGCTAAACTATTCCCATCCACATGGATAACGCCTTGCGTACCTATGAAAAATACCTGATTCTGGCTATCCGTAAAGAGCCATTCTATGTCACCAAACTGCTGCTGGTCTCGGGGGAGAAATCCTCGATAGGATACATAATGCAGCCGCCCTATCGAATCTGTCCTAAGCTCACCAAAATCGCCTCTCCCTCCTACCCATATTCGCTGATTTGGAGATATAGCCAAGGCACGAACTAAGCTGGGCGTAGCATACAGGCGCCAACGCTGACCGTCATACTCTGAAACACCTTGATTCGTACCGATATAAATGATGCCTGTCTCCTGGTCCTGAGCGATGGCTCGGACATGCGCGTAGGCGCCATAATTATCTTCGGTGAAGGTACGCCATAAGGGAAGACCTTGCCCCCATAGCCATCCTATCCAACCGAGCAGTAAAGCAAAACGATGCATCAAGGCGCAATATTACGAACTTTGTCCTTTCCATGCTCCTCCGCCTTTCTATTCAGAATCTGGCCCTTCTGCGCCGTGCCGACATTACCTGGGGAGCGGCACTCAATCTTATTACAGGCGAAACCGGGGCTGGCAAATCCTTACTCATAGAGTCTTTAGGAGCTCTCCTCGGCTATAAGGCAGACTTCCCTCCTCTATCCGAAAAAGCCATCGTCGAAGCTGAGTTTGCCCCCATTCCTCCCTCCGCACAGGCTCTCTTAGAAGAAAAAACGGAATCTCTCCTCCTTCGCTGTGAAATCTCCCCCACAGGGAGGAAACGGCTCTTTCTAAATGATAGCCCTATCTCAGCCAGCACTATCCGAGAACTCAGCTACTACCTCGTCGAAATCCACAGCCAGCATGACACCCAGCAGCTCTTTCATCCCCCTTTTCAGCGCGAACTGCTCGACACGTACGCAGAACTCACAGAGGAACTACACGCCTACCAGCATCGATACGCTCACTGGAAGGAACTGACAGAAAAAGTCACATCGTTAGAAAAGAATCAAGCCGAGATAGAAAATAAACTCAAGTGGCTCGAAGAAAGGGTAAATGAATTAGAATCTGCTCGACTCTCCTCCGAGGAGTACGCCCAGCTCGAACGGCAGATACAGGCGCTGGAGCATCAAGCCCAAATCGTACAAACCCTGTCCTATTGGTACCATCAACTCGGAGAAACTCCTCAAGCTCCCACACAGGTACTACGAGAAGCAGGAAGAGCCTTGCGGAAACTTCCTGCCCCAGATATACAATCTCTTGTTGCCCTTTTGGAAAATGCAGAAAGCTTGCTTCAAGAAGCCACGTCCCAAATAGAGGCTATTCTGAGTTCAGTTTCGCTGGAGCCGAATGAAATAGAAAAAATCCGAGCTCGATTCGACACTTACAATGCACTCTTATTGAAGTACCGCCTCCCTACTGTAGATACACTTATAGAGCTGTTGCACAGGTATAAAAATGAATACCAGGCTCTCTTGCAGGAGAGGGCCGAGACAGAGCCCGCAAAAGCCGAACTACGTAATCTCACGGAGGAACTTTTAGAACGGGCTTACAAACTGGAGCTCGCCCGCATGGCTGCCGCTCACACGCTTGCAGACCAAGTCCAACTGTATCTGTCAGAACTGGGACTGCCGCATGCTCATTTTCATATCGCAGTAGAACGCATTCAAGACCCCCATAGTCCTCTCTTATGGGATGGCCAACCGGTGTCGCTCACTCCCTATGGTTTCTCTTCTGTGACGTTTCTCCTGCGAACCCATCCGCAGTTTCCCCTCGCTCCCCTTGGGCAGGTCGCATCCGGAGGGGAGCTTTCGCGGATTATGCTGGCTCTCAAAGCTGCCTTAGCCGAAAAGGTACAGCTCCCCACCCTCGTCTTGGATGAAATCGATACAGGGCTGAGCGGCGAAGGAGCTCGGAAAATGGGAGAATTTTTAGTACGGCTTTCTCAGCGATTCCAGATTATCTTGATTACCCACCTCCCCGCCATCGCCGCTCAAAGGGGGAAGCACTTCTTTATCTGGAAAGAGGAAACTTCCCCTCACCACTGGGAAACTCTCATTCGCCCCCTTTCTGAGGAAGAGCGGATACGGGAGGTGGCCCGTCTCCTTGGCGGAGAAGCGGCTGGATCGGCTTCTCTGGCTGCCGCTCAGGAGCTCCTTACTTCTGCTCAAGGGCTGTAAGTGCCTTCACTCCTCACCTAACCAGCTGCGCAGCTGCCGCCACAGACGCTGCCGAATGAGGTAAAGGTGTGCTTTGACTGTATTCTCCCGGATACCCAGTTTCTGAGCCACCTGTTTATAGGATAGGTGCTCTCCCCATGCTGCCTCAAAAACAGCCCGCTGCATGGGAGGAAGCTGAGAAACAACCCGCTCCAATTCTGCGTAAAATCGCTCATAGTTAGGTACGGGTTCTGCGGGAGGCTCAGCGATGCCCTCCTCTCCCCACAGCCAGGGAATGGCTGAAAGTCGATTTTTCCGTCGGAGCACCCTAAGAGCCTCTCGATAGGCGATAGTATAGAGCCAGCTACTAAAAGAAGCTTCTCCTCGAAAGGTGTGGCACTTTTCCCATGCTCGCAGAAAGGTCTCTTGGGCGAGATCTTCTGCTAATGCATCATCCCTGACCCACTGACGGAGCCAGCCTTTCACACGACCATAGTGTTCTCGTACAAGTTCTTCAAAGGCTGCAAACCGAGTCTCCTCTGTTTGCAGCCGTTCCCACACCGAAGAATCCATAGATAAAGGATTAGAAACAATATTTTGGCCAAAAGTTTAATGTCCTTCCTAATGGGGTGGTACGAACCGACTCTCTACCAGAAGATTAGGTTTGAATCACTCCGACAGGGAAAGGGCGAGGTTCATACCCCCACTGTGCAGCTTCTATCATCAGAGAGATGTACATACGAGTCTCTTGAGGCAAAACGAGTTCATCAACCCATAGACGTGCAGCCGCGTAGAAAGGGGAAAGCTGCCGTTCATACTTTTCTCGGATTTCGGAAAGCAATCGCTGTTCTTCTTCGAAAGAAAGATTCCGTCCTCTCTTATAGGTCTGTAGAAGCGTCTGGGCAGCTTGGGTACCTCCCATTACGGCGATACGAGCTGTGGGCCAGGCAAGCATAAGGCGCGGGTCATATGCGCGACCACACATAGCATAGTTGCCAGCTCCATAAGAGTTTCCCACGACGACGGTGTATTTAGGAACCACACTATTGGCTACTGCATTGACCATTTTCGCTCCATCTTTTATGATGCCTCCCTGCTCTGAGCGGGTCCCTACCATAAAGCCTGTCACATCTTGTAGAAATAGGATGGGGATTTGCTTCTGATTGCAGTTGAGGATGAATCGGGCGGCCTTATCAGCGGAATCAGAGTAGATTACCCCTCCAAACTGCATTTCCCCTCTTCCTGATTTCACGACAGTGCGTTGATTGGCCACGATCCCGATGGGCCACCCCTCTATGTGGGCATATCCCGTAATCAGTGTCTTTCCATAACCTGCTTTGTACTCTGTAAAGGAGCCTTCATCTACCAACGCTTCTATCACTGCATAAGTATCGTACGGTCGAGTTGGGTCGGAAGGAAGTAGTTCCAACAATCTTTCAGAAGAGAGCCGAGGTGGCTTAGGAACTTGCCTTTGCCACTGAAAAGTACTGCGCCGTTGGGTTTGTGCAACCAGTTTTTTGAGTATGTCCAAGGCTTCTTGGTCGTTCCTCGCCTGATAATCGGTAACACCAGAGATCTGAGAGTGCGTACGAGCTCCTCCTAAGGTCTCTGCATCGGTCTCTTCCCCTATAGCAGCTTTTACCAAATAGGGACCCGCCAAGAAGACCGAACCTGTTTTTTCTACAATAATAGCTTCATCGCTCATAATCGGGAGATAAGCTCCTCCCGCCACACAAGGACCCATGATCGCTGCATACTGGGGAATCCCCATCGCACTCATCACCGCATTATTGCGAAAGATACGTCCGAAGTGTTCTTTGTCTGGAAAGACCTCGTCTTGCATAGGCAGATAGACACCCGCACTATCCACTAAATAGAGGATAGGGATACCATTTTGCATGGCTATCTCCTGAGCGCGGAGGTTCTTCTTCGCAGCGATAGGGTACCATGCTCCCGCTTTGACTGTAGCATCGTTTGCGACTATCACACAAGGTACACCTTGGACTTTGCCGATTTTCACTACCACACCTCCTGCAGGGCAGGGCTCCTCATACAGCTCATACCCCGCAAAAAGCCCGATCTCTATGGCTTCTCTGGGATCATCTAACAGATAATCCACTCGCTTTCGTGCAGACCATTTTCCCTGCTCTGCTTGTCGAGCGTGGGCTTTCTCGCCTCCACCCGCCCGCATCTGCTCGCGTAGGCGCTCTATAACCTCGACAGTTATCATAGAGGCAAAAGTAACCAGACCTGAAGGGTTGGCATGAAATATGTAATTCCATTTTATCCCATGCCTCTCCTTCGTCTCCTCTTGTGTCCAGCTATGGTGCTCCTGGGCGCTCATCCCACTGGCTGGTATCCCATTCAAGGTACAGACCAGACACTCCTCCGGATCGAAGAAGCCCTACGGGAAGGAGACGCTGTCCGTCTGAGTGCCTTCATAGCTCCGCAAGTCGAGATACATCTTAGAAGTACGTCTCGAGTGTATTCGAATCTACAAGCCCGATACGTGCTTCAAGAGTTCTTTCAAAACAATCCTCCTCGGACCTTCACTTTGCTACACAAGGGGAGATCCGAGGATATGATCTACGCCATAGGGTCCTATGTGAGCTCTCAGGGACGTTGGGATGTTAGCCTCTTTACCCGCTTTCAAAACGGCAAATACTTGATAGAACAGCTTCGGTTCGAGGTAGTAGAGGACTGAAGAAAGCCCAGCGCTCGTATAGTGTGTGTGCGGCTGTGTGGAGACCTTCTCTCCACCAGCCGTTTTTACTTTTGAGGCATGATACGAACGCTACCTCCCATAGAAACACTTCTGGAATGGGCCCTTCTGGAGGACCTGGGCGACCAAGACATCACCAGTGCGGCTATTTCTGCTCAGTCAAAACAGGCTGTTGGGCGGTGTATCATAAAAGATACAGGCATTCTTGCGGGAGTATATTGGGCAAAAAAGGTGTATGGGATTATTGACAAAAGTGTAACTATAAAAGAACACTTATCGGATGGGGACTTGTGTGAAATGGGAAATGTGGCATTCGAGGTGTATGGAAATGCTTACACTTTGTTAGTAGGGGAAAGATTAGTACTGAATCTACTCCAGCGGCTCAGCGGGATAGCTACGCTCACCCGTCGCTATGTGGAAGCAGTAGCAGGTACGCCATGTGAGGTGTTAGATACCCGCAAGACAACTCCCCTCTGGCGGGCACTCGAGAAGTGGGCAGTTCAACAAGGAGGCGGGAAAAATCATCGAATGGGACTTTATGACCAGTTCCTCATCAAGGATAATCACATCGACCTGTGCGGAGGAGTAGCTCAGGCCATCGAAGCGGTACTCCAGTTTAGACTTCACCATCAAAAAGAGAGCCCTATCGTTGTAGAGGTTCGCAATCTCCCCGAAATCGCAGAAGCCCTGCAGTATGCAAACGAAATAGATCGACTTCTCTTGGATAACTTCCGCCCTGAGCAAGTAGCTCGGGCGGTGGAATATATTGGAGGACGCCTGCCTGTAGAGGTATCAGGAGGTATCACCCTGGAGAATGCCCGAGCCTATGCAGAAGCAGGGGCGCGATACCTCTCTGCTGGCAGCATAACCCATTCTGCACGCTCTTTGGATATCAGCCTCAAGATTCTTTCTATTTAGCTGAAAAGAGGAGGGTATCGACCTGGTTCTGCTTCTCGCAGAAGGGCATAAATAGCTTCTATGACAGACTCCACTTGCGGTTTAGAGAAATAGTCCCCATCTGACCCATAGGCGGGCCGATGGTCTTTCGCAGGAAGGGTGAGAGGAGGAGAATCGAGCCAGTGATAGCCACCTTGTTTTTCCAACACATGCCACATCATATACGCTGTTGCTCCCCCCGATACATCTTCATCCACGAATGCTATGCGTCCTGTTTTGCGTAAAGAGGCAGCGATCGTCCCTGAAATATCAAAAGGAAGCAGTGTCTGGACATCGATAACTTCACAAGAAATACCCAGATGGGATAGTTCTTCCGCTGCTTCAAGTGCGACCCGGCAGGTAGCCCCATAGGTAACCACAGTGATATCTGTACCCGCCCGAAGCACCTCTGGGATACCCAGCGGGACGGTATATTCTCCGATATTGTCCGGCATAGGCTCCCTTAGTCGATACCCGTTGAGCACTTCGATCAGGACAGCAGGCTCATCCGCCTGAAGGAGAGTATTGTACATGCCCGCTGCTTGTGTCATATTCCGGGGTACCAGTAAGTACATCCCCCGAAGAGCTCCAAGCAGAAGCTGCATGGGAGACCCAGAATGCCATATTCCTTCCAGTCGATGGCCTCGCGTGCGTACAATCAGAGGCGCTTTCTGCTGACCTACCGTACGCCAGGAAAGGGTAGCCACATCATCAGAGAGGATCTGTACGGCGTACAGGAGGTAATCCAGGTACTGGATTTCTGCGATGGGACGCAAACCCCTCAGAGCCAATCCAATGCCCTGACCTATGATGGTGGCTTCTCGGATGCCCGTATCAGCGACCCGCAGTTCTCCAAACTCGGATTGAAGCCCTGCGCACCCTTGGTTGACGTCCCCTAACTTTCCTACATCCTCCCCGAAAATCACCACCCGCGGATCTCGGCGAAGGGCTGCTCGAAAGCAAGCGTTGAGAATCCGAAAACCTTCTACTCTTTCTGGCTCCGCTCCATATCGGGGCGGAACAACGGGTACCTCCAAAGCGGTACCCCGATATAGCCAAGATGTATAAGCACGCTCAAGCTCCGCATACTTACTTTTGTAAAGCTCATAGAGAGGAGAGTGCGCGATCGAGGATGGACGCCTTCGCACGGTTTTATGGATGTGTTCCAACACTTCACGGTAGGTTACAGGTTTGAGTTGCTCTAAAGCCGCACGACTTTCTGGGTCGGGACAGGCTGCGACAGCCTCTTTCTGAAAAGCACGAATGGGAGCTAAGTAAGCCTCCCAAGCTTGTTTTTGCGCTTTTTTCGCTTCCTGGAGAGCTTGCTGCTCTAAAGCCGCTACCTCTGCCTCTGTGGCTAAGCCTTGCTCTATTATCCAACCGCGAAAGTGGAGGAGTCCGTCATGTTCCTTTTCCCACTGAAGTCTTTCGGCAGATTTATACCGCTCATGACTCCCAGAAGTCGAATGCCCCTGGGGCTGAGTGAGTCCTTTCACGTGGATCAAAGCAGGCTCGTGTGTCTTACGCGTGCGTTGTGCAGCCTCGATGTACGTATCGACTAAGAGAGGATAGTTCCATCCCTCCACTACATAAATCCTGAGGCCCGGTGCGCTTTTGGAAGGAGCCATTCCCGAAAGAGCTGCAGAAACGCTTCCCTTGGCCGTTTGGTACTCTACAGGCACTGATATACCATATCCATCATCCCATACACTAATGATAGCTGGAGCCTGTAAGACTACCAGCGCATTCACAGCTTCCCAAAAAAGGCCCTCACTTGTGCTGGCATCACCGATAGTACCCCATGCAATCTCATTTCCGCTTTGGGAGAAATCTTCAAAAGAGGCTAACTCGGGGACTTTTCTATACAGAACCGAAGCCCAGGCCAAGCCAACCAGTCGAGGCATCTGGCTGGCAGTGGGGGAGACATCAGAGACGACATTCTTCCGTTGGGTCTGGGGAAGCCAGGCTCCGCTATCCTCCACAAAAGGGGTAGAAAAATGATTATTCATTTGCCGCCCGCCCGAAGCCGGCTCCGCCTTTCGGTCCGTATGCGCGTACAGCTGGGCAAAAAATTCAGAAGGAGTAAGGAGATCCGCTGCCAGCATAAAAGTCTGATCGCGGTAGTATCCCGAACGAAAATCTCCTCGCTGAAAAGCATGGGCCATGGCCAGCTGAGGGAGTTCCTTCCCATCGCCGAAGATTCCAAACTTGGCCTTTCCTGTCAAGACCTCCCTCCGCCCGATAAGGCTAAGCTGTCGGCTCAGATGAGCGATATAATAGTCCCGAAGTATGTGCTCTCGGGTAAGCCCTCCTGGTAGCCTCGCTTCTTTCACACGGCCCATGCAGCAAAAATACTGGTTTCACCTCCTCCTTTGAGGCTTTAGCCAGAAGGAAGTCGCTTGGTAGAAAGTTTCTTCAAGAGGCAGCCGCTACTGTGCGAAGTAGCGAATAGCAGCGAAGCCAGCGGCCCCCGCTGCTTTCACTACAGCCACCCGCTCATCAGAATCTATCCCCCCAATCGCAATAAGCGGAAGAGAGGGGAAGAGGGAGCTTGCCTGCTTTAGAATATCGAGAGAAAGTAGGGCTACTTTCTCTTCAGGGTGCGAAGGAGTAGGGAAAAAAGGACCGATCCAGACATAAGAAGCCCACAGGGAGGCCTTCTCCACTTCATCTACCGTATGACAGGACTGTCCGTACAGGTAACCAGGCAGGGGGGGATGACCAGGAGAGAGAGGCGGAGCGGGATAATGTATTCCCCACCCCATCAGTTGAGAAGTCCACCGAGCATGAACCAGCCAGGGGACTCCCTCCCATCGCTTAGCCCACGCCCATAACTCAGACGGTGAAGGAGGATGTGCCAGCCGCAATACCAAAGCAGTGGCCCCTCGCTTCAGTGCCTTTTCCGCCCACGCATCTAACTCTGTCAGATCCCATGGAGTCACCGCCATCGCCTCCCAGAGGCCCTTCATGGCTCTTGAGTCAGCATGACAAAGAAGCGATTTCTATCAGGACTTATCGTCTCTACACCGGGAGGCAGCATAAAACGCTGAGGAACCTGGGTAAGCTCAAATCGCAAGCGATTTTCCCCCGCTAAAAACTCCATAGGACCCTTGAAATCCTTTTCAGCACATATCCACCGGGCTACCAGAAAAGTTCCCTCTTCGTTTTTGAGGATCTTGTATGAGATAACTGGCGGTCTCAGGTGGTACAAATAAGCCCGAAAGAAAGGAAACAAGTCTTCTCCCAGCTTCCTGCTCATGAATGCGATGAGCTCCCCACCAGACAGGGTCCGAAAAGAAAAGCTGTCTTGTATCGCTCGCAGACACGAAAACCAGAGCGAGTCATTATCAACTCGGCTACGAAGGGTATGTAACACCCAGGCCATCTTGTAATAGATGTCCGTATTATGGGTCTGGTCGACATTCACCCCATAAGGCCCTTGAATGGTAAGGCGATTCTGGATATAAGGTCGCTGCTGCAGGAGGTATTTTATGGCGGATTTGTAGCCTTCGTAGTATTCGATATAAAGGGCCTCTGCATAGGTACAGAAGCCTTCTTGAATCCACAAATCCGCATTATCACTTGCTGTCACGTGATTCCCCCACCATTCGTGCCCCGTCTCATGAAGGATAATATAATCAAATCCCCATATCCTATCTGGTTGAAACCGATTGCCATACGCAATGGCACTTTGGTGCTCCATCCCGTAATACGGAGACTCTACTAAAGCAAAACCATCTTTCTGTGGAGGGAAAGGCCCGAAATAGTGCTCAAATGCCCGTAGCACTTTGCGACTATGATATTCAAGATAGGCCGCTTTGTCTGTATGGACAGAAAGGAGAGAAAATCGGAGAGGCACAACCCTCCCACTTTGAGAGTGAAAAGTATCCTCTACCGTCACATACCGGGGAGCGGCATAGAAAGTCACGTTGTAGGAGTTGATAGGATAAGAGACCCGCCAGGAGTAACAGGTATCCGACCGAGAAAGATACACCCCACTGAGCTGGCCATTTGCGACTACTTGCAGCGGAGGAGGCACACATACCGTGAGAGAAAGGCTGTCCGGTTCATCGGAGAGATGATCTTTGAGAGGCCACCAGACGCTGGCACCTATTCCCTGGCAGGAGACCCCTATCCATGGCTCTCCAAAAGGGGTTTTTCCCCATACTACACCCCCATCCCAAGGAGGACGAGGAGCAGTCCGCGGTTTGCCCCTGTACAGAACCCTCCATCGATGAAGAGAACCTACCCCCCAGGACGAATTTACCCCTCGGAGAACTACCCAAATGGCACGAGTGCCTTTCTCTCGACGAAAAGGAATGGATTGGCCGTCTACTGTGATCTCTCGCACCGAAAGCTCTTCTGCGAGGTCGACCTGCATCGTATCTGCTCCCCCTTTCCAGCGAAAGGTGCAAACCACTTCCCCTTGTATGGATTTCGATGAGGGATTCACAGTGATACGCAAGGCATAATGTACTACATCGTAGCAGTTCCGGTACGGGCTGAGGCTACCCAGTAAGGTGTCCGCCCTGCTAAATGAGGGGCGTCCATGGAGTACTTGCGTAGAGTCCCACTGGGCACATGCCATCAGAGGGAGAAGTAACCCTACCTTTCGCCCCCCGCACAAAGCACGATACCACATAGCCGATAAATAAGATGAGCACTCACGATGGCATCCAGCTCTTGCCCGCCTGTCTCACACACATCAAAAGCCACGATCTGACGACCCGACCGACGAACCGCCTCCAGTAGAAAGAAAAGCTCCTCGTATCTGAGCCCTCCTGGAACTGGCGTACCTGTATGGGGGACATAGCCTACATCCAACGCATCGACATCGATACTCACGTAAACGCGCTCGGGAAGGAGACTAACGATTTCACTGGTCGTCTCGAGCCAGGAGCGACCAAGATGAGTCGCTTGGGCAAGCCTTCGCATTTCGTAAGTAACCAGGCGAGGATAGAGACGCTGCGCATACTCTGCCTCTTCCCGAGCCCAATCCCGTATACCTACCATGACAATCCGTTCGATACCGCGAAACTGCGTCAGATGATGAAGGATAGTCGCATGAGAGTAGCGAAGCCCATCGTAAGAAATGCGCAAATCAGCATGGGCATCGATATGCAGCAGGCCATATCCGGGTTCCAACGTTTGAAGTACCCGATGGAGTCCCAGCGGTACACTGTGATCGCCTCCTATGAGTCCCAAAGGTTTATGAGCGGCCACGGCGGCTTCTGCCCAGCTCTCTACGTAGGGGAGGACCTGAGCTTCATAGGCCTCATCGACAGATACTCCAGCCTGAAACTGCTCCTCGGGCTCTACCCAGAAGAGTCCTGCTCGCTCCAGAAAAGGACAATCTGAGCGATAGTAATCTATCTGGGAAGAAACCGCTCGAATCAGGGATGGTGCCTGCGCCGTACCTCGACGGAAAGAGACCCCCCCCTCCCAAGGCACCCCTACCAACAGCACATCTGCCTCCTCCCATCGACAAACCCGCCCATAGGCAGACCGGCCGACGCGCTCCTGGAGATACACCATAAAACGAAGGTACTGCCTTCTGACTATATCCCCGCTTTCCCTACCTTTGCCATATGGAATTCACTCTGCCCAATCTACCTTATGCGTACGACGCACTGGAGCCTCATATAGATGCCCAAACGATGGAAATACACCATCAAAAACACCATGGAACCTACCTCACCAACTTGAAAAATGCCTTAGAAAAATACCCCGATTGGGCTGCCCGTTCCTTAGAATCGATTCTCAGCAACCTAAGTCACCTGCCAGAAGACATCCGAACCGCCGTACGAAATAATGGAGGAGGTCACTGGAACCACAGCTTTTTCTGGCCCCTCATGACACCAAAGAGCACGGGAAAGCCGATAGGGACTCTTGCAGAAGCCATTCAAGCCGCTTTCGGTAGCTTTGAAGCTTTTCAAGAACGATTTACGGCTGCTGCTCTGGGGCGATTTGGCTCCGGCTGGGCCTGGTTGGTATGGAACGAGGGCCAACTGCTGATCGGCTCTACCCCAAACCAAGACAACCCCCTGATGGATATCAGTGAGTTCAAAGGGAAACCCATCTTGGGTTTAGATGTGTGGGAACATGCCTACTACCTCCGCTACCAGAACCGTCGAGCCGATTACATCAAAGCCTGGTGGCACATCGTCAACTGGGAACAAGCCGAACAAAACTTCTTGAAGGCTCGGGGCTGACGCGTGGAGACACTCTGGGTCGTAGACTTCGGCTCCCAATATAGCCTCCTCATCGTAAGGCGTGCCCGGGAGCTCGGAGTATACGCTGAACTTCTTCCCTGGAATCGCCTGCCGGACAGCCTCCCTTCGCATGTCAAGGGGCTTATCCTATCTGGAAGCCATGCATCGGTCTCAGAAGGCCCTCCTCTCCCCACCCACTGGCTCGGCGCCCGTCCTATCCTGGCGATTTGCTACAGCGCACAGTGGGTAGCTGCCCGCAGAGGAGGCGCTGTAGAAGAAAGCTTCGCTCGTGAATATGGACCTGCAGAGGTAGAAGTATGTGAGCCGGATTCGCCGCTCTGGAAAGGACTCCCTCTACAATCTCGGGTGTGGATGAGCCACGGCGATACTATAACCGCCTTACCCAAAGGGGCTCGCCTAACTGCTCGCACCCAAACCATCCCTTTCGCTGCCTATGATATACCAGAAGAGCAGCTCTACGCCGTCCAGTTTCACCCAGAAGTGGTCCATACAGAGCAGGGTAAAGCCATCCTCCGCAACTTCCTACGCGACATCTGCGGTTTCACAGAAAACTGGCGCCCAGAGGATGAGATAGAGCAGCTCACCTCTTCCCTTCGAGAACAAATGCCCACGGGAGAAGCTATCTGTGCTCTCTCTGGGGGGATAGACTCCACTGTCGCCGCTCTGCTGGTCCATAAAGCGATTGGAGAACGATTCCATGGCTTTTTTGTAGATACAGGGCTTCTTCGGGCAGGTGAACGGGAAGAGGTGCTCTCTGCATACAAAGCCGTAGGGCTACCCGTACAAGTCATCGAAGGAGAAGCCGCTTTTTATCAAGCACTGAAGGGCGTCACCGACCCAGAGACAAAGCGAAAACGCATCGGACACCTCTTTATCGAACTCTTTGAGAAAGAAGCCGCCCGTCTACCACATGTACACTACCTCGTCCAAGGAACCATTTATCCCGACGTCGTAGAGAGTGGAACGGGAGTAGCCGCTACCATCAAATCCCACCACAACGTCGGCGGCCTTCCGAAGCATCTTTCCCTCTCGCTCATAGAGCCCCTGCGCCTCTTCTTCAAAGATGAGGTACGAGCCCTTGGGAAAAGGTTGGGTTTGCCTCCCCATTTTTTGGAAAGGCATCCTTTCCCTGGCCCAGGACTCGCCGTACGCATCCTCGGAGAAGTGACGCCCGAAAGGGTCTCTCGCCTCCGAAAAGCTGATCAGATCTTTATCGAAACACTCCGAAAATCACAGTGGTACACCCACACATGGCAGGCTTTTGCAGTATTGTTACCTCAGCGAGCCGTGGGCGTAGGAGGAGATCAGCGCTCCTACGGTGAAGTCATCGTGCTGCGTGCAGTCGATAGTACAGATGGGATGACCGCTTCTCCTACCCCTCTCCCACACGAGGTCTTATCAGAAGCAGCAAAACGAATCTTGGCAGAGGTGCCAGATATCGGTCGCGTAGTATATGACATCTCCACAAAACCTCCCGCTACGATTGAGTGGGAGTAGATGGATATTGGGGCTGTGGGGCATTTGGGCTTTTGCTCAGCCTTCTTCTCCCTTACCCGAAGCTTATGAAGCCATCCGTCGAGGACTCACCCTCAATGCACAGAGACTTCTCAGTCGGGCTCGAGAGCATCCCGATAGCCTCGTTCGATGGGAAGCGGCCCTCCTGCAGGGTCATTTGGCGGCTCGCGCAGGCCGAGAGAATGAGGCTTTGCGGCTATGGTACTTTGTTTCCCAGCAGAGCCCCTCTTCTCCGCTCGGCTTGGAAGCCATGTATCTGCGAGCGAACCTCCTCCTGCGGAATCGAAGCCAGTGGCAAGCAGGCCTTTACCTTCTACGACTTTTACTCGAACATCCCGCTACGCCACCAGACCTTCGCCAGGCAGTAGAAAATCGACTCTCATACTTTGCCTTCCGAGAAGCGGACCTGGGTTTTCTATGGGCTTCCGGATGGGAAGGAAATCCTACTTTGTACCCCTATCTCTCCCCTGCTCTCCGCTATCACCTACAGCAAGCGTGCCTCTGGCGCCCCTGGCAGCTTTGGAATACATGGGTGGAAAGAAACTGCGGGAACACTCCAGAGGAATCCCCTTGGACTGCTTTCTCTGACACCTTTCCTCCAGAAACGCTCCGAGTCGTCCTGCTGCTGCCCTTTCTGGCCACGCAAGAACGCAACTCCCCCTTCTTAGAGTTCTGGCAGGGCTTTGAGCTCGGTCTTCGGGAAAGTCGCTCTCCTTATGCAGTCTGGGAAGTAGAAGTAGAAGACAGCGAGCGGAGCCTGAGCCGAATCCGAGAGCTCTTGACCTCTTGGGAAGACTCCCCTCCCCATATCATCATCGGCGAAGTGTCCTGGAGCCTAAATCAGCTTATCGCCGACTTCTGCGAACGCAAAGGCATATGGCACGCCATACCTATCAACCCAGTCTATCCGAAAAGGAGGTTCTCCTTTCCGCTCGTGCTGCCTGCTGAATGTCATGGTAAGCGAATCGGAGGGCTTCTTAGAGAATCTTTTGCATCTTTTTCTCCCCTCCGTTCGCCTGTGGTTTGTCTCTATGACACAGAAGACCCTCAAGCCACGGCTTACGTAGAGGGACTACGGCAGGCTTTCTATCTGCCCGTTTATGCCCTTTCTTCTTCCCTAACAGAGCTTACCCGCCGATGGAGCACACTCAAGGATACGCTCACTCAAGCCGAATGCTATGTGCTGGCCTTCACAAATGAAGAGGCGTTGGGATTCCTTCTCCACAAACTGGGGAGGGATACGCTTCCTCCTTTAGTCGTGGGGATGGAGAGCTGGGCTCACCTCCGCCATACCCACCTTCGGGATTACTGGCGGCTGCGACTCTGGGTCCCACAAAGTCTCTTACCCGATAGTGCAAACTGGATAGCCTTCACCTCGAAAGTGAGTCGACTCTTTCACCAGAGACCCTCCTCCTATCATGCCCAGGGCTACGATGCAGCCCGATGGCTTGCCTCTTTGTCGGCTTCTTATGCCCGATTTCATCTCCCTTCAGATGAAGAGGGGGAAGGTCTTCTCAATCGATATACCCTATCTCCGATTTGTGAAAAGTACCGCTGGCGATTGTGGGAGTACGAACGAGGCGAGATGCGAATCCGTTATGAAAGCCCATGACCTTCCCTTTACGCTACATCGCTCAGCTCCGCTTGCCCGGCTGGGAGCAGGAACGCCTCTCTGGCAGCTCCGCTCTTCTTATCGGAGTGGGGGGATTAGGCCTTCCAGCCGCTTTATACTTAGCCGCTGCAGGGATAGGAAGGCTCCTTTTAGCGGACCCCGATGTGGTAGCAGAAGAAAATTTCCACCGCCAACCCCTCTATACTCCTGAAGACCTCGGTACCCTGAAAGTAGAGCGTTTGGCTACCCACCTTAGAAAACTACGACCCGACCTATCTATTGAGACCTATCCGACCTGGATCGACGAAGCCAATCTCCCACAGATAGGGCGAGAGGCGGACATTTGGATCGATGGTACGGATAACCTTCATAGTCGCCTTGTCATCGATGCCATAGCTTTTACCCTGCAAAAACCATGGGTGTACGGAGCCGTATATCAGTGGGAAGGCCAGGCAGCTATATTTCAGGGTGTTCGCTATCGCGATTTTTTCGGAGAGGCAGAAGGAGGACCCTCCTGTAGCGAAGGAGGGGTGTTGGGCGCAGTACCGGGGCTCATTGGGAGCCTGCAAGCTGCTCTTGCGACGATTTTCCTGAGTACCCCTGCTGCTGCACCCTTCAATCGTCTCTTTCGCATAGACCTTCGAAAAGGAGAAATGGATACCTTCGCCTTCGGACCCTCTACCCTCTCACTTGAGCTTTCTCTCGAACAAGCCTCTCAGCTGCCAGAAGTCACGTGGATAGACCTTCGGGATACCCTTGAGCCCTCCCTTCCTTTCCCCACACGACGGCTGCCGTGGTATGCATGGGAGAACTGGGAGCTGCCTCCCACCCCTGTAGTTCTCCTCTGTGAAGCAGGAAACCGAAGCCGTCAAATCGCTTTTGCTCTTCGAAAGCGAACAGGACGCAGAGATATATACAGCCTACGAGGAGGAGCATCCGTGGTCTTTCGCCCCAACATGGGATAGCTTCTCTATCACAGAGAAAAACCCCAAATATCAATAGCGCTCAGTGGGGGTACGAACCGCCTTTTTTTCCTCCTAAGCCATTAGAGGGGACTTCTGAACCTAT
>JANZYW010000059.1 GCA_026413325.1 Bacteroidia bacterium | reverse complement strand
TCCCAGCTGTGGGCAGAGGCAGAAAAAACTTGGATAGGGAAGCCCATTGCTCCCTGAAAAAGGGCTATGAGTTCCTTTTCTGATAGGTCCGGGGGAAGGGGGGGGAAAAGGGTGAGTACGCCTTGAGGTCGCAGTGTGGATAAGACTCCGAAATCGGGAGGATAGGGTCCTACATACCTTTCCCACCCTGTAGGTTCCCCTCCTGGACGAGTACAAATAGGCAGCTTTTCTAAGGATCGAGAGCCCACACAGAGGTGGCTCCGTCCCACGAGACTTGCGCTTCGGCCGAGCGCTTGGACCCACTGGGTTGTTTCAGGCGATAAAGAAGCCCAGCGCATGCCCCCAAAGCTACGACTTGCGTGCATTTAGCTCGACCCACATCAGGGCTGTGCCCCATAAAAAGGCGGTGAGACCCACCTGCCGTTCTAAGAAAGCTTCTCCCTGAAGGAGTAGAAGCCAGTAAAAAAGCCATCCCACCCACTGACCTCCTAAGTGTTGCCGGAAAGCCCCTATCCAGAAAAGCAAAAAGACTCCTACTCCTATTGCCCCTAATCCAACCGCATATTCCACGAACTGATTGTGAGGAAGGATGTATCCCTCCTTGTCCCATCGATAAGGCAGCCGGGGTATCTCTTGGAACACAGCAACTTCATTGTCTGCGATTCCTACCCCTATCCAGGGGTGTTCTCGGAACACCCTCCAGCTTGCTTCCAATGCGGCTAATCGTCGTGTCACGGAAGTATGAGTGATGTATCTACCAGGCTTATATTGAGCTAAGTCGGTGCGAAAGTTTTCCCATCTTTGGCGAAGGGGGGGAAGGTGGCATATGAGCAAGTGGACGAATCCCATGCCCAATCCTATGAATAGGATGATCCACGGCCAGCGTCTCGGTTTCTTCACACCCCATCGTAGAAGCAAGAAGAAGGCGGTGCCATAGAGAGCTACTAATCCTGTTCTCAAAGCGAGAATATGAAGGATAGCAAAGTATATTCCTGCTATTACCCACTTTAGATTTTCTCCCCCCCAAAAAGGCAGCGTCCATAGGAAAAAGAAAGCTATTCCGACCAATCCTGCATAGTAGATGTGAGAGATACCCCCCATCATAGGTACATATCGACCGTGGCGGATAGTCTCCAAAGCCGCAGTCGGGTCTGTCCAGAAACGAAAAAGGGTTCCAATCCCTACAATGAGGAGAGATAGGTGAAAGATGCTATGTATGCCCTTCCGAATAGAAACAGGGGATTCCCTCCAGGCCATAACTGAGGCAGGTAGAAGGAAAAGGAGGGGAGCCTTCACCCGCATCTCTACCCACCACTGTCCGGTATCTTCCGTATAAAACCAGCTGAGAGCATGTAAAAGATAGAGAAGAATGAATGGGAGAGTGAGAAAGAGGATAGGCCTTTCCACTGCTTTCAGAAGCGGTCTACTACCCCAGGAGAGAATATATCCCAGTCCAAGAGCGCCTACTCCTACACTGATGAGGCTATGCGACCAACTGAGCCCACAGGCAATGCAAAAGAGCCCTCCCCATCGAAGATAAAAGGAACGTGCCTGCATCCCCCAAAGTTTGTTTTTTCTTTTCTGGGTATGTGTTTATGGGGTAAGAGTTGTACCTTTGACTCAGATTTTTGTTGCACTTCCCATATGCGTACTCTCGTAGGAAACGTGGTAGTTGCCGTTGTGGCCAGCCTCATGACCTGGTGGCTGGTACGCAAAAAGGAAGTGACTGCGCCCCGACCCGGGAGCTCTCCACTCTATGTCCAGCCTGCGCGCTGGGAGGTCCATCCCCCCGTAGATTTCACCGTAGGTGCCCAGATTGCGATGCCTGCCGTAGTTCACATTCGTACACAGATGGCGACCGACCTTCCAGCTTTTCATCGGTTCTTTTTTCGAGAAGAAGAAACCGAGAATGGAGATACCGACTTGTTTTTTCGAGGCACGGGCTCAGGAGTGATTCTTGCTCCCGATGGGTATATCCTCACCTGCAATCATGTTATCGAGAAAGCCTCCCGTATCGAGGTTACCCTGTATGATAATCGAACCTTTAGAGCCAGCGTAGTAGGGGCTGATCCTTCTACCGACTTAGCCCTTCTGAAAATAGATGCAGAAGGACTTCCCTACCTCGAGTTTGGTGATTCAGACCAGCTACGAGTCGGAGACTGGGTGCTTGCTGTGGGGAATCCTTTCAATCTCACTTCTACGGTTACGGCTGGGATCGTCAGTGCGAAAGGTCGTACCTTGGGTATCCTCCAAGAAAAGTTTCGAGTGGAATCCTTTATCCAAACGGACGCTGCCGTTAACCCAGGCAATAGTGGTGGGGCATTGGTCACTACAGACGGCAAGCTGGTCGGTATCAACACAGCGATCGCGTCTATGACGGGTAGCTTTTCGGGATATTCCTTCGCTGTGCCTGCCAGCATCGCCCGCAAGGTAGCAGAAGACCTCCGAAAGTACGGAAAGGTACAGCGGGCACTGCTGGGAGTGGTGATCGAGAATCTCACGCCCGAGCGTCAAAAGGAAACAGATGTGCCCGTATCACAAGGCGTATATGTAGGAGATGTGTATGGAGGTAGCGCAGCGGAAGAAGCGGGGTTGCGCCCTGGTGATGTGATAGTCGAGATAGAAGGACGGCCTGTTCACTCTCCTGCAGAGCTTACAGAGCTGGTTGCTCGACACCGTCCGGGTGACCGCATACGAGTATCCTACTACAGGGGGAGTAAGCGATATGAGACTACGGCTCGACTTAGAGGGCGTTCTTCAGATGAAACTGCGTCAGTCCCCTCTCAAGCCACCACTTACTTAGCAAAGTTAGGAATTCGAGTCCGCCCGCTCACCTCAAACGAGAAAGAAGCATTAGGAATAGAGGCAGGCCTGAAAGTGGTTGATGTCAGACCTGGACCTCTGCAAGAGGTAGGTGTGCGAACTGGCTTCGTTATTACTTCCATCGATCGAAAGCCTGTACGTACCCCCGAAGAAGCAGAATCCCTTCTCCGACAGGTGGATCGGAGCCTCGTGATAGAAGGTCTTTATCGCAAAGGGGAGAAGGCCTATTATGCTATCTCTGTGGAATAATCGATATGAATAACGCCCCCTATCTTTTCCGAGCAGATCCTGCTTACATAGAGGCTCTCCTTACCCAGTATCAACAAGACCCTAACGTACTCCCTCCGGATTGGCAGCGTTTCTTTGAAGGGTATTTCGCCGCTTTGTCTGCAACACCTTCTTACCAGCCAGCTTCCCCTATTGACAAGGAGTTCGGTGTTATGCTTCTCATCGCTGCCTATCGGAATGAGGGGCACCTGTATGCTCGTATCAATCCTTTAGCGGATTACGGTGACCAAGAGCGACGGCTGGATGAAGCCTTTCCTTTAGCAAAATATGGTCTGGATGTAAGAGACCTCGACACGGTCTTCCAGGCCGGAAAGCAAGTAGGACTGGGACCTGCTCCCTTGCGAGACATCATCGCCCACCTCCGTCGCGTCTACTGCTCCACCATCGGAATAGAATATAGATATATTCGCATACCTGAGATTCTTGCCTGGTTTGAGGAGCGACTCGAGCGGCCAGAGAATGCTCCGCAGTTCTCTCCAGAGGAAAGGAAGACTATTTTACAGTGGCTCTGTAATGCCACGACTTTTGAGCGCTTTTTGCATAGAAAGTTCGTTGGACAAAAGCGGTTTTCTTTAGAAGGGAGCGAAGCGATCATTCCAGCTTTATACGAGCTGGTTCAGAAAGGAGCCGGCTTGGGCATAGAAGAGTTCGTTTTTGGCATGGCACATCGAGGAAGGTTGAATGTGCTTGCCAATATCATGCAGAAATCTTTTCACACTATCTTCGGTGAGTTTGAAGGAAAAGGCATTGCGACGGATACCTTCGACGGAGATGTAAAATACCATATGGGGTATTCAAGTGACCCCGTCATCGCAGGAAAGCGAGTACATCTCTCCATGCTGCCGAATCCTTCTCACTTGGAGGCGGTCGATCCAGTGGCTACGGGCACTACCCGTGCCAAAATGGATCATCTCTATGGGGGTACTCACGATAAGATCGTTTTGATTCTAATCCACGGCGATGCAGCTATCGCTGGGCAGGGAGTGGTGTATGAAACACTGCAGATGTCTCTCTTGCCAGGATATGAAATAGGGGGTACCGTCCACATCGTCTTGAATAATCAGATTGGTTTTACGACAGGCGAGGAGCAAGCACGCTCCAGCTATTATTGTACAGATGTGGCTAAAGTGACGCTTTCCCCCGTTTTTCATGTCAACGGAGAAGATCCGGAGGCGGTCGTCCATGCGATTCGTTTGGCGATTGCTTTCCGTCAGGCCTTCAATCGGGATGTATTCATCGATGTGGTGGGGTATAGACGGCATGGCCATAATGAGGGAGATGAACCCCGTTTTACCCAGCCCCGCATGTATAAGCTGATTGGCCAACGTCCCTCTCCTTTCGAGGTGTATGGGCAGAGGTTAGTCCAGGCTGGCCTCGTTTCGGAATCGGAGCTGAAGGAGATGGAGAAGGCTCGCAACGAATTCTATGAAAAGCAGCTGGAGAAAGCTCGCTCTGAAGAGCCAGAGATAGATACCCTCCCTCGTCGCACTTGGCAAGGCATCCGGCTCTATGATGATGTTACGTTGGAACCGGACCCCGACACTCGTGTGAAAAAGGAGATTCTCGAGTTCATCGCTCATCAAGTCTTGAAGTTTCCCGAGGGGTTCACTCCGCATCCCACTGTGCAAAAGATTTATGAAGCTCGTAAAGAAAGCATTCTCAGAGGGGAAGGTCTCGATTGGGGGACTGCGGAGATGTTGGCTTACGGGACATTGCTTTTAGAAAACAACCCTGTCCGGCTTTCTGGGCAAGATGCAGAGAGAGGGACTTTCTCCCACCGCCATGCCGTCATCACAGATCAACATACCGAATCCAAACACATCCCGCTCAATCATCTTTCTCACAGGCAGGCTCCTTTTTATGTGTATAACTCGCCTCTTTCTGAATATGCGGTATTAGGTTTTGAATATGGTTATGCACTTGCTTCCCCCCATACCTTGGTGATATGGGAGGCGCAGTTTGGGGACTTTGCAAATGGGGCCCAAATCATCATAGATCAGTATCTGAGTGCCGCCAAATCCAAATGGCAACGGCTCAACGGTCTGACGTTGTACCTTCCCCATGGGTATGAAGGGCAAGGGCCAGAACATTCCAGCGCGAGAGCGGAACGATTCCTCAACCTCGCTGCACAAAATAATATGTTTATATGCAACTTTACGCATCCTGCGAACCTTTTTCACGCACTTCGTCGTCAGGTACGGAGTGTTACCCGCCGTCCGTTGATTATTTTCACGCCTAAAAGTCTTCTCAGGCATCCTGAATGTGTCACCTCTCTTGTGGACCTAACAGAAGGACAGTTTCGGCCCCTACTCCCAGATCCAGAAGTATCGCCAGAGCAGGCTCGTAGGCTTATCTTCTGCACAGGGAAGATTTTCTTTGATCTCGCTCAAGCTCGCAGGGAGCACCAAAAGAAGGACACCGCTATCGTTCGGCTGGAGCAGCTGTACCCTTTCCCAGAAGAGGAGATTCGGCAGGTTCTCTCCGAGCATTCCCATATAGAGGAGGTCTATTGGGTCCAGGAAGAGCCTATCAACATGGGATACTGGGGGTTTATTCTGAGGAAGTTTAGTGAGCAGGGATTCCCTATTCCCAAGCCCATAGCTCGGCGAGAGGCTTCCAGTCCAGCTACTGGATCCCATAGCCATCATCTGCGGCAGCAGAACTATATCCTTCGTCGTGCTTTAGATATCGTAGTCGAACGTGTATGATAGAAATCCGAGTTCCCAGTCCAGGAGAATCCGTGACGGAAGTTCTACTGGATAAATGGCACAAGCCCACG
The DNA here is from genome assembly GCA_026413325.1 of Bacteroidia bacterium. GTDB lineage: Bacteria > Bacteroidota > Bacteroidia > SpSt-205 > SpSt-205 > SpSt-205. Next base: position 7,788 of record JANZYW010000059.1, on the reverse strand, counting down.
GGTAGCTGGGTAGAGAAAGACGAACTTATAGCGGAGATTCAATCAGACAAAGCTGCCTTAGAGGTATATGCAGAGCAGGCGGGTCTCTTGGAGATTCTCGTGGAGGCTGGCAGCCAGGTTCCGGTAGGAAGTGTGATCGCTCGGATAGACCCGTCTGCAGCGCGTCCTGCCTCTGCTTCCGCGGGAGAGGCTCCCGCTGCGCTGGCCACTGCTACCCCTGCTGGAGGGGAGAAAGTGTCGATGGTACTGCCGGCAGCAGCTCGTATCCTGGAGGAGAAGGGAGTAGACGCTTCTCGCGTCTCCGGGACGGGACCTGGAGGGCGAGTAACCAAAGCAGATGCTCTTTCTGTGGCCACTACCCCAAGTCCCGAAATCAGTCCTGCACCCCCTCCTCCTTCCATTGAAAAACACGCTTCCTCAGCTCGCGAAGAGACGCGAAAGAAGCTCACCCCCATCCGTCAAACTATCGCTCGCCGTCTCCTCGCCGCAAAGAATCAAACAGCCATGCTCACCACCTTCAATGAGGTAGACATGAGTCGCATTTTTGAGCTTCGGAAAGCGTACAAAGAGCGCTTTCAAGAGAAGCATGGGGTAGGGCTTGGATTCATGAGTTTCTTCACCAAAGCGTGTGCTACTGCTCTTTTAGAGTTTCCAGAGGTGAATAGCCAGCTCCATGAAGATGAGCTGATATACTTTTCCTACGCTGATATCAGTGTCGCTGTGAGCACCGACCGAGGTTTAGTAGTGCCGGTGGTTCGCAATGCGCATAGCTTGTCTTTGGCAGAGATAGAGAGTGTGATAGCTGATTTAGCGGCTCGCGCTCGGCAGAACAAAATCACCATCGAGGAAATGCAGGGAGGCACTTTTACGATTACAAATGGAGGTGTATTTGGTTCTCTTCTCTCCACACCGATTTTGAATCCTCCGCAGACAGCCATCTTGGGCATGCACAAGGTTCAAGAGCGGCCAGTAGCTCTGAATGGACAGGTAACAGTGCGCCCGATGATGTATGTCGCCCTATCTTATGACCACCGAGTTATCGATGGCAAAGAAGCTGTGAGTTTCCTGGTACGGGTAAAGGAGCTATTGGAGGACCCCATCCGCCTCCTTTTGCAAGTGTGATGCGTTTGGCTGTTCAGGAGCTTACAAAGGCCTATGGCTCTCAACTTGCTTTGGATGGGGTTTCCTTCGTATTAGAGAAACCAGGCGTGTATGGCTACTTGGGGCCTAATGGAGCAGGAAAGTCTACTACCTTCAAGATACTAACGGGTTATCTTCGTCCGACTCGTGGAGAGGTGGTTCTGGATAACTGGCATTTACCCGAAGACTTGAGAAAGATTCAGCGGCATATCGGCTACCTGCCAGAGCACAACCCCTTATACCTGGATATGTATGTGCGGGAGTACCTTCTTTTTCGGGGACGGCTATATGGGCTTTGGGGCAAGCGTCTGCGGGATCGAGTAGAAAAGGTAATCGAGCAAGTGGGGCTTAGACAGGAAGCACACAAGCTCTTGGCTTCTTTATCCCGTGGCTATCGGCAGCGGGTAGGCTTAGCCAGTGCGCTCTTGCATGACCCGCCTCTCCTTATTTTAGATGAGCCCACCAGTGGTTTAGATCCTAATCAAGTGGTAGAGATTCGGCGTCTTATCCGAGAGCTGGGTCGTTCTCACATGGTTATCTTTTCATCGCACATCTTAGCCGAGGTTCAGGCTATCGCAGATAGAGTGCTCATTCTCCATCAAGGAAAGTTGGTTTTAGATGCCTCGCTTGCGGAGCTGGATACCCACCTGGGTCGTCAGGAATACGTAGTAGAAACGGCTGGACAGCCGCTGAGGTGGGACTTCTTGGGTGATACGGCGGAGGTTTCCTCGATGGGGCCTCACCTTTGGCGGATCAGGGCTTCCACAGCTGCAGATGTGCGACAGCTCATTTATGAGGCATCTGTTCAGCAAGGGGTTCCTTTACTTCGATTAGAGAAAAGGCAGCTTCCTCTCGAGGAGGTATTTCAGCGATTGACCAGTTCCTCTCCAGAAGGGCATCCTGCGTAGCCAGCATACTTTAGAGTTTCTTCTACTCGGCCTTCAGCTGTCTTTTAGAGGAGGTGTTCCATAGGAGCGAGCATAGTCAGTTTTGGGAGACATTAAACCTTCAGTTTCGATAGAGTGTCTAATCCTACATGGAGTGGAAAGAGCTTGTGATTCGCATTCAGCGGAGAGAGCTGCGGCGCAGCAAGCGGCAGGCGGGGCTTGTTTTCCTGGTATGGATGGGCATTTGGCTATTTTCCTGGCTATATTTTATGAAAAAAGGGGGGGAGCCGGAAGTGCTACTTTCTGAAGCGGAGGCATGGAGTGAGGTAGCTGCCTTTTTCCCTATAGACTTATGAGGACGATGAGATGGGCAGTATCTTTTGTGCTGCTGGGATGGGGGTGGGAGATGGGGTGGTCTCAGTCCCATGGAAATAAGCCACGTTATTACGGAACATGCACTACGCCCCTTCAGGAGGGTTCTCAGCCCCGTAGACATATGCAGCGGATTAAGAGCCTTCAGATAGCTTTTATTTCGGAGCAGATGGAGCTTTTACCAGAGGAAGCCCAAACCTTCTGGCCCATTTACAATGCCCGAGATGCAGAGCTACAGAAAGGAAGGCAGGCGGTGAGAGAGCGCCTCCATCGGATAGAATCTCAGCGTCCGTACCTTTCCGCAGAGGCGTATCGAGATAGCGTGAGTGGGATATATCTACAGCTCTGGCAGCGAGAGGTGGAGGTTCGCAGGAGTTACCATGAGCAGTTCAAGAAAGTGCTTCCCCCGGAGAAGCTGGCTCGTTTTTATCTCGCTGAAATGCGTCTTCTGCGACGTGCGTTGGAGGAGGGGGGGGAGCGGCATCCTCCGGAATAAGCTCAGGGCGCCTGGCGAGAGTGCGTTCTTGGCTCATTTTCATGCGCCACTGCTCGATAGCCCGATGATTTCCGCTTAGAAGAATATCAGGTACCCGAAGGCCTTCAAACTCCCGGGGGCGGGTGTAAATGGGGGGTGAGAGTAAATCATCCTGGAAAGAGTCTTCGAGTGCAGAGCTTTCGTCGGAGAGCACACCTGGGAGTAGGCGAGCTATCCCATCGATCAAGACCAATGCAGGCAGCTCTCCCCCTGTAAGGACATAGTCTCCGATAGATATTTCTCGTGTGACAAAGTGACGGATACGATCATCTATCCCTTTATAGTGGCCTGCGATGAGGAGGAGAGCGGAAGCCAGCGAAAGCCGATTGAGAAGGGACTGGCTGAGCCGTTCTCCATCTGGGGTGAGATAGATGATTTCTTCATAAACACGTTCTTTTTGAAGGGAACGAAGTGCATGTACGACGATATCGACGCGAATCACCATACCCGCTCCCCCTCCATACGGCGGAGCATCGATTCGACCATCGGGTGAGTAAGCGTGGAGGTCGTGGATGCCGACTAATAACACTCCCTTTTTCTGGGCCCTGCTAAGGATGGAGGTTTGGAGAGGAGAGCGAAAGAACTCGGGGATAGCTGTGAGGACGTCAATCCGCATGGGGACGAAGCCGGAGCAGTAGGGCCCCCTTTTCCACAGCTTGCCCGGGAGCAACCAAAATAGATTCAATAAAGCCTTCCGCGGGAGTAAAGAGGAGATTCTCCATTTTCATGGCTTCCAGGACGATCGCCGGGGTATGGGAAGTTACTTCTTGCCCCTCCTTTACGCGAATCTCACGGATAAGGCCTGGCATAGGGGCTCGAAGCTCCCAGTTGGCCGTTCGCTGGGAGGAAGGTAGTTTTACGCGTTCGAGATACCGATGAACAGGAAGCTGCCAGTGGACCTCGACAATCTGGCCCCCTGTGCGCACGATGAGTTTCCCTGGCTCATGCTGTAAAAGGTAGAGTCGGACCCCATGCCACTCGACTTGCCAGGGGTTTATCCAGCGAAGGTCGGAGGGAGGTTTGGGGGTGGCTTCGAGATGGAGCCGGTGCATGCGAAGTCAGGACCGTGGACTTGCTATCCCTGCCTCGATGGCGTAGCGTACCAGCCCAGCAGAATTTTTTACGCCTAACTTCTGCATGAGGCTTCGCCGGTGAGTATGAACTGTGCGTGGGGAAAGCCCCAGTTTCTCGGCAATTTGGACGTTTGTCAGCTCCTGTGCGATAAGCTCGAGGATTTGCCGTTCTCGGCGAGTAAGATGAACCCCCTCGGTCGCAGGAGCTGCACCTCGATTGCGGGTAGTATTTTTCTCTTGTCGGAGGATGTAATGACCTATTACGTCCTGAGTAGATTGAGAAAAGTAGTAGTGCCCCTGTAAAACGGCTCGCATGGCCTCTAACAATTCTTCCCGGGTGGTGTTTTTCAGAATGTATCCCATCGCTCCTGCTTGGATCATAGCCCGCAGATACTCTTCTGTATCATACATGGTAAGAGCGATAGATTTGATGTGGGGGTAGTGTCGGGCTATATATCGGACGAGTTCCATTCCCATTCCATCCTGGAGCCGGATATCTACCAGGGCGACTTGAAAGCGCTCGCCTCGCTCTTGAAGTATCTCTTTCGCTTCAGCTAAGGTATGTGCTACACCCTCTACAACTACATCAGTAGTATTCGTGAAAAGGCCCACGATACCTTGCGTAATCAAGGGGTGATCATCTACGACAAAAAGTCGAATCGACTCGGTCTCCATCGGCCACAAAATTAATACTTTTTACGAGGAAGTGGAACGTCGATTCGATAATGAGCTCCTTTTCCAGGTGAAGAAAGATTCTCCCATCGAGCCCGCAAGACTTGGATCCGCCCTAAGATATTTCTCAGACCGATCCCACCTCCCTGGAGAGAATGAGGCGAATAACCTTTCCCATCATCCCATACTTCTATCAGGAGATTCTTTTTCTGATAATGTAAGCTAATGTAGAGTTTCCGTGCACCTGCATGTTTCAGCGTGTTATTGATGAGCTCCTGGAGGATACGGTAGAGCTGTATTACTTTCATGAAGGGGAGCTGTACCTCATCTCCTACTACCTCCAAGGTGATTTGTACAGGAGAAGTAAGGGATACGCGACGGATAAGCCCCTCTAAGGAGGGGAGTAGTCCGAAATGCTCGACCAGTGGAGGCATGAGTTGGTGGCTTGTAAGGCGGACCAGCTGAGTTACCTCATCTAGCCGTTGAGAGAGAGCAGCCAGACGCCCTTTTAAGGATTCATCCGAAGAGATGAGGGGAACAAGAGCGGAAAACTCCATCTTTAAGACACTGAGCAGCATACCTACATTGTCATGGAGCTCCTCTGCGAGATGCTGTCGCTCCTTTTCGAGTGCTTCGAGAATGAGCTGATTCTGTCGGCGCTCCAATTCATTTTGTTTCCTCAAGGCCCGATAGATTTCCGTCTGGTTGTGTAATACGCAGAGCCAGTATGCTGCTAGACCCGTGGGCTCCTCTATTTGTACAGGAAATATCGAGCAGTGAAGATGAGACCAGCCATACCTTGCATAAGCCGCTCTTAGGAGAAATTCTGCGGTTTCTCCAGTTTGGAGGACCTTCTGGAATCGGAGCTTTTCCCTCTTGGGGAGAAATGACTGAAGGACTTCAACGTAGTCTGACCGGGGAAGTTGTAGCCAGCGATGAGCCGTAGTATTGTGGAACAGGTTTTCCACTTTCTGGTCTCGGATTTGGAATATCAGCAGGCCAAAGACCCCCTCCTCCACTGCTGTCCGGAATAGTTGACTGAGTTTCTCTGCTTGCCAGAGGTCTGAAATATCACGTAGTACCAGAAGCGTTTCTCCCTTCTCGTCCAAAGTCACATAAGTAGGAAGGAGAAGTCGTTTTTGATAGAAAAAGGCTTTTTGGGTAGAGGGAAAAGGAAGCGACTGACCTAACCAACCTACCGTAGTGCCTCCCAACATACTTTCAGCAGCGGGATTCAGATAGGTGATTTTCCTCTCTTTGTCCAAAACAAGGATACCTTCCCTTAAGTGCGAGAGAATGTTTTCCTGGAGGGCTTGCTGAGAGATAGTAGATTCTATGAGTTGTCGGTAGAGAGTCGTGTCTAAGGCGTAATAGCCGTATATACCCCTGCCCTCTTCCGCAGGACGGAGGGGAATCAGGCAAATCTCCGCATAGCGCGAACCAATCGGACGCTGGACCTGGAGCGCATGTCCCTCCCGAAGGAGGCGTAGCTCTTCCTGAAAGGCTTCTCGGTTGCTTGGGAGGATGAGGTCCATCACCGCCTGCCCCCTTCGAGGAGAAGTGCCCCTGAGGAGTTTGACCGCAGACTTGAGAGCGGGATTATAATCAATCAATCTTAACTTTTCGTCAAAAGCGAAGTAGTAAATAGAAGGGGCCTTTTCTAATAGAGATATTCTCCATTTTCTTTTGCACCATTTGCGTAAAACGTAAGTCTTCCAGGCTAAAAGAAGTTGGGCGTATGATACCTCTTTGGGGTCATAGTATTGATCGGGATACTTTGTGGCTTTTTTAGGATTATAAATGAGGCAAGGGTACAGTTTCATGAGAGAAGTGCCCTTAGAGGGGAGAAGATATACGGTGAAGGGTTCTGGAGAATCAGGTAGGGAAGGGATACGAGGTGCGCGGGGATCGCTACTGGGGGCATCTCCTACATAAAAGGCTCTGAGCTTCATCCTTCAAAAGTAACTATAGGCAGCTATCTAAGGGGGAGTCAAGAGAATAGCAGTATATTTGTTTCATGCGCTACTTCCTACTCTTGCTGGGTGTGACCCTTTGGGCACAATCTACTCTTATTTGCGGTACGGATGCGTATCAAGCTCAACTGGAAGCTGATAATCCCGAAATCGCAAAGGCTCGGGAGGCTCTGGAAAGTGCTTTAGCCGTGTGGGTCGAGCGAAACGGCCCTCAGCTCCGTACCGATAATCTCTGCCTGGAGTCACAGTATGTCGTGCCGGTGGTAGTACATATTATTCACTCGGGCGCAGGGCAGTCAGATAGCCTACCCCTCAGCCGGGTCTTGCTTCAGATGGAGCAGCTTTTCAATGATTTTCGAAAACGTCCCTATACCAAAGGGTACAGCTCTGGCGTAGACACTCGGATTGAGTTTTCGCTGGCGACCAAGGATCCCAATCAAAATCCCCATTCAGGGGTCAACTACGTGCACTACACGGCTGCTGGGCTCTCCGAGGCCACAGTTTATATGAGTGGGTCTCTGGCCAATGCCTCTACTCTGAAGAGCAATGTGGGCTGGCCTCGGAATAAATATCTTAATATATGGGTTATTCGGCGTATATGTTCAGCTTCATCTGGTTGTCCAACCAGCGGAGATGTCTTAGGATTTGCTACCTATCCTGACAATGTTTCTGATGTCCATGAAGGTGTCGTTGTCGCATCTTTTGTTTTTGGGAACACGGGTGGAGGCCAGACTTCTACCCATGAGATAGGACATTATTTGAATTTGGCCCACACTTTCCAAGGTGGATGTGGAGGTACCACAAGTAGCAACTGTTCCAGCGGAGGTGATCGAGTGTGTGATACACCCCCGACTGGTCAGCAAAACTATGGCTCAGCCCGACGGCAAAATAGCTGCCAGGAGAATATCGCTGCCATAGGGGGAGATCGGCCCGACCAAGTGCGTAACTATATGGATTACTTAGATGATCCTTCGTTAGACATTTTCACTGAAGGCCAGCGTACCCGTATGACCAGTGCACTCACCACTGCTACAGATCGAAATACCCAGTGGCAGACCTCGAATCTCCAGGCTACAGGTACGGGGCCGTGGGGGCGCATCCGAGCGAACTTCGCACTCAACGGCTGCGAACAGATC